>JAAYUZ010000125.1 GCA_012517385.1 Treponema sp. | reverse complement strand
TTTGGCTGTATGTGCTAAAGTATAGTATATAGAGAGCTTATGTCATTAAATTGGAAAGAGATAAATTTAGTACTTTCGGAACTCAACCTGGCAGGATCCCAGATTCAGCGGGTAATTCAGAGTGCCTATGATGTATTGGCCCTGCAGCTCTATAAAGAGGGGAAGGCAACGACCCTGCTTGTTGCGTTAACCCCTGGGGCATGCAGGCTCCATGCCACATATCGGGCGGTACCAAAACCGGAAAAACCCCTGCGTTTTGCGGAATTTATAAAATCCCGGCTCGTAAACGGCTGGATTACCGAGGCGGTACAGCTAGGTGAGGACCGGATTGTACGGTTTACAATCCAGCGGGGAGAGCTGCAGTACCGGATGTATATACGGCTCTGGTCCAATGCGGCCAATGTCATCGTTACCGATACGGAAGGAACTATTCTGGATGTGATGCGCCGCAGTCCCCGGCGGGGCGAAATTACCGGGGGCCGTTATACACCAGAGGTGGTATCTGAACCCACAGCCTCAGAGAAGGCTGCAACAGGAAGAACCAATGGTGCAGATACCTTAAGCGAACAGCCGGCTCGTCCACAGCGGACCTACGAAGTCCGCTGCTTAGAAGGCAGCGGCACCTTTAATGAAAAACTCGACGCATACTATGCAGAACATGGGGGCGCCCTGTCGCTGGAAGCCCTGCGGGACCAGGTACGCAAACTCTACGAAGGCCGCCTGGGCCGCCTTGCGGCTTCCCTTGAACGGCTGCGGGAAAAACAAAGGACCTACGAAAAGGGGAACACCCTCAAAGAATACGGGGATATATTGATGGCCAACCTTCACCAGATAAAAACCGGTGACCCCTGGTTCGAGGGCATCAATTTTTACAATGATGAACAGGTGCGAATCAAACTGGATCCTCTGAAAAGTCCCCAGGCCAACGCTGAAGCCTACTATGAACAGTACCATAAGGCCAAAACGGGGCTCAGCGAGGTCGCTGAAGAAATAGAACGGGGCGAGGCAGAAACTAAGCGGCTCGAAGCAGAACTGACCAGGCTACTTTCGGAAGAAAACCCCTTACGGCTCCACCGGGCCTTGCAAAAGGAACGGCAGGTAATAAAACCCGTGGACAAAAAACGGCCTGGCCTTACCTTTCTCCGCCATGGATGGATGCTTATAGTCGGCAGGGATGGGGCTGAAAACGATGATCTCCTGCGTCACCATGTTAAAGGTTCGGACCTGTGGCTCCATGCCCGGGACTACCCCGGCTCCTATGTGTTTATTAAGGCTCGGCCCGGAAAAACTGTCCCCCTGGACATACTCCTGGATGCGGGCAATCTTGCCCTTTTTTATTCCAAGGGCCGGAATAATGGCGAAGGGGACCTTTTTTATACACCGGTAAAATTTCTGCGTCGGGCAAAGAACGGCCCCAAAGGGCTCGTAATTCCTACCCAGGAAAAAAACCTTCATATTAAGCTGGATAACCGCCGATTAGAAGAATTGGAGCAGTGTCGCACTGATAGTTGAGGTTATATAAGGACGGAATTGCTATGAACAATGGGGGTCTGCTGAAAAAGGCGGAAGAAAAGCTGCAAATAAAGCCTGGAGACACCGATACGACTACCGGTATAAGTCCCGCAGACCGGGAAGAGATCATCGCTCAGATTGAAAAAATCACCCGGCAACATCGACGCACCTTTGATTCAAAAGCCTTTGCAGTAAAGGCTCAGAAGCATGGTATGGTCTTTCCCCTGGTGGTGAATATAATCATCATTGGAACCACGGTCCTTGCCCTCTATGGCCTTTCACAGTTTTTTTCTCAGAAAACTACCGAGATACAACGGACCGGTACGGTGTTAAGCAGTGCGGAAGGTAAACTCATACAGGAAATAAAGAAAGAAGCGGAGGGACAGCTGGCCCGGAAGGAACAGGAGATTTCTGAATTCCAGGCACGGCTGGCGAATCTGGAAAAAGAGCAGGCATCCTTAAAAGCCACCTTTGAGGAACGCCTGGCCCAGAAAGAAGCGGAATATAAGGATCTTGTCCGGAAAGAGGTGGAGCAGGAGCGGGAACGGCTCCTGAAACAGGGTCTTTCAGAAGCGGCTATTCAGGAACGGTTAAAAAAGTTCGAAGCAGAACGGCTGACTTTTTATAAACAAAAGCTTGATGAATTCCAGAAACAGTTGGAGCAGGAACGGCTTGCAGCGGAGGCTTCCTATGCTAAGTTGCGGCAGGAATACTCTAGTACCATTGCATCCTTGAACGCAGAACGGCAGAAGATCCAGGAAGAGGCCCGCCAGCGGGAACAGCAGCTCCGCAGTTCATTGGAACAGAAAACCCAGGAACTGGCCAGTGCCGCTGCCCAGGCAAGTGCAAGCCTCGAAGAGGCAAAGAAGGAATTAGCCAGGATTGATGAACAGCGCCGGGCAGCTGCCGCAGCGGAGGATCAGATCGCGGGGCTCTATCAGGCTATTCAGAGCTCCTTTCAGAACCGCCGCTTCGACGATGCACTAAAAAGCATCAACAGTCTGAAGACGCTTATCAACGACCCAGCCCTATCCAGCCTGCCATCCCTGCAGAAACGGCGGAACGGCGATCTCTTTGCCCTCGATGTTATGGGGCAGATGGCCCGGCTCGAAGTAGAGCGGAGCAGCATTGATACAAACCTGCTTCTTGCCCAGGCGGAGGCTCTGGCGGCAATCCGTACCGCCGTACAGGAAGGCCGTACCGCCCTGCAGAATAACAATGCCGATGGAGCCGCAGAAGCTTTTCAAAAAGCTCTGAACAGGATTCCTGAAGTGACTGAGGCTCATCAATATTTTCTAAATCGGGCCTTAAATGAACGGGAACAATCTCTTAAAAGAGCTCTCACAGCCCTCAGCAGGGCAAGTTCAGCCCGGAATAACAAGGATTATACCGCCGCAAGCCTGGCCTATGGTGAAGCCCTGCAGGCCCTGGGGCTCTCTGCGGAGGAAAGCCTGCAGGTAACCCAGGGAATTTCTGCCCTGGCGGTAGAACAGAACAAGGCTCAACTCAGCGCAGCGGATACCAATGAGGCCCGGAACCTTATCCGGCGGGGTAAAAATGAACTGGACGAGCGGAAGTGGACCGAGGCTATTAAAACCTATGCCAGTCTTTTAAGGAAATACCCCAATGCGGAACAGACCGGTTCTGCTCTGGAGGGGATAGACACGGCTGTGCTTAACTTGATCCGTGAAAACGAACAGACAAAGGATGAATTTAACCGCAACATTGCTGAGTTGGAAAAAAGGGTAACCCAGCTTACAGCAGAACTCAGCACACTCCGTACTACTTCAGACAAGGGAGTACAGGACAAGGACAAACAAATCGCAGAACTGGAACGGCTGTTAGAAGAAGAACGGCAGCGATCTAAAACAGCCGCCGCTCAAACTGCGGCAGGGCCTGCCGGTGCCGGCATGCCACAGAACACCACTACCCTCGAACAGGACCTGGCTGCGCTCAGAACTGAAAATGAACGGCTTACCCAAATTGTTAAGCAATATGATACATTGAATCAGGCATACCAGAGGTATCAACAGGAAGAGGACCGGATTGTAGCAGGAGGTGGCAGCGGTTCATTGATTGCCGCCCGAGCTCAATTGGACACCTTCTTAACTAATTCCGAGGTACAGCGAGTTTTTCCGGATCTGCGGGAACGGATACAACGGTATGAACGGGCATTTATCGAAGCGGGACAGAAAGAAAGTCTGTACAACGCCATGACGATTGCCGATACGGCCTTTAAGCTGAAGGATGCTGCCAGCCGATCCCGGTATTTTCAGGACCTGGCTTCCCGTTACCGGGATAACCAGGCGATGCTGACCTATATCGAAGCACTGCAGCGGGGGCTGAGATAGGCCAGAATAAGCCATAAAAAGGAGCCTTTATGCCAGCAAAACGTAATAAAAGTATTATTATATCATACAAGGTTTTACGAAGATTTATCGGCATTCTGGGCATGGCCCTGCCGGTGGTCCTTGTTTTAGGGGGCTTTTTACAGAAAGGCAACGGGATTCAGGGGTCAATCAGCTCCTATTATCATACCAATATGCAGGATGTCTTTGTCGGAACCCTCTGGGCAGTAGGACTGTTTCTTATAAGCTATCATGGATATGATTTTCAGGATAACCTGGTTACTAACTTGTCCGGTATGTTTGCCATCGCGGTAGCCCTCTTCCCCACCGGTTCTGTTCCTGATACCACACAGCCCCTGGGGGTATTTCAGCTTTCTCCTGAACTTTCAGGAACACTGCACGTCCTCTGGGCATTCATCTTTTTCCTGCTCCTTGCATATAATGCCTACTTCCTTTTTACCAAAACTGGAACCAAACAGCCGGGACCTAAAAAGCTGTTACGGAACACAATCTATCGGGTCTGCGGAATAGCTATCCTGGCAAGCCTGGCGGGTATCGTGATATACATGCTTTTCCTTCAGGGAACCATGGTGAGCCGATGGGCACCGGTCCTCATTCTGGAAACCCTGGCCCTCTGGGCTTTTGGTTTCTCATGGCTTGTAAAGGGCGAAACCCTCTTCCGGGACTGATTGAAAGGCATGGTGCTTAAAAAGCAATAGTTTCCAGCTGGTCCGTAGGAATCTCATACACTGAAATAAGATAGTCCCAACCATCATTATTTGAGACCGGAATTTCCAGCGTCCGGGTAAAGACTGCTGTCCAGCGGAGTTTAGCCGAATCATAGCGTTCATAGGAAAAGTGAAGGGCCCCGGTAGAAACAACAAAACCTGGAGAACCATCCGGTGTATAGATATACAGCCGGTCTCCGGTGTCTGCCATAAGCCTCCCGTCAGCGAGCATACCCGTAAGGGGCTTATCGATCGGGAGCTGTTCCGGGTTCTCTGTTAGGCTCTTCCAACGATAGGTTACCCCAGAACCATCCTGCAGGGTCCCCGAAATGTACAGGGCATTATCGGGACCAAGTGCGGCGAAGCTTATGGCAGCAGGAAGCACCGGCGGCAGAGAATTAAGGGTGCCAATATTAGTGGGGGATATTAAAGTAAATGTCGGATCGCTCCCGTCTACGAGAAGCTTGTAAAGTGTTATTGTGTTATCGCTTATTTCAGCCCAATAAAGGGTATCATTAAAATTGTAAGCATCATCACCAAACCTGAACCCGGTACCGACCTTGGTCCCATAAGTAGGTGAAACATTAAAATTACTATAGCTTCCCCACCGGTTAAAACCGGGGTAGGTAAAAAAGAACACATTTTGATTACCTGATGAGGGCAGGACCGAAAGAATTGTAGCACCCTGAACAGGAATATCAATATAGTTATCGACCATTCCCTTCATTAAGGCCGAATCATACCAAAATCCCATAAGTTGCAGCCTGTCAGGATCACGGCCAATCCACATTCCACTATTATAGTTATATCGGGAAGGCAGGTAATATCCGCCCCGGGCGTTATAGGGAAGTCGCACTTTTACCTGCCAGACCGGTTTCCCCAGTTTTTCCGAAGTCAGGAGCGAGGCGGACACTTCGGGACTAAAGGGAGGATGCCAGCAGGAAGCAAAAACCAGGCTCATACCTGTAACCAGAAAGATCCCATATTTGCGGGCCCAAGACAAACAGTTAAGCCGGTGTTTCATAGGAAGAACCTCATTCCCAAACGGTATACAGGAATTTCCAGATACCAGGATTCGGAAAATAAGTAGGTTGATGGAGCCCTGCTTTCCCCTCCGCGGCTTGCAGCCAGGTAGATACCATTACAGAAGGGATAAAACGAAGCTCCAAGGTCAAAAAAGACAGCAAAGCCAGGCGCAAGTTTCCATTCGAGCCCGCCCTTCCCTTCCACCACCATGGCCGCTGCAGGATCCAGCCTGAGCAGGGAGGTATTCAGGCGAAGCATGAATGTAGCAGCAAGATAGGGACGCAAAAAATGCAGATCATCCGCCAGGCGTCCCCCGATGGTAATACCGGGCTGTAAAAGGGGGAGGGAAACAACAGGATAGGAATAACGGCCCCTATCATCCGGCGAAGGAAAATAGGTTCCAATCCAGTACTCTTGCAGCCCAAATCCAATCCAATACTGTTCATTAAAAAGGAGCCGGTGTGCCCATAGTTCTCCGAATTGCCCCATCAGGCTTCCCAGTTCGATGAGCCATTTGCTCGCCCGTTGTTGCTCAATAAAGAGTTCTGCTGGGCTTTCTGCCATCGTATAGATTCCTTCTCTACCCCGGTACCCCGTGGCACTGGCACGATAGGAGTATGTGCCTGGAACAATAAGGGGGATTACCGTTTCTCCACTCTGGTCAACTGAAACTGGTTTTTCAGTTAACCCAGAAATTCTTGTTCCCGGGACTGCATGCACCGTAAGGGCGCCCTGCCCTTTCTGAGCTTCCAGAGAATCCAACACCGCTAAGAGGGGCAGCCAGAAGGTTTGATACAGGTCCTGTTCAGAAAATACCCCATCCTGAAAAGTTCCCGCATGGAGTTCCCGACCTGATAGCACAGAAAAGACCCGGAATTGTATCTGGATTGTACCATTATTGGCAGGGTCTTGATGGCCTTCTACAGAGAGCACAAATGAAAAATCATGTAATGCGGCCCAGCGGAGGGCTTTGGCAAGTTCTGAATCGGGCATAATAGCTATGGCCGTATCCTTCTGAACTGCCGGCTCCTGAGAGGGGAACCGCTGGGGCCAGAGATATAGTTCACGGATCCTGGGGAGACGGCCCATAGTCTGCAGGAGAGAAGATACCCAGGGATTTTCCATGGAATCGGAGCAGAGTACAACAAAGGACCGCAGCACCCCCTGGTTCATACCCGTTCCAGGGAGTTCAGAAAGTTCTCCCGTAGGCTCTGTCTGGGCAAAGACAACCAGGGAACTGCAACATAACCACATTAACACCCAGAACCGTTTAAACATTCCCATCTTTTCGCCCCGTTACCACCATCCGCGCATAAGATGCAGGGTCTGCTCCCCCTCATCATAGAGAACCCAGGCATCTCTATTCTGAAAAAAGGCCGCCCTGCCCTGAAAGTTGGATGGCAGTGAGAAACTGTCTCTTAATGAAGCCTGTGAAGTATCATACCGGTACCGCTCTATAACGGAGGTCCGGTCATGATATGTCCTGAAATACCCCGCCCTGCTTACATAGCCGGACCCGTCTTTTCCTTTAGGAAGCTGAATATATGTAGGTTTATAATCATTATTAGTAGTAGGCGCGACTAACGGAGCGGAACCCTCTGAAAGATCACCTATAAAGTCCTCCGCTGTATTCCAGCGGAAAAGATAACCCCTATCGCTCTCTTTCTGCCCCAGAAGAAGATATACTCCGCTATCCGTGGCTATATAAAGGTCCTGGATGTAAAAAAGAGCGGCATCTGAAGGATCGGCGGAAAAGATGCTTTTTTGGCTTACTGGTGCACTTGCACCATACCAGACATTAGAACCATCTATATTAACCTTAAGATAACTTTCGGCTCCACTGTGCATTCCTATAAAAAAGATTGTATTTGTATCCTGTCGAATTCCAAACCAGGGGTCATCAAAATAATTATTAGAATTATCTCCAAAAACGCCTGTTTTAGTATCCAGTAATTCAAGAGACCCGGGCTCCAGAACTAAAATATCGTTAAAATGACGGATGAGGATGCCCGTACCTGCATCATACATGAGGAAGCGGCCATTTCCGACATCGGTAAAGGTCTTTAATACTGCAAGGCTCTTCCCATCCAGAAAGACCTGATAGGGGGGAGAGAAAAAACCGTAAAAAGTAAGCACCACATAGACTTTGTTGAGTTCAGGTATTTCAAGGGTACGGATAGTTTCAAGACGGGCCGTTTCAGGGACACCAGCGGCCTGACGCAGTTCCGATAGGCTAATCTGGGCTTCTTCATGCCCCAGATAGGCGGGGAACATATCTTCTTTAAAAAGATCGCAGGAATTTATTGCAAGCACCGCGAGACCTAACATGAACATCACCGCAGCTCGACCGCTTGACTTCATCATTTTATCAACACTCCCATAAAGAAAAAGGGCCCGCCGCCTGAACTTTCTAGCCAGCCCTGTTTCAGGAAGCCCGAACCAGCTGCATAGGGGAGCCGCAGCTCCCCCGTAAGAGCCCAGCGGGGAAAATGATATTCCAGGGAGACCCAAAAGGGTTCCACCAGTATATCCAGGGCGGACCGGGAAACTAGTTTTTCCGAACTGGGAAGCACACTGATTACACCGGAAAGGGCTGAACCAGAAGCCAGCCGTAACCGTCCATCCACCGCATTCTGAAGGTACAATCCCACACCTATACGGAGTTCATCGTGCCAGAAGGGAATCGCATTGGGAGTAAAGGAGTACCCGGCCCAGAGCGAATTATCGAAACGGAGAAAAAAACGGTCAGGTACGGGATACCAGCGGTACAAATAGGTTGCACCCAGGAGTTTTCCGGTTCCTGTACCAAGGCCCCATACACTGGAAGCCCGTTTTTGAAGGGCCCGGATCCTCACCGTTTGATCAGTAACTCCCTTTGGAAGGACCAGCGTCTTTGGCCAATAGCCCTCTTTCCAGGCTTCGATTGTGAGGGGCTTTCCCTCCGGGAAGGGAATATACAGGCCTTCCAGGGCTCCCTGCTTAATCATTCCTGCGAAGACTCCGGTATCTTTAGAGCCATACCAGATTTCAACATCCTCCTGGGGACCAGAAAACTGTTGGGTATTTTCAGTAAGATTTACAATTGCCACATCCTGGGCTATAGCACCGAGCCAGGCCTGCACCAGATTCTGGCAGGAATCGTCTATGGCAGGGAGCGCGGAAAGCCCCGGAAAGGTAGAAAAGTTATCGCTGGCCCGCAGACTTCCCCGTTTCGCATCGTAGATTCCAATATTCCAGGAAAGGTTCATCTCTGAAACCTGTATCGATGCAAGGAAAACCCAGCGGATCCGCTGTTCCTGTCCTTTAGTGATAGCTGTTTCCAAAGGATTGGCAGAAGGAAGGGCTAAGGTGATGGTTTCCCCAGGGGAGTACCCAGCCCTGGTGAGAATAGAACGGAGACTCTGCAACAGATATTGGCTGAATTGGTCCGCTGTACCAGCAGCACTACCGGAGCTGGCTTCGGTACTGTCCTGGGACCAGAGCATAAGGACCGTCCGTTCATCAAACTGGAATTCCCCAGGGTTTTCCTCCGCAAGAAGCGTTCCCCTTCCCCAGCCCAGAGCAGCAATGATGAGTATGAGTACATAGTAATGCATTTTGGGGCTCATCATTTTTCTGTCATCACCTCCACCCCATCCCAGTCTGCAGGGGGCGGTGTTATTACATATCGCTGACAGCGCTCTATATACTGCCGGGCTATGTCGTCTTCTGGCAGAAGGTGCAGAATCCGTTCAAAAAGCTCCATCGCACGGGTAAAGGACCTTTTATAATAAAGTTCCACCGCTTCTTCGTGGATTTTCCATGCCTCCGCTTCAGTTTTGCTGATTTCTCTGCGGGCAGTCAGTATGGGAACCCCCTGGGTCTTGCCTTTTACGGCTACCTTATCAACCATACGGCAGGGGACCTTACCTTTTATATGCTCATATACATACTCTGAGAATAGTATGGGTTGATGATAGTACTTGGTGAGGCCCTCAAGGCGGGAGGCCAGGTTAACCGTGTCTCCAATCACGGTATAGTTCATCTTCTTGTCACAGCCGATATTGCCCACCGTAACGATACCGTAATTAATGCCCACCCCGATTTTAAATTCCGGCCCCCCCGATTTTTTCTGCTCATCATTGAATAGCTTTAATGATTCGGTCATCTCCAGACCCGCCAGTACCGAGTCCAGGGCGTCGTGGCCGTGACTCACCGGTGCGCCGAAGACCGCCATGATGGCGTCTCCTATGTATTTGTCCACCATGCCGTTCCGGTCTACAATCACATCTACCATTATCGAGAAATAGCGGTTTAAGGCATTCACCAGGGCATCGGGGGCCATCTTTTCTGAGATGGTGGTAAAACTTCGGATATCAGAAAAGAGGATTGCCACATCCCGGTTATTACCCACCAGCATCTTATCGGGGTTCATGAAAACTTCGTCGATGACATCCTTGGGAACATAGAGCTGAAAGATATTGCGGATCCGGTTTTCCCGTTTCTGGGCCACCACCGCTTCAAAGGCGTATTTTTTAATCTGGTTGTAAGCCCGGTCCAGTTCTTCCAGCATTAGATTAAAGGTATGGGAAAGCTGCCCGATTTCATCCTTGTACAGGACCGGCACCCGTTCAGAAAGGTTGTTGGACTGGATTATCCGGCGCATGACTTCCACAACCTGTTCTATGGGCCGGGTAAGGTAGCCTGTCATGAGGAGCAGGAACAAGATGCTGACCAGGGCCGCCCCCAGAAGTATATACAAAGTAGTCTGGGCAATGGTCTCCACATCGCCGAAAAAGCTCTGCCTCTGTTCAGAAACAAATACCTGCCATCCAAAGGGAACAAAGGGGAATGTATAGGCAACCCGCTCTATACCTGCGAAGGTAATGTTCAGAAACCCCCGCCAGCCCGGAGCAACGGTGTTCTTCAGGGCTGCCGCATCCTCTGCGGGCGATGCAGTCCCGGCGCCCCCGGAGCCCCCTGCGCCCCCGGCGCCCCCTGGATTACCTGCTCCAGCCGAACCTACCAGCATGGCGAGTTTGCCATCCCGATCCAGTGCGAAAATTGCCTCCGTAGGGCTCCTGAGTATGCTTCTGCCAAAGGATTCCACCGCTGCCTGGGCAGCCTGTTCCATATCGGACCGGCCCACATAACCATTATCTACCAGGAGGTTCCACTGGTTGTTGGCATAGGTCTCAAGTTCTTCTGCTTTAAAGGTGAGAAAACCCACCGCAAGACGGGTAACCGCTGAGGCGGCAGAAAAATACGAAGAAACCCCCACCAGAACTACCGAAGCGATCAGCAGGGGAAGTACGACAACTATAATCTTTAGGCGGATACTCATATACGTAAAGTATAACCTGTATGAGGAGTATTTTCAAAGTGGTATTGTCACGATTAACATTGCAATCCGATAGAGTTAAAATTACACTTACCATATGATAGATATAGATATCTTGAATGACAGCACCATGAAACGGCGGACACCGATAGTGGCGGGCATATTCTATCCCGAAACTGAGGCAGAAATTCGTGCTGTAATACAGAAATACCAATCCATGAATGATGACACTGTGGGTCCTTGCAAACCCTTGGCCATAATCGTTCCCCATGCTGCGTGGGACATTACAGGACAGCTTTTGGCTCGAGCCTTTCATCAGATACAGGGCCGGCATATTAATCAGGTGGTACTTATCGGCCCCCTCCATGAATGGCATGAGGAAGGAATCTTCGTCAGCGATTCCGATGTCTTTGAAACACCCCTGGGGGACCTGTCAGTTAATAGGGATAAGATTGATGAACTGCTTTCCTGCACAACCGCTATCGAAATAAATGATATACCTCACCTGTCAGAGCATTGCCTTGAGGTACTCCTGCCCTGGATCTACACCAGCTGCCCCGGAGCATCTATTATACCCATCCTGGTTGGAGCCTATAGAACGAGTCATATACACTCCCTGACCAGAGCTCTGGAACTTACCTTTGCGGATTGTCTGGATACAACCCTTTTTGTGATTACCACGAACCTTTCTGCCCATTTTGATGATACGGAAGCCTTTGAACAGAGCAAACTTTTTTTGAATATGCTTCAGGAAAGAAAAACTGAGGAAATAGTATCCCTTTCCAAAAGTTTTCAGATTTCCGCCTGCGGCGCTGCGGGGGTTGCGGCATTCCTTGCCTGCAATTTCAGGTCCGAAGCCCTTTCAGACAGCCCTGCTGCTGGGGTAAGTAATAAACCAGTTATCCTTGGCCAGGCATCTATACGGACCGAAAAAGGTAAAACAAGCTCGGTTTTACTCGAAGAACCGGACAAATCGGTCCACTATGCGGCCCTCTGCGTACCCATGCGGTAGGATACTCCAGCAACCTACCTGAGGTATCGTTTCAAGTTCTGTATATGGTCTATGGCAAGCATTTTTAAATTGATGGGTGCATCCTCCGATGCGATCCGTTCCAGGAGTTCCAGAGCAGCTTCCAGTTCTCCCTGCCTGAGCCGGATAGAAGATAAGGCATAGATTGCCTGATAATCAAACTGATTCAGTCTATAGGCTTCTTCGATCATCTCGGCACCCCGATCAAAGTCCCCCAGACGATCCAGAACAACCCCCAGGTTTCGGAGCACGCCCCCATCCTGGGGAGCCAATTCCAGGGCCCGTTTCAGCGCCTTTTCGGCCTTCTCAATAAAACCTAATCTATAGTAGGCACAGCCCAGAGCTTCATGGGCTTCGGGGATTGTTTCCTGCAAAGACAGGGCCCGTTCCAAAGCCTTTACGGCCTTCTGGTGCTCGCCCCCCTCAGTAAAGGCAATACCCAAAGCGGTCAGGGCAGAGCAGTCGGTAGGGTCCTCCGCCACAGCCCGTTCCAGAAGGGCAACTGCCCCTGCATAATCACCTTTTACAAGCAGCTCATTCGCCTCAAGCAGGTCCTGAGCCGAAACTCCATCATCAATCATAATCAATCCTAACTATAAAACATTCGAGGCTCATTCAAAACTCAGGGAGTTTTGAATGAGCAACCATAGATGTACATGCAGTATTTTTACTATTCCATAACATACAAATAATTATCTTGTTAATGTAAAAATACTGCAAGAGGTTTTTGCAAAAGTAACAGACTTTTGCAAAAACCTCACTCATTTTGTAACCCCGGTTACAGAAAAAAGCATAATAGTTTTCTATAATGGTAATATAAGGAGCATATATGAAACGCAATATCATAACCATAGATGAAGAACGCTGCGATGGCTGCGGAGCCTGCACTAATGGCTGTCCTGAAGGGGCTCTGCAACTTATAGACGGCAAAGCCCGGCTCGTAGGGGACCTCCTCTGTGATGGTCTTGGTGCCTGCATTGGCACCTGTCCCCGGGGAGCCATCAGTATTGAACAACGGGAAGCAGAGCCATACAACGAAGCACTGGTCATGCGGACCAATATTATTCCCAAGGGAGAAAACACTATCCTGGCGCATCTGGAGCATCTGTATCATCACGGAGAATCGGCATATCTTAGGACTGCCATGGATGTGCTTGCTGAAGAAGGAATTCCTATTCCCCAGGGCTTTGTGAAACTCATGGCATTAAAAGAAGGGGATACCACGAATGCCCAGGTGCAGCATCGCCAGACACAACATAACCAGGAGCAGCATAACGAACCTATGATCAAGGGCTTCCGTCCCGTAAGTTCAGAGGCCGGCCCTGCCGCAGAACAGCCCAGTGCTCTGACCCACTGGCCCATTCAGCTGCATCTTATAAACCCCCGGGCACCCCATTTTAACCGTTCAAACCTCCTTCTGGCGGCGGACTGCACCGCCTTTTCGCTGGGAAATTTTCACAGCCAGTGGCTAAAGGGAAAAACCCTCGTGATCGGCTGTCCCAAGCTGGATGAAGGCATTGAGCGATACATAGAAAAGCTTATACTTTTAATTGATGAATCCAAAGTGGATACAATAACGGTCCTGAGAATGCATGTGCCCTGCTGCGGTGGCCTTGTGGCGATTGCCCAGCAGGCCCGTAACCAGGCAAAACGTAATGTGCCCATTAAGGCCGTCACGGTTAATGCGGAAGGAACTATCCTGCAGGAGGAATGGCTATGAGCGAACTGATACAAAACGAAGCATACAAACGGGAAGAACTAAAAAAAATAATTCAGCGGCTCCATGATGGAGAAAGTGTAAGCAGGGTAAAAAAGGATTTTGATACCCTGATTAAAAATGTCAGTGCCGAAGAAATCGCCGCCATGGAACAGGCTTTGATGCAGGCAGGAATGCCCGCAGAGGAGATCCAGCGGCTCTGCGAAGTCCATGTTACGGTATTCGAAAACTCCCTGGAAAGCCAGGGCAGGCCTGAAAAACTGAGCGGTCACCCCATCCATACCTATATGGCTGAAAATAATGCGGCCCTGAATTCCCTGCGGAGCCTTACAAGGGCCTATCGGCGGCTCCTTTTCCCCTGGGGCCGCAGCCAGAAAGGTATAGATGCCTTTACAAAGGCTATCGAAGACTTCAGGAAAATCCTCATCCACTACACCCGTAAGGAAAACCAGCTCTTTCCTTACCTGGAAGCGGCCGGTTTTGACGCCCCCTCCAAGGTAATGTGGGGGAAGCATGATGAAATCCGCGCCCTCTTCCGGGAGATCGATGAAAACCTGAAAAACCAGGACTTTGGCGGTGCAGCCTGGAAAGCCCGGGTTCTATCCGGTAAGGCTCAAAAAATGTTCTTTATGGAAGAACACATCCTCTTCCCTACCGCCCTCAGGAAGCTCGATGAAAAAACCTGGGTAACCATCCGGCGGGGCGAGGATGCGATCGGCTATGCCTGGATAAAACCGGGCAGTCTCTGGGATCCCGATGTGGTAGAAGCCAGATTGATGAGCCAGAAATTGGAGGCTGCCGGTACCACAGCCACTGGAGGAGCCCCAAGCCAAGAAGCCGCTGCTGGAGGAACCACAGCCCAAGGGACTGCAACCGAAGGGGCCGCTGCTGGAGGCGCTCCTTCGCAGGACGGCTCGCCAATGGCCGCACCCGCGGCCCCAAAACAAGCGGCCTCCACAACAGCGGTGCCTGTTCCCCCCGACCAGGTTCCCGGGGCGGTGAAACTTGGGGAAGGCTGGATGACCACCGAACAGATCGACCTGATGCTTAAAAACCTTCCCATTGATGTATCCTTTGTAGACGAGTATGATCGGGTCCTCTACTATTCGGATAACCCGGAACGGATCTTCCCAAGGAGTCCCGGCGTCATTGGCCGGAATGTAGCCAACTGCCACCCTCCCAAAAGTGTCCATATTGTTCAGAGAATTGTGCAGGCCTTTAGAAATAAAGAGAAGAAGGTGGCGGAATTCTGGCTTGAACTGGGCGGTACATTTGTCCACATCCGGTACTTCCCCGTGTACGATGCTCAGGGCAAGTACCGGGGCACCCTGGAAGTAAGCCAGGATGTTACGGGAATCCGCGCCCTTCAGGGACAGCGTCGGCTCCTGGATTGGGATTAAAATACAGCCTTGCAAAGATGCGGCCGGTTGTGTATGGTTGCAGCATAAATGGAACAGCGGCCATACTCTACCGGTACCAGGAAGCTTCTCGCTGGTTTTAGTATATTACTAGTTACTATCTCCCTGTATCCCCTGTCATCGGCACCTCAAATTCGTCCAGAGATCCACGCCCGCCAGGTGCTGGAAGCCTACAAAAGATCCTATCCTGACCGGGTCAGCTCGGTTTCCTGGAAGAATGACGACTGGATTATAGATGTGGGAGGGGAAGTTTTTTATTGGGCTAATGGCCGCCTGCTTCCAGAGGAACTCCGTGACAAATGGCAAGATTTTAAGCCCTATGTGTTTTACCTCTATCCGGAAGAAGCGCCGGATCCAAAATCCTACAGCCCGGAGCGGATAGCGGAATTGCAAAAGATTGGCAGTGCGGAACACCAGATGCAGGGCCCAGACCATCATAATGGTTTCCGCTCAGCCCTCTATGGCGGAACTAAACGGGGAGAGATTGAACAAAATCTTGTCCAGGTCCGCTTTCTCGGTAGGATAATTTCGGTCCACAGGATGATAGAGAATCAGGTACAACAGATTGATGAACGGATCCGCATACTTGCAAAGTCAGACCCTGAGGTGGCACAGTTTTTAAAAAACCTGGGTACCATTGGGGGCTACAACTGGCGGGAAATTCGCGGTACAAGCCGCATTAGTATGCACAGCTTTGGACTGGCCATCGATATACAACCACGAAAACTCGGTTCCAAGGCTATCTACTGGCAATGGGAACAGGAACGGAACCCCAGATGGATGCTGGTAAGCCAGAATAATCGCTGGGCTCCGCCGGCGGCGGTAATAAAAGCCTTTGAAGACCAGGGTTTCGTCTGGGGTGGCAAATGGGATCTCTATGACCAGATGCACTTTGAATATCGGCCTGAACTCCACGAAGTAAGTAAACTATACATGATCTTCTCCAGCCTCCAGAAGTTCGGAATTGGCGGAGATTGATAAGTATAGAATCTACAATGTTGCCAGCCTGACAGTTATTACGACCATACAAAAAAAGAAGCCCCCTTCTGGGGGCTCCTTTCATCAATAGAAATTAGGATTTAACACCCTATTTAGACAGAGCTGCCACCGCGGCGCCGAACAGGGAAGCCTGTTCTACCGGAGACACAATAACAGACCGGGGTGCCTTTGCGGAGAGTATGGTATGGAGGTAAGACTCCAGGGCTGGCCGCATACCATTATAAATCATATAGGTAGTGCCTTCTACAGCAACACGGACTGGTACAAAGGGATCATAGCCGGCTCCGGTCTTTTCTACCGCCGCGGCCACCGCAGCTGCGGCAAAGAGGGCGGCCCGTTCAGTAATAATGGAAGTCAGGAACACCAGGGTTGCCAGGGCATCCCGTTCATCCTTATCAAAGAGGGAGCCGATTACACCTTCCCCTGCCAGAGGATTGTGCATAAAGGCATTCAAGTCCTTGGTTTGGAGATTCTGCATGGCAAGAAGTTCTCCGGATTTACGGAAGACAAGCACCCCGTCCTGCACGGCCTTTTTCAGCATATACAGGGTGAGGGGGCCCAGGTATGCGCCGGCCATGGTTTTTTCAAAGGTATATTTGCCGGGATTTTTCAATGTTGCATCGAATTCTTCATCCAGACGACCCAGATAGCGGGGATGGAAACTGCCGGTCTCGCAGACCACAATCTGGGGAGACTTAGGTGCATCAAAGCCGATTTTAGGAATTCGGATTTCTGGATAGGCAACGTTCATGCCGGTCCCCAGAATAAACCCAATTACCGGCCCCCCTTCAACACCATAGATATCGGGACCCTTTCTCTGACCGCCGTCAGCGGGAATTTCTGCAAGCCCCGAAAGCAGGGTTGCCACCGTATCGTTTAACAGCACAATCCGTTCAGGGGCCTTTACTCCCTTTCGGGCCAGGGCTTCCCGGAGGCCTGCACCAATCGCTTTTCCGATTACCTCTGGGGCATCCACTTCTTTACTAAATCCTAAAAGGATACCATCCGCATCCCTGGTCATTTCCATAGGGTAGGAAAAACAGAACCCTATACCTTCTACATTGGGGTTTTCCTGCAGCAGGGGTGCGGTTACGGCGGCGATCTCATCAAAGAATTGCTGGGCCGTAAGCTGCCCCTTAGTGCCGGGCATGTGGGTTTTCTGGGTGTGTTCTGCAATAGCCTTGCCCTTTTCATCAAAGCGGACCAGGGCGGCCCTGAGGTTAGTTCCCCCCGCATCCAGGGCGATTACAGCCTTGCCTGGCGGAACTGAAGAAACCGGATACAAATAGGAAGGCAGCATGGGCAGGGTGGAAGGATCACCCCGTAGACCCCGTTCCATTTCTATGACCAGGTCTTTTACAAGGGCGGCGGGGTCACAAACCCCATAATGAAAACCGTAATAACGGGCAAAATCAGCCAGAAGTCTGGGATCAAAGGATGAATGCATAGGAACCTCCACTCGCATATAAACCGATAAAACAATAAGCTGTCAGGGCGTCTGGGGGACCCGAACAGGACAGCTCAGAATATCTTTTTATACCAGAACCGGTTCTGTAGCAATAGGGGATAAAGGGATTGCATTTTTGAATAGAATTCCCGAAATTATTGTTAGATGAGGCTCTTTCAAAACTTAGGGAGTTTTGAAAGAGCAACTTTAGATGTATATGCAGTATTTTTACTATTCTATACTATATATATAATTATATTTTAATGTAAAAATACTGCAAGAGTTTTTTGCAAAAGTAACAGACTTTTGCAAAAACCTCAGATGCTTTTAGAACATATTTGCCCTTATCTTGGCAATTGTTATAACGAGGTGATACATGACTTATAAGTTAAAACATTTAACATTATTCAGTTTTTTATCCAGATTCATTATTTTCTATAGCTTACTGTTATTAATATCTGTCAATATCGAAGCCCAGCCTTTGCCAGCCTATGAAAAATTAGTGTACAGCAGAAAAATAGGAAACAAACAGGATGAACTTATCTATACCTCCCGTTTTGTAAATGAAGAGAAGGGGAGCTACTTTGAACTTTCAAGCTCCGCCCCGGACCAGAAGGCCCTTTACCGGATTGATGCGGTATCCCTCCTGGCAACCTATACGGATGTCACCACCTATGGCGAAGACGCTACGGTAAATCGCGTTTCCAGACTCTTAGAAACTCGCTACAAGGCAAAGGAAGGGGAACTGCTCGTTTCCAGCACGGATACGCTGGGGCAGAGCCTCAGGCTATTTCCCTGGGGTAAACAACAGAAGGCAAAAATTATCTTTATCGGCACCGGGGCAAGCGTAGGTGGCTTTACCTTTGAACTGACCGTTACCGGCAAAGAAAAACTCACCATCATGGGACGGGAAGTGGAGTGCTGGAAGGCCCAGCTGGGCCTTTCCGGTATTTTTGGAAGCCTGGTTGGTAAAACAAGTCTCTGGTTTCTTGCAAGTTATCCCTATTATATGGTCAAATCCGAAGGTGTCTCGGGACCGCCGGGAACTCCGAAGAGTTCCCTGGAACTTATAAGATATGAAAATTAGTAAGCATCTCCTTCGGGGGGCACAAGACATATAAACTTGAGTGGAGCAGAGCCGGTATTGATAAAACGATGGGTCTTAGTCCCTTCGATAAACGCCACTGAGCCAGTGCGTACCGGATACTCTTTCCCATCGATATGAACTATCCCTTCACCGGACAGCACATAATTTGCATGCCACCAGGGATGCTGATGCAGCGGGGTGTGACCGCCGGCTTCAACCGTAAAAACACGCAGGAACCCCTCATACCCATCCCGAGGACCGATCAGAATCTGTTTTATTACTCCCTCTATATCCTTACCTTGCATAGGAACTGCTTGGATTTCACTTTCATGCCGAACCATGATAACCCTCCAGATATTTTATTGTAACAGCTCGCCCCACCAAAGTATAGGGCGAATCCGGGAGCCCCCGTTTTATGGCGATACCCGGCGGCGGTCCCGGGGAAAGAGGCTTGCTTCCTTAACGTTAGAAAGTCCCAGAACCTTTTGGGTAAGCCGTTCACAACCAATGGCAAAACCTCCATGGGGCGGACAGCCGTACTTAAAGACCATCAGGTAATCCTTCAGGTCCTCCGCTTTCAACCCAAAGCGGGGCAGTACCTCCAGAAGAGCCTGGTATTGCTCCTGACGCCGGCCTCCGGTAGTAATCTCCAAGCCCCGGAAGAGGGCATCGAAGCTCATGGTGTGGGTTGCCGAGGATGGATAGGTATAAAAGGGCCGGTGCCGCCGGGGGAATTGGTTTACAAAAACCAGCTCGATTCCTCTTTCCCGGCCCGCCCAGGTACACAGTAGCCGCTCCACCTCGGGGCTGATCTCGAAAAAGGCGGGGTTGGCTGAGCCGGCGGTAGCGCCGGCGGTAGCGCCGGCGGCACTGTGGCCGGCGGTAGCGCCGACAGCAGCACCGGCCACGGCACCGGCGGCACCGCGGCCCGCTTCAGATCGGGCCAGATCCAGGGCTTCATCATGGGCGATGGTAGGAGCCTTAAATACCAGATCCGGATCTGGTACGGTAGCGTTCCAGGCAGCCAGGTCTTCAGCGTTTTTACGAGCCAGGGCTTCAAAAATATGGGCCAGAAGGTGTTTTTCCAGTTCGATAAGGTCCGCTTCACTCGAAATAAAGGCCATCTCCACATCCAGCGAAACATACTCATTCAGATGCCGGGGGGTGTCATGTTTCTCTGCCCGATAGGCCGGAGCTATCTCAAAGACCCGCTCTAAACCGGAGGCGATCATGGTCTGTTTATAAAACTGGGGAGACTGGGCAAGATAGACCTTGCGGTCAAAATAATCTACTTCAAATAGCCCCGTACCACCCTCGGTACCGCTTCCAATAAGCTTACTGGTCTTTATTTCGGTAAAATCCTCTCTGCGCAGATACTCCGTAAAGGCTTCAATGATCGTAGACTGGACCCGGAAAATACTCCGGATCCTCGGATTCCGAAGGGACAGGGGACGATTATCCAGAATAACATCGAGGCCTACCTTAGACATATCACCGTTTACCGGAAAGGGCAGATCCGGTTCAGCCCGTGAAAGGACCGACATATGCTGAACACAGACCTCGGCACCGCCGGGAGCTTTATCATTTACCGCAACAGTCCCCTGCACCGAAACTACCGATTCCAGGGTGAGATCAGTCTTTCCTTCCAACACAAGCTGAACCAGCCCGGAACGGTCCCGGAGCATAATAAAACTGACCCCGCCCAGTTCACGGATCCGGTGAACCCATCCAGAAAGTTCAATCATTTTCCCCGGTTCAGCCCGGGCAAGTTCAGAAACAGCCTTCGCTAGCACGCGCATTTTTTTGCCTCCCCAATCTTTTTCTCAATGTGTTCCTTCACCAAGAGGGCATCACAGCGGCCCTGACTTTCGGCCAGCACCTTACCCACCAGATAGGCCGACAGGGTTTCAAACCGTTTAAGGTTTCCCCCTTCCCGGGCAGCCGCCGCTTCATCAAAGCTTCCCGCTTCCCTCTCGCAAACAATCTGCACATAGCGGTTAATAAGCTCAGGATCCTGGATGAGCTGCCACCCCCGTTCCTGTACAATAGCAAGCGGATCCCGATCTTCTGACACAGAAAGTTCCAGGACCTGTTTAGCGATTTTTCCTGAAATGGCCCCCCGCCCTAAAAGCTCCACAATCTGGGCAAGCCGGCGGGGGCTGAAGGACCATTGGCCGATCCCATCGGCCCCTACCCCATCCCGGTTCATCACCCGTTTTACATCCGCCGCAAGCCAGAGGGCTACCCGCCTGGCAGCCTCTTCTTTGGGTAAAGCTTCTATAGCTTGTACCACCGCTTCAAAATAATCCGCCAGGGCCCGCTCTTCACAGATGTAATCCGCCTGTTCCAGGGAAAGCCCATAGTCCCTCACGAAACGCTCCATGCGGTCCAGGGGAAGTTCCATCAATCTGCCCTGAATTTCACTTCGATAGGCCTCATCAATTTCCAGCACCGGCAGGTCCGGCTCAGGGAAAAAGCGGTAATCGTGGGAATCTTCCTTGCTCCGCATGGACTCGGTCTGATCCCGATTCTCGTTCCAGAGCCGGGTTTCCTGTTTGACGACCCCTCCAGCATCCAGCACTTCCTTTTGCCGCTCAATTTCATAGTCCAGGGCCAGACGGACAAAGCGGGAAGAGTTCAGGTTCTTAACTTCCACCTTACGGCCCAGTCCGGCCCCCCGCAGGTTCACCGACACATTGGCGTCAGCCCGGAGGGAGCCCTCCTCCATATTGCCGTCACAGACCCTAAGAAAGCGGACCAGACGCCGGAGCTGCTGAATAAAGGCCTCCGCCTCCGCACCGGTTTCCAGATCCGGTTCGGTAACAATTTCGAGCAGGGCCGTACCTGCCCGGTTATAGTCTATGAGACTCACAGACCCCGCATGGATCATCTTGCCCGCATCCTCTTCCAGATGGCACTCCTTGATGCGGACCCGCTTTTTTTGCCCCCTAATGACCATATCCATATACCCCTGCTGCCCCAGGGGGGATGCAAACTGGGAAATCTGATAATTCTTTGGCATATCGGGATAAAAATATTGTTTCCGTTCAAACCAGGTCCGGTCTGGAATAGAACAATTCAGCGCACGGGCGACCAAAGCGCCCATATCAAAGGCTGCCTTGTTGAGGGCGGGCAGTACCCCCGGGTGGCCCAGACAGACGGGGCAGACATTGGTATTCGGTTCAGAGCCGAAGGCGGCCTTACAGGAACAGAAGACCTTGGTATCCGTTAACAGGTGGATATGAATTTCTAGACCGATAAATGACTGATACATGGCTACCTCCAAAAACTCTGAAATCCCTCTGGATGAGGAATCGGATGTTCCGCCTCATACTCCGCTGCGATGGAGCAGAGCAGTTCCTCCGAAAAGGGAGCCCCCAGAAGCTGCACCCCCACGGGCAGGCCACCCTCTACCGAAGCAGGGAAGGCAATGGCCGGAAGCCCCGCCAGATTTGCAGGGCAGGTAAAAATATCCGCCGCCTTCTGTGCAAAGGCCGAAAGGGCAGGACCGCCCAGACCGTTTTCACTGCGGCCAAAGGCCCTGGTGGGGAACACCGGCATCAGCAGTGCCGAAGGTCCCTCTTTAGATCCCTCTTTAGCAGAAAAAAGAGAAAGGAACTCAGAAGTAATCCGTTTGCGGAGCCGCTGGGCCCGCAGATAGTACCGGTCCTGAAAACCGGACCGGAGCACAAAGGTCCCCAGGAGTATCCTGAGCTTAACCTCTGGCCCAAACCCCATAGCCCGGGTCTTGTCAATTAAATCTTCAGGGTTTTCCGCCCACTCAGGCCGCTTCCCGTAACGGATTCCATCAAAACGGGCCAGGTTGGCGCTCGCCTCCGCCGTCGCTATGGTATAATAGACCGGCACCGAATAGGCCAGGGAAGGAATAACAATTTCCTGAATGCGGTACCCCAGGGCTTTAAACCCTTCTATTGCTTTGGAATACCCCTGCAGCACTTCCTTTTCCAGCAGGTTGATGAGCTGAGCCTCCGCCCCGGCGCTTCCCGGGCCTGTCTCGGCGCCCCTGCCGGCAACACCTGCCTGGGCAGCCCCACGGACCGCCGCACTCACCGCATCGGCAAGAGAAACCGGGTCCAGCACCGCAAGAATCTTTTCAGTGCGGCCATAATTGCTGGGGCTGTCAGCGCTGCCAGGGTTGCTAGAGCTGCTAGAGTTTTTAGCGCTGCCAGGATTGCCAGGGTTGCTAGAGCCACCAGGGCCGCCAATGCTGCCAGGGTTCGTAGAACCGGCGGTACCGCCATGAACACCCTGTACTATCCGGGAGGCTATCGTCGTTTCATCCAGGGGGTCCTCCCCCTGAATAATCCTGAACACATCCCTCGCCCGGCTCACCGAGTCAGCCAGCACCCCGATAGATTCTAAACTGGAAGCGTAGGCCACAAGACCAAAGCGGGACACGGCCCCATAGGTCGGTTTCAGCCCTACCACACCGCAGAAGGCCGCAGGCTGGCGGACCGAGCCCCCCGTATCTGACCCCAGAGCAAAGGGAACAAGCCCCGCCGCCACAGCCGCTGCGGACCCGCCTGAGGAACCACCAGCCACCCGGCTTGTGTCCCAGGGATTATTTGTCCGCTTAAGGGCCGAATTGTCCGTGCTGGACCCCATGCCAAATTCATCCATATTGGTCTTGCCAATAACCCGGGCCCCCGCTGCCTCCAGGCGCTTAACCGCCGTGGCAGTATAGGTAGCCCTAAAGTCTTTAAGGAGTTTTGAACCGCAGGTAAGGCCAAAACCTTCCACCGCTATATTATCCTTAACTCCACAGGGAAGCCCCGCTACCGGCGATAACTCTCCGCCAGTTTGCGCTGCAGGCCACTGCCCGGGCTCCAATAATTCTAAGAATGCACCAATCCGGTCTTCCCAGGCTGAAACATAGGCCGGGAAACCATCCTTATCGACGGAACGAGACATACAGACCTCCGAATGAAACAGTGAGGTTCTTGCAAAAGTCTGTTACTTTTGCAAGAACCTCTTGCAGTATTTTTACATTAACGAAGCAATTAATTACACAGCAAAGAATAATAAAAATACTGCACATACATCTAAGGTTGCTTTTTCAAAACTCCCTGAGTTTTGAAAAAGCCTCCATTAATTATAAGGATTGCTTACAGGACGTTAGGCACCACAATGAAATTATCATTCCGCTCGCCGGCCTGATTCAACAGGTTGTTATTGGCCCGAGGGTTTTCATTATGGTTTATAGCAGTGTTGACCGCATTATTATTATTATTGAGAAGGTTATTATTATTACATTGATGAACCGAAAGAACTAAATCGGAATGTACCGCTTCGATACCGGCAGTTCCATCCACTGGTGCGGAACTGCTGCCGTCTGCTGTCTGCATAACAGCAAAATAGTCGAGCATCTGCTCAAAAGCCGGAAGTGCAGCCCCAAGTTCATCTTCACGTAAGCCAAGATGGGCCAGTCGGGCTGTCACCTTTAAATCATCTAACATCATAGCATAGTACATACCTGAATCTTTATACATTGTCAAGCATATTTATACAATTTTATCATATTTATTGCACTTTTTATGTATATTTATACTTAACATAAACCTTTAACGACGCTTGCATACACTGCCCTTTGCCATTCCAATCCATACAGTCTATATTTATAGAAGCTCTTCCAAAACTCAAAGTGTTTTGAAAGGGCCTCTTATACTAAACACAAGGGAGGCTCTCCTATGAGTATCGAGTTAACCGAAGATGAAAAACAATGCCTCTTACAGGAAGCCCGGGAAGCGATAGCATCTGAACTGGATGGTCGACCAGGCCGGTACGAGCGGCCGGAATCGGTACAGGCCCGGCTGGACGCGGGGACTTCGGCCCTCTCAATCCCCTGCGGGGCCTTTGTGACCCTCCATAAAGGGAAAAGTCTGAGGGGCTGTATCGGCCGTATGATCGGTATCCGCCCCCTGGAAGAGACGGTCCGCACCATGGCCCGGGCGGCAGCCTTTGAAGACCCCCGGTTTCCACCCTTACGGAAGGATGAACTGGCCCAATGTAAGATTGAAATTTCTGTCCTTTCACCCATGGAGCGCTGCCCCGATCCCCGCTCAGTGCAAATTGGGGTCCATGGTTTGTATCTGGTACACCGGGGTTATTCGGGGGTACTCCTCCCCCAGGTGCCGGTGGAACAGGGCTGGGATCTGGATGAATACCTGGATTATATATGCCGGAAAGCGGGGCTTCCCCCGGGAGCCTACAATGAACCGGGGGCGGAACTCTACACCTTTACAGCCCTGGTATTTGGTGAATAGATCCGGTAATGTTAATCCTGCACAAAGCGGGCCATACTGGTAGGGGTTTCATAGACCTCTACCGCATACAGAAGTTTTGGATCATGTCCCTGGGCAATGAGCAGGTTCTCCAGTTCATCAAAAATATACTTCGCAATCCGTTCTGCGCTGGGGTCTCCTGAAAAAACGGGATAATCATTCAGATTTTGATGATCCAGCCTGCCGCAGACCTCCCGTAAAAGCCCCTTCAGGACCCCAAAATCGATGAGCATCCCCCCCGCATCAAGCTGCGATCCCCGGGCCCAGAGCCGTACCCGGTAATTATGACCATGGAGCCGCTCGCATTTCCCGTGGTAGTGGGTTAAAAAGTGGGCCGCCGCAAAATCCGCTTCTACACGTACTTCGTACATGGGCAAAGCATAGCCCAAAGCATCCAACCCTGTCGAGACTTGAGTAGTATAATTTTCTCCCCCTTTACCGTTATTGGTATACAGTGGTATCATCCGTACCTATGGACCGACGATTTTCAGAGTTTTTCACCCCAGGACTGGTAAAACGGGCCCAGTGTCAGACCTTGCGGTACAAGGGCTTCCTTTTCCAGCTTTCTCCAGATGCGGATACCCTCCCGGCATTTCCAGCCACCCTGGCGGCCGACATGGAATCCTGCATAGTCACCGATATTGAATATGACTCCCGACATATAAAACCGGGGAATCTTTATTGTGCCCTCCCGGGGCTGCACACCGACGGCCACCGCTATATCTCCCAGGCAATCGAGGGCGGTGCGGTGGCAATCGTTCATCAATATGAACTGGACCGGTACGAACCGGATATAATCTATCTGCAAACCGCCGATTCCCGCTTTGCCATGTCGCCCATTTCTGCCCTGTTCTATAATGAACCTTCTAAAGAACTGGGCATTATCGGTGTCACCGGCACGGAAGGTAAAAGCACCACGGTTTTTCTCATTTATCAGCTTTTAACCCTGGCAGGGAAAAAAGCGGGGTTTATTTCCACCGTACAATACCGCATCGGTGCTACAGAGGAATGGAACCCCGAGCATCAGACCACTCCGGAGGCTCCCACTATTCACCGGGCCCTGGCAGCCATGCGGGACTATGGCATGGAATATGCGGTTATTGAATCGAGTTCCCACGGACTTTCGCCCCGGACTAACCGGCTGGGTGATGTGGCCTTTGATGTGGGGGTTATGACGAACGTAACCCATGAGCATCTGGAATTCCATGGTACCTGGGAACAGTACCGCAGCGACAAGGCAAATCTATTCAGAGTCTTAGATCAGGTAAACCACGAAAAGGCACTGCGGAACGGCCCCTTGAATGAAACAGGACGCCGGCTTCCAGTCCGGATTCCTTCCTTTTCTGTAGCTAATGCGGACGACCCGAGCTGCACCTATTTTGCCAATGCCACAGAACGGCGGACCTATACCTATAGTATCCACGGCGAGGATGCGGACCTTTCTGTCCGGAGCCTGGAAGGAACAGACCGGGGTAACAGCTACGATATCTGGGTCCGGGCCACCGGGGAAACCATCCATGTACAGGACAACCTGCCGGGAACCTTTAATGCGGCTAACGTGATGGCGGCCCTCCTCGTGGTTTCCGGATTAACGGGGCTCCCCATTGCAGACCTGGTCCCCCTGGTTCCCCAGCTCCGGCCCGTACGGGGCCGTATGACCGTGGTTAACCGGGGCCAGCCCTTTGAAGTTATTGTGGACTATGCCCACACGCCTTCCTCCTTTGAAACGGTGCTTCCCCCAATTAAAAAACGGATCGAAGGCCGGGGAGGCCGGCTCATCAGCCTCTTTGGGTCCGGCGGTGAACGGGACCGGGAAAAACGGCCCAAACAGGGCCGTATTGCCGCTGACTGGTCCGATATAGTCATTCTCGCCGACGAGGACCCCCGGGGAGAGGACCCTATAGCCCTCTTAGAAGAAATTGCCGCAGGCTGTCCCGAACTTGAGCGGGATAAGCAGCTCTTTTTAATCCCCGACCGTCCCCAGGCTATTCGCAAGGCCTTCAGCCTCGCCCGCCCCGGAGATGTGGTCCTGCTGCTGGGCAAGGGCCATGAAAATTCCATCATTTATAAGGACCATACCATTCCCTACGATGAAATCGGGGAAGCAGAAAAAGCCCTGGCAGAACTGGGCTTTACAAACTGAGGTGTAGTTATGGAAAAATCCAAGAAAACTGTTGCGGTGATTTATGGCGGCCGTTCAGGTGAGCATGAGGTATCCCTCATTTCCGCCGCCTCGGTGGTGCGCAATTTAGATAAAGAAAAATACAAGGTCCTGCTTATCGGAATTGATAAACAGGGGGTCTGGTATCTCCAGAATGAAGCCGAGCTGCGGCGCTGCTTAGATGGGGCTGCAGCTCTGGAAATTCAGGTTGATGAAACTCGGCGCATTTCTGCGGTCTGCGGTGGTGGTACAAAGGAAACCTTCAGTACCCCTGCTACCGGACCTATCACGGTTGATGTGGTGTTTCCGGTCCTACATGGGACCTTTGGCGAGGATGGAACTATTCAAGGCCTCTTTGAAATGGTCAACGTTCCCTATGTGGGGGCGGGGGTCCTGGGGAGCTCCATCGGCATGGATAAGGAAATTGCAAAAATCCTCTGGCTCCATGCGGGACTGCCGGTAGTGCCCTTTATCTCGGTACGTAAACTGGACTGGGCTTCCACGGAAAAACGAAAACAGATTATAGAACGGGCTGAACGGGACTTTATGTATCCCCTCTTTGTAAAACCCTCCTGTGCGGGCTCCTCTGTGGGGGCTTCCAAAGCCCCTGACCGCCCTGGCCTTGAACAGGCTGTAGCCGAAGCCCTCCTCTGGGATGATAAGGTCCTTATAGAACCCTTTGTGCCTGCCCGTGAAGTGGAATGTTCCGTTACGGGTAATGAACGGCCCGAAGCCTACACCCCAGGGGAAATAATTCCCACCCATGAATTCTATGATTATGAGGCAAAATATATAGATCCCGATGGGGCAGCCCTGCTTATCCCCGCGGATTTAACCGAAACCGAATTTAGAACTATCAGAGAAATTGCCATTAAGGCCTATAAGGCGGCGGAACTCTCAGGACTTTCCCGTATAGACTTTTTTGTCCGTAAGGATACCCGGGAAATACTTTTGAACGAAGTAAATACCATGCCTGGTTTTACTACCATCAGCATGTTCCCCAAGATGTGCGAAGCCTCTGGTCTTTCCTATCCAGATTTGCTGGATAAGCTCATTAGCCTTGCCCAGGAACGGCATGAGCAGCGGAATTCCCGAAACTATTCCTATAAAAACGGGAAGTACTAATGACCCTGGCCTTCCTTAAACTTCATGTAGCAGGTCATGATTTCATACTCATTGACCAGGATAGGCTGGATGGGAGCAATGTAAAATACCAGCCGACCCAGAACGGGATCGCTGAACTTATTTTAGACCGCCGCTGTGGGGTTGGCGGCGACGGCTGTATTTTTATGGCTTCCACAAGGGATAAAGGTTCCGCTGAACGAAGTCTTTCAGGCCGTCTTTTTGCCAGTGACGGCAGAGAACTGCCCCTGAGTCCCGATGCGCTGCTCTGCATCGCCCGGCTTGCTTTGGATACGGGCCGCAGCGGTACAGGGACCCTGCATATTCAAGCCCCATACACCGAAACGGTATATGAACTAAAAACCATCGATTCCCGCAGTTTTATGTTTACCCTGCCCTACCCAAGGGTTCAGCCCCTCACCCTTATTGTGGACGGTAAGACGGCCAATGCATACAGGATCCAGTTGGGAGCTTCCTACCTCGTCTCATGCGCGGTCCCCAATGGACCGGGTTCAAAACGGGTCCGGCAGGCCCTGCTTGCGATGGGAAAGACCGATGCTATTCCCCTCATGCTGCGCTTGCACGCAAAGGATATTATCCGTTATGTAGGACCAGAAAAAACGGATCGTATGGAGGGGGCAGTGGCTGCAGTGCTGGCCGCAGGATTTCAGGGGCTCACCGCCGAACCGGTCGTTCCGGGGCTCGAAGGGGCCATCGTTGCCGAGTGGCGGGGCCGGGGCGGAGCGGTAAGCTATGCCAGTTTCCCCGCTGTGCCAGACCCTAACCATGCCGCCGGCCCCGCCACCCTGATAGACCGGGGCCGTTTCTGGGTAAATCCGGACAGAAACCGGGGCATTCAGGTTGTAGGCAAGGCCGAATATGTCTTTGACGGGAACTTTGATATATAAGTCCTAAGGAGCTGCGTTTATAAACCCGACAGGTTCTACAGCTTCATTTTCTGCCGTTCCGTATAGCCTGGCAGATTATGAAATGAACAGGTTATGCCCGATTCTTCAATAAAGGTTCCAGACATATACCCGAAAACACGACGTTCTTTAATTGACTGAAACAGGAGACTGTGTTTAATTCGATATTCCAGAACGGGCTGAAATTCCATGGAAAGCCGTTTATCGTCACTTGAAAAATACCAGGGGGCAAGCCAGTCCCGGGGACTGATTCTAAAGGTTACCTGGCCAAGCTTATACAGGGTACCGTCTATAAAAAAGGCATTTTCGGTGCCGCTGCTGTTATCTTCCATACCATAACCGATACAGCACCCAATCTGTCTGCCGCCGCTCACTCCGCTGGCCACAGCCAGATAGTGCACTTCCCCATGGGGATAATAGCCGCGGCTCCAATCCAGAGCAGCCCAGCCATTATCTTTGCTGAATACAAGCTCATCGGTTCCAAACTGCATGACCCCTTCAGCCTTAAAAGCAGGATTCCGCAGATTATAGCGGAAGGCCCTTCTATCCCGCCGCCAGGGGTGTACCGTAGCGATGTATTCATTGACTGATACAGGGGTAAGCACCACCACACCGCGCAAACCCGTGCCGCCGTAAAAGGTAGGCAGATCAACCTTGATGAGCCTGCTCCCCCCTGTCATGACTGAAAAATCGATAGTGCAATTCTTTTGTCTTATTTTTACCGTACCGGATCCGCAGGAAGGAGGCAGATCTACCATGCCGATTGGCGTATTGAGCCGGTACGCATCATAAAAGGTAGCCCCCTGCACCATATTGGATATCTGCACCGAGGCATAGATCATACGCCCCCTGTTAGCAATTTCAAAGACCAATACCGCCATGTCTGAAAAAAGGATATACCGGTCCACCTCTACTATTCTTGTAAAAACACCACGAATAGCCGAACGGTTATATATCCAGAGGGGGCTGCGGGCCCACCCTGTCTGGATTAGCCCGCCCTTCTCATTCAGTAAGGACTGTTCAGAAGAAATTTCCCGTTGGTTGATCAATTTATGCAGTACAGTTTATTTTATTTCAGATTCAGTGGCCCGCTGCCAGTACTGGCTGCGGCCGATACCAAGACCGATTTCTCCCCGCATTTCGAGCACATCGGTTTTATATTTTTTGCCATCCGCGGGTCTGAAGGTAATCTTGCACTTATAAATATCACCTTTACCGGGATCTACAATGTTGCCCCCTTCCCACTGGCCGGGAGCTTTTTTCTTAAGGCCGTAGATCCAGGGGGTTCCCACTACCTTCATTTTATTCACTTCTCCGGGAACGGGAAAATCCTTGTAACTGGGCTTAGCGGCAGTGGCTATCGTGTCATCGGGTTTTCCGACAATTTTTAAGATCTCACCATAAAGGATTCCATTCTTTTCATAAATTTTCCAAAATGCGGTGGCCACGCCATCCTCATCTACACTCTTCCAGAGACCCTCCACGGGGTCCGCAGCAAAGAGGGCTGCAGCAGAAACAGCCAGCAGGGCCATCATACATAAGAGCTTCCTTTTCATATAAAACATCCTCCTGTAAAATGTAAGTAGGCCCATCATACTATGAAGTCCCATAGCGTGCAATGAAATTTTAATTGAATTGAAATAATGGATTTCCCGTAGTATTATGTAATGAACAATGGAACAATTATTAAATGAGATACGGCCCGGCTATTCGGATCGTATCATTAATCAAAAGTTGCAGAGCCCCCATAGTTCCTTGGATAAACCCTACACACATCATTTCAACCAAAGCGAAGAATATTTTATACAGGTTCCTGAAGCCTTTGTGGTTCCCCGCTTCCCTATACACCATGATGTCAGACAGCCGGTCCCGCGTACCGATTATACGAACGCACTCCATGATTTTATCGATTCCATGCTCCCCCAGGTACCGGATTTTTTTTCAGACCTGAGCTATTTTTTTGACCCCGCAGAAATTCAGAAACCCTGTTTTTATCGGGTTTATAAGATCGGAGAAAAATACTTTCTCTTTCTGCTGCGAATCAACCTTCAGTATCGTCCCCTGGAACATGAACTTCTGGAGCGGGGCAGCAATGACTACACTGCTGTATATAGGACCAACAGGCTCTATCTTGAAAGCGACTGCATTCCTCTGGAGGCGGTTCTTACCGAAATGGGTAAAATTGTCTCATTTAAAATCCATCAAACCATCTCGAATACCTGGATTGGTGAAACCGGCAAGGGGTACCTGGTCAGGGGTATCTGGATTGATACGGAATTAACTAAATTCTTTACTAAACTTTTTATAAATGAGGGCCAGCGGATCTATCCCTATTATCCCTTTACCTGCAAATACAAGACCATCTGTATGACCATCCTGGGGCCCACACCAGAACGGCGACGCCAATTGCTGCCCTATCTGCAGGGGGCCCTCCAATTCCTTGAACCCCATCTGGATAAGATTCAGCAAACCCTTAAAACCAGTACTTTTTCTGAGGCACTACCCCTTTTCAAGGAATTGCGGCAAAAAGTAAACAGCAACTATAAAAAGCTCTGGACGAACCTGGCGGTTACAGCCTATCTTAACCGGCAGGAACAGAAGGAGTTTCGGATTGAGTTCTAAATTTTCTGGAAGCCGCGTTGTAGTCATGGGTCTGGGGCTTAACGGCGGCGGGCTCGAAGCAGCCCGATACCTGGCGACCCACGGAGCCCAGGTCACCGTCACCGACCTGCGGGATGAACGGGTACTGCGTCCAAGCATTCAAGCCTTAGAGGATCTGCCAATCCGCTTTGTACTGGGAAGGCATGAGATTGCAGATTTTAAGTCCGCCGATGTGGTGGTCAAAAACCCTGCGGTGCGGCCCGACTCGCCCTATCTTGCCGCAGCCAGGCGTATAGAAACAGACATTTCCATCTTTTTACAGGAAAACCCGGCCCGTCTCTTTGCGGTTACCGGGAGCAAGGGTAAATCGAGTACATCCAGTGCCCTCTATTGGGCCCTTGCCGCGCTGCGGAACAAGACGTCCCGCTCCCAAAGCCCGCTATTTCCGGGCAAGGCATACCTCGGGGGGAACATTACCGTCTCTCCCCTCACCTTTCTGGATCAGCTCACCGCTGAGGATGATGTAGTGCTGGAGCTCTCGAGCTGGCAGCTTGGGGATTTGCGGGGACGAACCGTGCCAGTACAGGGCAGTGAGGGAGACAAAAGCAGGACGCGGGCCCTATTAAAACCTCGGGTAGCCATCCTCACCACCATATTGCCGGATCACCTGGACCGTTATGGCACGATGGAAGCCTATGTGGCCGATAAAAGGGTTATATATCAAGGCCAGGATGAGCAGGATGTGACCATTGTAGGCAGCGATTCCTGGGGTCGGTCCTTTGCCATGGAAACCCAGGGAAGGCCCCGGATCTACCAGACCTGGGGTGCAGACCAGGTCCGTTCTAGTAAGGAGCTTGATGGATGGCTCGCCGGTCCCCAGGGCCCAGGCATGGCCCGGCTTTCCGACTGGTCTATTGCAGAGGTGGTACCGGAAAAAACTCTGGTTCCCGGTATACATCAAAAACAGAACCTCCTTGCCTGTGCGCTGGGCTTATTAGATATAGGCATTTCGCCCGATCTTGTACGGGAAGCCCTTGGAACCTTTCCCGGCATAGAACACCGGCTTGAGTTCTTCTTTGAAAACCGGGGTATCCGGTTCTACAACGATACGGCTGCCACCATACCCGAAGCAGCCGCAGCAGCCGTCGAAGCCTTTGATACAAGCCCTGTCCTCGTCACCGGTGGGACGGATAAAAATTTGGATTTCAGTCCCCTCGCAAGGGCCTGCAAAAAGGCAAAGGCGGTCATTCTTCTGGCAGGAACCGGCACGGATAAACTCATTCCCCTCCTTAAGGCAGAAGGGGTCTCTTTCCAAGGTCCCTATGACAATCTGGACCGGGCAGTCCTTGCAGCCATTTCAGCAGCCCAAAGGGGAGACCCGGTGGTGCTGAGCCCCGGCTGTACTTCCTTCGGCATGTTCCTGAACGAATTTGACCGGGGAAACAAGTGGAAGGAAGCGGTACAGAGGCTTGGGTAGGAATTTACGATGGATATAGAGCTACTGGAAGAACGGGGCCGCATTTTTCGGGCGGTCCGATCTTTTTTTGACAGCAAAGGGTACCTGGAGGTGGACACCCCTATCCTGGCCCCCCACCTTATTCCAGAAACCTGTCTAGAGGTATTTAAGACCGAATATATACTTCCCCCAGACAGCCAGGGCAGGAGCCGAAAAAGAGACTACTATCTTGTCCCCTCCCCTGAACTATGGATGAAACAGCTTATTGCCCAGCATCGCCGGAGTTTGTACCAGATCAGCAAATGCTTCCGTAACGGAGAATCGACCGGCCGGCTGCACAGCCCGGAATTTACCATGCTGGAATACTACACCATGGAAGCGGATTACCGGGACTCCCTCGCCATAACGGAGGAGCTCTTCCGGGCTGTGCTCCCAAAGGATGCCCCATCGGAGCTGAAGCCCCCCTTTATTCAGCTCTCCATGGAAGAGGCTTTTAAACAGTATGCAGGGTTTTCCCTGTATACCGTGGCAGCCCAGGGCCGGCCGGCCATGGCAGAAGAGGCCCGCCGCCTCGGACTTCCGGTTCCAGATTTTCTGGATCTTGGAGACCTCTATAATCTGATTTTTGTCCATGCGGTGGAACCCAGACTCCCCAAAGAACGACCAGTGGCCCTCATGGACTATCCAGCCTTTGTCCCCTGTCTCGCAAAAAACCTGGAAGGTACAGGCAAAGAGACCCTTGCAAAGGAACGGTGGGAACTCTATGTCCGGGGGATAGAACTGGCCAACTGTTATACCGAAGAAACCGATCCTGACGAGGTCCGCCGCTATTTCAGCACTGAAGGGGCAAAAAAACAAACCTCAGCCCTGGTGCCCCATCAAATTGATGAACAGTACTGGCAGGTGTTCCAGGGCCGCAAGGATACGCAGGGTCAGGTTCAGCACTTCCCTGCCTGTTCCGGCGTAGCCATGGGCCTGGATCGGCTCGTCATGGCCATCACCGGCCGTTCAACCATCGACAGTGTGCTTCCCTTTCCGATGACGGGCAACCAGTAGCTGGTGGCTGCAAGCCCTGCCTCTGAGTCCACAGGGCTGTCTATAATTGTCGAGCCCACTGCATTCGTGGGGGGGGAGCAGGGACTTCCCGATGCAGCTATGGGCCCACAGGCCTATCTTCAGTTGTCAGAACCGCTGACAGGGCGTTTCCAAAGGTCTCCTTACCAGTTCGGGAGGGCTTGTAAATAGGCCAGGCCGGTGCGTTCCTCGCCCTCATGAATGGGGCCGGCAAAAATGTGCCTGTGGACCATTGCGGCGGCCCCCCGAACCGCGGGTTTTTCGTCCGAGGGGGCAAATTGTATCTGAATACGCCGGGGCAGATATTCCTGATATAACCAGGTGCTTTCTATGGCCCGGTCAAAGGCTTCCTGCATTTCTGCGCCATAGCGTTCAATACCCCCGCCCATGTACACCAGCTGAATATCAAGAAAATTGGCAATATAGGCCATACTGCCCGCCAGATCATGGATAAAGAGGGCACGCCGTTCTGGATCGGAGTGCATAATATTAAAATAATCCTTGGAGTAGCGCCCGAATTGTCCCGGGAGTTCGGGATCCGCATACATATTGCGGAATTCACCGGCGGCAAAACGGCTGCCATAAAATATTTTTTCCTGCAGAACCACCGCGGTACCAATACCGATACGGTCATATCGGCCAGGATCTATAGGGTTTTCTATGAACTCACAAAAGGTATAGATAAAGCTTTCAGGATTCGCTCCTGGCCCTTGATAGGGCCAGGAAAGGACATCATAACAGCAGCACTTGGCGTCATTATCTAGAAAAACGGGAACCCCAAGGCGATTTATAAGCTCATCCTTTAAAGGGATTGGTTCATTTCGGGCTCCAAGCGAAAGGCTGAAAAGAAGGGTCCCATGAATAGGGTCAACAAGACCGCTCAGGGCAATCCCTACACCAAAAAGCCTTTTTCCAGGGACCGCATTGCGAGCTAGATTGACCACAGTAACGATGTCTTCCAGCAGGTTTCCCGATGGAGCGCGATGAAACATCCCCGAGTATAGTTCCGTTCCCAGGGGACTAACCGCGCCGTATTTAATAAATTCATACTGGACTTCAAGACCAATGGTATAGCCCGATCTATCCGAGAGAAAGAGGGGTATTTTCTTGCGGCCTGCCTGATCGGAGCTTTCCTGAATTTCTGCCCCCTCTTCAACCAGGCCGCTAGAAACAAGATATTGTACGATGCGGCTTACGGTTCCCCGGTCCAGATCCAGCATATCAGCTAAATCGGAACGGCTTAGCCCGGGCTTTTTATAAAGCAGTGAAAGCATCCGGGAACCGTAGAATTCATTTTTTCCTTCGATCATTCACCATACCCTGCAATAACATCCCTGTAGTAATAGTAACTGTCTTTGGGAATCCGTTGCAAGGTGCTGTAATCCATATAGATGATGCCAAAACGTTTTGAATAGCCATGGGCCCATTCAAAATTATCCAACAGGGACCAGAGGAAATAACCCTTTAGGGGGACTCCCTCATCAAGGGCCTGGCTCATGGCCTGAAAATGGGAACGCAAGTAGTCAATTCGGCCCATATCATGGACCCGTTTCTGTCCATTTTCATCGATCTGGACTTCATCCTTCTGGGCACAACCATTTTCCGTTACATAGATGGGGATGCCACCGGTCTCAGCGCTTAACCAACGCAGATGCCGGACAAAACCCTGGGGAACAATAGGCCAGCCCATATCGGTCTTTTCCTGCCAGGAGGGGACCCATCTTATATGCTCTTCTGCGGTATCGTCCCAGGCCACCGCATGTTCGCTGTAGTAATTAAGGCCCGCAAAATCGATGGGGGCAGCGATAAGATCCAGATCCCCCGGCTGGACCGGGATTTTAACCCCTGAATGCTCTATAAATCGCTGCGGGTACCCATAACCACAGACTGGACCGGTGAACATCCTGCTGTCCCTATCTGTGGCTAATTCGGCGGCCAGTAAATCCTTTTCATTCCGGGTGGCGCGCCGATACACCATGATATTCCAGGTGATACCAATTTTCCCCGGCTTCCCCGATTCTCGGAATGCTCGGACCGCAAGTCCATGGGCAAGGTTAAGATGGTGTACTGCCCGCCCTGCGGCTTGTTTATCCGCGATGCCAGGGGCATGATGCCCCATACCATAGCCTAAATAGGCAGAACACCAGGGTTCATTAAGGGTAATCCAGGTATGAATCAGATCCCCCAGTTCGGTAAAACAGGTTCTGGCATAGGTTTCAAAGGCCACAGCGGTTTCCCGGTTTTCCCAGCCCCCCCTATCCTGCAAAGCCTGGGGTAGATCCCAATGGTACAGGGTAGCCACCGGTTCAATCCCTGCTTCTCTCAGTGCAGTTGCCAGAGCACGATAATAGGCAATACCCCTTGGGTTAGGTTCCCCCGTGCCTGTCGGATAAATTCTGGGCCAGGCAATAGAAAACCTGTAGGCCTGAATGCCCGCTTCTTTCATCAATTTGATATCCTCTGGATACCGATGGTACTGGTCACAGGCGACATCCCCATTATCTCCGGCAAACACCTTTCCCGGGATCCGGCAAAACCGGTCCCAGATGCTCTCGCCCCGGCCATCCTCATAGGCGGCCCCTTCTACCTGAAAACTGGCGGTCGCTGTTCCCCACAAAAAATCCTGGGGAAAAACTAACTGTGCCATACCCTGCCTCCCTGATCACTCGCGATGATGCAAATTCATATACCCATCAAAATAGGTTATATTGATTGTAATTTTTCAACTAATAAATGTCAAGGGGCAAATCATAGGGGTTCACCAGCGGGGCCTCCCAACGCTTTGCCCTCCTGGGAGTTTGTCGGAATAGCCCGCTTATGTCCTTCTATTCGATTACCGGCGAAGCACCCTGACGGTCAAAGGTATAGGGAAAGGCCGGGATATACATAAAGGGGGTTCCGATAGTAAGCTCTCCATGAAAGCGGTACTGTACCGACTTGAGGGCAATAACCTGGTCCAGCAAATCCCGTTTCATATTGATGAAATTCATCACAAGGTAAATATCCTTCTCTAGGATCTCTTTACCCTGGATGGTCACCAGGTCGTCCAGACTTCCGTCGGCCCAGAATCGGCCATTTCCGTAGAGTTCATAGGAAAAGCGGGACAAATTGACCGCGAACTGGTTAGGGTTATAGATTGCAAGACGCACCTTAAGCCGGGTGTTGATAAGCTCCGCCCGTTTTACCGCAATGCTTATGATCCTTACCTGGGGTTTATAAATTCGGGGAAGCTTTACTGTTTGAGTTTTATTTATGGTAAGCTCTTCTCCCCTGGAATCACGAAGAACCACACTGATAGTACATTCGAGGGAATTTCCCGCTTCTGTTTCTGCCGCGGCTTCTGCTGCAGTAGAAACCGCTGCTTCTGCCGCTTTTTCTACAGCGGCTTCCGCAGCCCCCTGGTTTTCTATGGCTGTTTTCTGGTTTTCCGATTCGGTGCTATGTGAAGCAGCCCCTTCAGATTCTGAAATGAAGGCCGCTAAGGGAAGGCTTATGGCGATTTGCCAGGTGTTTGTAGAGTGGGCTTCCACACTGGGCTTTGGTTCAGCTGGAGGTAAACCCCTAATTACCTCCTGTGGTAGTACCCTATTTTCATATTCCAGATGTAAGGTTGCTTCAAAGCCAAGCGCTTGGACTACATAGGCATCGTTCCCAGAATTTTCCAGGTTCAACGGAATTTGCAGGGCTACGGTTCCCGGCTCCGTCGAACCAAGGTTCATAAAACCAAGCTCCGCGGAACCAGGGGGCGCGGAACTAAGGTTCGCGGTACCTGAGGGGGCCAGACCAAACTCCGGCGCGCCGAAGGACAGTACCGGCAGCGGCTCTGGTGGTACTGGAGCCTTTGGCGGTGCTGCCGGTTCAGCCTTATTTACTGTCGTCGCACAGCCTGCGAATGCAAGGCTTACTATTACTAATAACCAGATGATCCGTCTTGGCAGCATGGATACCCCACAACGGGTAATTCCCGTTTAATAAGCAAAAATACTGCATGTACATTCAAGGTTGCTCTTTCAAAACTCCCTGAGTTTTGAAAGAGCCTCATGCAATATATTTACTGTAAGGATATCACAATATTCTGGACAAGACTATCCGCAGCTACCTGCACATCCTTTGGGAGTTCATCCCAGATAAGGGCACCTCTCTGGGCCAGTTCCTGTCTCCAGGGGAAACGGGCAAGCACGGGGAGCTGCAAATTCTCAGTTCCTTCCCGGGCCTGCCCCTGGGCAAAGAGGGAGAATTCGGTACCGCAATGGGGACACACCATGGACCCCATATTTTCAATCATACCAAGGACCTTTACATTGGTTTTTACCGCCATTTTTACCGACTTTGCTACAATCATAGAAACAAAGTCCTGGGGGGTTACCATTACCACAATACCATCCAGAGGCAGCTGCTGGAAGCCGCTTAAGACCACATCGCTGGTTCCGGGGGGAAAATCCACCACAAGGTAATCCAGTTCGCCCCAGGCTACTTCTTCATAGAATTGTTTCAGTGCACCAGAGAGGAGAGGACCCCGCCAGATGACAGGCTCATCCTCGTCGGGTAAAAACATATTCACCGATATGACCTTTATCCCCTGGTCTGCTTCCAGGGGGTATATCTTTTCTCCATCGCTTTCGCCCTTCAAACCTTCGAGCCCCAGGAGCCGGGGAATACTGGGTCCTGTCATATCCGCATCTAAAAGGCCGGTCTTATAGCCCCGTGCTGCAAGAGCCTGGGCTAATAGGACACTGGTGGTAGATTTACCTACACCGCCCTTTCCGCTTACCACACCAATGAGGTGTTTTATTCCCATTTTGGAAAATTTCTCTACTGCTACACTCATGATGAACTCATTATGAGCATATGACCATTTTTGTCAAGGTAAAAAAATGACCCCCGAATCAATAATCCGGGGGTCAAACAGTAGAAAAACAGACCTACTTATGCATGTTTTGCAATCATCTCTGCTATGGTTTTTTCCAGATTGCTGAGATCGGTGATGTTTTCCAGGACCTTCCCTTCCTTCATAAAGATAAGAGAGGGGGTTTTTGAATAATCAAGGCGGCAGGCAATCCGATCGGATTTATATATATCAATCCTTCTGAGTTGTACCTTATCTTTGTGTTCCCGCTGTACCTGTTCCACCCGGGCAAGGTATTCCCGATCCAGGGCTTCCACCGCGTTGTACACGAAGGCCATGATGAGTCCCTTGGCTTCAAAGATTTCCCGCTGAACATATTCCAGTTCTTCCACGTACTTTTCTGCCATAAAGCCAGCTATAGCTCCATCACCTACCGCGGTGGCAACCTGGCGGAGGGTTTTGTCCCGGCAATCGCCCACTGCATAGAAACCCTCCCGGCTGGTTTCCATATTCTCGTTGGTTTTAATATACCCCCGGGGGGTCATATCAACGAAACCTTCGAATATTTTGGTGTTCGGCACATACCCGATAAAGAGGAAACAGGTATCCACATCCACGGGAATCAGCTCACCGGTCTTAATGTTCTTAAGCACTACCTGTTTGAGCATGTCATCCCCTTCAAAGGAGTCAACCACCGTATTCCACATGAACTTCATCTTCGGGTTTGCCAGGGCCTTTTCCTGGGCTACCTTATTGGCATCCATGATGCCTTCGTCATGGATGACCGACACGATCACTTCCCGGGCAAATTTGGTGAGGAACATCCCTTCTTCGATGGCCGCATCTCCGGACCCGATTACCATGATTCGTTTTCCCGTATTGCGGGCAGCATCACAGGTGGCACAGAAGGAAATACCCTTATCATTCAGGAATTTCTCTTCATTTTTTGCCCCCGTCAACCGGGGCTTATTTCCCGTAGAGATAATCACCGCCTTTGCGTAATAGTCGGTTCTAAAGGTGGAAACAATTTTCTGGTTGCATTCCACCGACACGGAACGGACGTCAGTAAGCTTCACATCCACACCGAAGCGGCGGAACTGCTTATCAAAGAGCTTCATGAGCTCAATACCATCGATGGGTTCGGGGAAACCAGGATAGTTTTCAATTTCACTTGTGTAGGTAGCCATACCGCCGATCAGGGACTTTTCAATCAAGAGGGTCTTGAGCCGAGCCCGGCCTGCATAGAGGGCTGCGGTCATTCCCGCAGGGCCACCTCCGATGACTACCACATCATAGTGTTCTATTTTCTTTTCCATTTATCAGAGTTCTCCAGACTTTTTCTTTCCGTACCAGTCCGCCAGCACATAGAGGACAAAGAGCAGCCCAAACTGAACTATGATTGCCGGGACCCAGCCACCCAGTAACTGGGGAAGATAGATTGGTTTAGCCTGATACAGAATTGGATTCGCCTGTACGATGGGCAGAAGAACCATACCAATGACAGAACCGGCAATAAAGAAGATGATGGCGATCCACTGCTGAATAAATCCTTCACCCATCCGCATAAGGGTCCCCGAAGCACAACCGCCGGCAATAACTGCCCCGATTCCAAATATGAACCCGCCGATCACCGTATGAACCCCAACAGCCCGGACATGGCCCGGAAGCTTGGATGCATCCTTAAGAGCATCGGTACCGAGATTTTTAAGATCCACACCGGTAAGTTTCATCTGCAGGGCCATATACCCAAGGGATGCCAGGGCCAATGCGATAATAACTGCCTTGGTAAGTTCAGTGGAACCGGTTAATACCGGGTCCCGCATGGAGGCGGTAAAACAGAAACGGGATCGCTGCAGGGTATAACCTAAAGCCAGACCGATCATCCAGATGAAAGCGCCCCTTGGATTTTGAGTCTGAATATAAAAGCCTAACAGAACCAGGAGGGCTGCAACGATAATACCAGCGGTTAACTGTATCTTCTGCTTTCTGGCCCGCTGTTCCGGAGTTTCCTTGACACGGCTGGTTGTTCGTTTAATGGTGCTTGTAGTATCACTCATTTCTGTTCTCCTACATAAAGTATTTTTTCAGTAACTGACTTCCCACTGCCGCACCGGAGAAAATGGAAATCCAGAATACCCAGCCATGAAGGGAAAAGGCTGGAAGGGCGGTAAAGAAAGCTCCAATATTACAGCCCAGGGAAAGTCGTGCACCTATTCCCATGAGGAGTCCTCCGAGAACAGCTGCCCAGACATTTTTCATGCTCTTTATTTTTTTAATCTTAAATTGGGTTGCCAGAAGTACTGAAAGGAAGGCCCCCAGAACAATACCCAGATCAGTGATGGCGGTCTGATCGGTCCAGAAATTGTATTTGGCCAGACTGCCGTTGTAGGCCTTCCAGGAATCGGCGTTAATACCAATAAGCTGTAAAAATTTACCGCCCCACATACCCAGGGGACCAGTAACACCCCAGGATCCGCCGGTTACAATAACCAGGGCCAGGGCAAGCATTGCAAGCAGCACCGAACCGGTAACATAGCTCCATTCTTTCTTAAAGTATTTTTCGTGAAAGGGATATTTCTTTTTTTCGTCCATCTTTTTCTCCTATTTTGTCTTCTCTATGATGATGTTCCATTCACCTTCGGCGACTTCTTCGATTTCTACATTGTGTCCCACAGAACGGGCCCAGTCGGGAACATTCTTCATGGCACAGCTGTGATCGATGTTAACGATCAGTACATCGCCGACGGCCATCTTTTCCATGGCCTTTTGGGTCTTAATAAGAGGTACGGGGCAAGCTTCCCCAAGACAATCCAGTGTTTGTTCTGCCATAATAAAGCTCCTTGCTGATAAAAAGGTGGTACCGATTAGAATCGGTACCTATATTAGTGCAAGAAGCGTGCCAAGGCTGAAGGTTTAGATAACAATATCAAAAAATAAAAATAATTCTTTATAGATAAATAGATAGAGATATTCCCCTGTGTCTTTCAATATGGACAATCTCAAGCATTGAGGGGGCAAAGGTACGTTTATGGGCAGCCTGTCCGAAATCGGGCGCCCGGAATCGGACATCCGAAACCGGCTGCCCGCAATGAGACCTCAGGGATCGTTTGCCCGATTGCAAGCGCAGCGGCCCATTACTCCAGGTGGTATTTTTTAAGCCGCCGATCCAGGGCTTGCCGGGTAATACCTAAGAGGCGGGCCGCCGTCGATTGAACACCCTGGGCTTTTTCGAGGGCCCGCAATATGGCCATCCTTTCCAGGGTCTCAAGATGAAGATCTTCTGAAGGTTCATCAACAGTACGGCTCTGTACAGAAATCATTCTGTCTGAACAGCCAGCATGCTCTGGATCCAGCCAGGCCAGCAGTTCCTTTTCCGTTGGTTCCCGTCCAAGAATGACGATCCGTTCAACCAGATTTTTGAGCTCCCGTACATTACCGGGGAAGTAATATGTCGATAAAAGTGCAAGCAGTTCCTCACTCAGGGGATGCACCTGCCTCCCTGAACGAAGACACCCCTGTTCATAAAAAAAGGTTGCCAGAAGGGGTATATCCTCCCTCCGTTCACGAAGGGGCTGTACAGATAGTTCCACCACCGCAAGCCGGTAATAGAGATCTTTACGGAAACGGCCCTGCCGCACCTCATACAAAAGATCACGGTTTGTAGCACCAATAACCCGGACGTCTGCTGGGACCTCCCTATCCATTCCGACGGGGCGCACCCGCTTTTCTTCCAGGGCTCTGAGCAGTTTTGGCTGAAGTTCCAGGGGAATTTCCCCCACCTCATCGAGAAAAAGGGTACCCCCATCTGCGGCACGGAATAGACCCTTTCGTTTTGCCTGGGCATCGGTAAAAGCCCCCTTTTCATGACCAACAAATTCACTTTC
>JAAYUZ010000124.1 GCA_012517385.1 Treponema sp. | reverse complement strand
CTGCCCACTCCGGAAGCCCGTTACTCGGACTGGATCGCCTTTGCATTAAAATGGGCCGAACTCTCTTCACTGGTTCACTGCGGCAACAGTATCGAGCATCAGACCCGGCTCCAGGAAATCGGTGATGCACTAAACAGGACCTTTGCGATTTGGCTGGCTGATCACTACTCCAGTCTGATCAACCTGCCGCCGACAAATCCAGTCATGCTACATCATGTGCCGCGCCGCCTGGCAAGGGACATCGAGGACTCTGGTAACAGATGTGCTGCACTAATCGTGGTTGACGGCCTGGCCCTGGACCAATGGGTGACCATTCGCCAGGTACTGCAAAAGCAAGATCCCAATCTGGTTATACGTGAATCGGCCACATTCGCCTGGGTCCCAACGCTGACCTCGGTATCGCGGCAATCTATCTTCTCGGGCAAGCCGCCGCTCTATTTCCCTTCATCCATCAACTCGACAAACAGCGAAGAGAAACTATGGAAGCAGTTCTGGGAAGTCCATGGCCTCTCCCGGCTCGATGTCGCCTACCAGCGTGGCCTTGGCGACGGTGATGCTGCGGGTATTTTCGACTTCGCAATTCACCCCGGGAAAACCAGGGTGGTGGGACTGGTCGTGGATAAAGTGGACAACATCATGCATGGCATGCAACTGGGCTCGGCCGGGATGCACAACCAGATCAAACAGTGGTGCCAGGGTGGTTTTCTGGCTACACTGGTCGTCCAACTGCTGAAATATGGCTATGAGGTCTGGCTTACAGCCGATCACGGCAACATCCAATGCGAAGGTAAAGGTCGCCCATCTGAAGGGGTGATTGCCGAAACTCGCGGCGAGCGTGTTCGTGTCTATCCCACGCCAGAACTCCGCGCTCAGGTGGCTGGGGCATTCCCGTTTGCCCATGAGTGGCAGCCGATAGGATTACCCGCAGATTATTTCCCCCTAGTGGCCGGTGGCCGCGACGCATTCATGAACCCGGGAGATACCATCGTAGGTCACGGCGGTGTAACCATTGAAGAAGTCATCGTCCCCCTGGTAAAGTTTGAAAGGATGACACCATAATGGATAAAAGACACGAAACCATTGGTATCAAACAGGTGATTCGTTTTGAGTGGATGCAGAAGGTAGCAAATCTGCTAATGGCTGGACTCGACGACAAAACCATCCGCCAGGAGTTACATGAGTTTCTCACGTACAGAAAAGGTAATGGTTCAGAGGGCAAGAGAAGCGATCAAACCAGGACCTTCGTGGTCAACAACCTGATGAAGATCTGGGTCTCTCCTGATCCCGATTTGATCCCCTTTCGAGATGCCGCGCTGGCATTCCTGCAGGCAAACCCTTCTATGGACATGGCGGTTCACTGGGGTATGATCTCGGCGGTCTATCCGTTCTGGTTTAATGTAGCCAGGCAGACCGGCCGTCTGTTGGCCTTGCAGAATCTGGTAACCAAAACCCAGATCATCAATCGCCTGAAGGAACAGTATGGTGACCGGCAGACCGTGTTCCGCTATGCGAGATTTGTCATACGTTCCTTTGTCGCCTGGGGAGCCCTTAAGGATTCCAATGCCAAGGGCTGCTATGAGAAAGCCGCTCCGGTGAGCATTACCAATCCAAACCTGGCTATGCTGATGTTCGAGTCCGCCCTCCTGGCCACCCCGGGATCCAAGGGTGTATTGGGGCTGCTCCTGAACAACCCGGCATTCTTCCCATTCCAGTTCCCTGTAATGACAGGAGATTTTATTTCCCAGCGCAACGACCGGATCGACGTGGTTCGTTATGGGCTGGACGATGTGACGCTGATACTGAAATGAATGAAGACACTTGAGTTCAAGCATCAAATGCAAAATTGACTCCCTGCTGTAATATAATATTTGGCAGGGTTTATGAAGCTTAGCCCTTTTCGCAGCCTTTTGTTCAAATCCTCCCGCACCTGGATCAGAGACTAGAATATACGGCCCTTTGTAGAAGGAAGTTTACAGGTTTTGCTTAGTCTTGCTGCATCCTGGTTAATCGTAGTGTACGCCGGGAATGCCAGTTCCGGTGTTCTGACCCAAAAACTTACTAACAAAGAGGATCTGCAAAAGATAGACTCCGCTTTTTTAAACATTTCTAAACAATTAGATGGGGGGCCAAGCGGCTGTTCCCCTACACGTCCTGCTCCACAGGCGTTTCCTGGGATGGCGGTTCCGCAGAGCCTGTACGTTTTGCCCGGATGGGGCGCAGGTCCGCCTCGGTCACCTGGGAGGGGTCATCAATGCCCAGGGGGAGTTCCATGCCGGTTTCGGCCTCCACATCCTCATCCTCGATGGGTTCGATTTCAGCGGCCGCTTCGGGGGGATTGTCCAGGGCTTCTTCATTCTCAAGACGTACCGAAATCACCTTGGTAACCCCCGACTCTTCCATGGTAACCCCCAGGAGGGTCCGGGCGCCGGTAACGGTCTTTTTGTTGTGGGTAATGACGACAAACTGGCTCGTACTCCCAAACTCCCGGAGGAGCTGCACAAAGCGGAGCACATTCTGTTCATCCAGGGCCGCATCGATCTCATCGAGGAAACAGAAGGGTGAGGGTTTTACCATATAAGTCGCAAAAAGGAGAGCCACGGCGGTCATGGATTTTTCACCCCCCGAGAGGAGGGTGATGTTTTCCAGCTTTTTTCCCGGCGGCTGGGCATAGATTTCTATCCCCGACTCCAGCACATGGTTCGGGTCTGACAGGCGCAATTCCGCCCGGCCGCCGCCGAAGAGCCGACGGAACATATTGTGGAAGTTCTTTTTAATACGGTTATAGGTGGTAAGGAAGAGTTCCGAAGATTCGGCCCGGATCTCCGCGGTAATCCTGGCCAGGTCGTCCCGGGCCTTCTGCAGGTCCGCCAGCTGGTTCGAAAGAAAGTCGTACCGTTCCTTGGTTTCCTGGAATTCTTCGGGGGCCATGAGGTTCACCGAACCCAGATCTTTAAGGGCGGCCCGGGCGGCGGCCAGCTTTTCCCGGATTTCCGCCGTGGGGGTCGTGATGGTAAACATCCGCTCTTCGAACTCCATGAGGTCCCGGGAATGGGTCTCCCTAAAGTTATCCTTGATATTGCGAATTTCGGTTTCAATCTGAACCAGGTCCAGATGCACCTTTTCCAGGGACTGCTGGTACTTGCTCAGGTCAGCCATCTTCTTTTTAATGCTTTCCTGTTTGCCCGCCACATCTCCGTTCCGCTGGGCAATGTCCCGTTCCAGGTTTTCCAGTTCCTCCGTAAGACGCCGGCCCCGCCGCTCAATTTCGGCGATATCAGCCTCCGCGTCCTCGATCCGCTCGGCAATTTCATCAAAACGCTTGCGATCCAGAAAGAGTTCATCCTGAACGGTCTTAAGCAGGGCTTCCTGGCCAGCCAGTTCACGGCGGATAAGCCGGGCCTGTTCTTCCGCCGACTGGGCCTGGGTCGCCATCCGGACCCGGTTCACCCGGAGGTCCTCCAGGGTCTTCCGGTATTCCTCTATTTTTAATCCCAGACCGTCATTCTCCGAACGGAGGGCCATAATCCGCTCCCGCCGCTGGCGGACCGCTTCTTTCAGGCCGTTGATCTTTTCATCCAGGGCCCGTTTCCGGGTGATGATGCCTTCGGGGGCAAGGAATTCATCAATAAATGAGGGGCTTGCTTTCCGATAGGATTCAAAGAGCTCATGGGCTTTTTCAGCCTGAGCAGCCCCTTCGGCCAGGGCTGCCGCCAGAGATTCCGCAAGCCGCCTGAGTTCCGAGGGCTGAATTGCCTGCCCGCCCTGCATCGCCCGGTCTACCATGGCGGCCAGGTCCCGAAGCATGGTCTCCCGGCCCGCCAGCATGGTCTTAAGACGCTGCAAAACCTCCGCCACCGCTTCTTCGGTTCGTCGGCGTTCCGCCGCAGAATAGCCCGCATTTTTAAGCCCCGCATCCAGGGCTGCCACAATATCGTCGGTAATGGTCTGCAGGTCCTTTTCCAGATGGGCCCGTTCAGCTTCGAGCTCGGCAATTTCAGCCTCCGCCTTCCGGGCTGCCGCATCGTTCTCGCCAATCTGGGCAGAGGCCAGTTTGATGTTTTCCTCGAAGGCGGAGATATTCTTTTCAATTTCCTCAAGACGCTTTTTCAGGTCCCGGACCACACCGTCCTGTTCCTCCGCATCCTCGATAAGTTCATCAATCTTATTCTGAATGGCCCGTTCCCTACCCTCGTTCTGCTGGATTTTTGCCTTAGCCTCTATCCGCTGTTCCGCCAGGAGCTTGGCTTCCTTTTCTTTGGCATTTTTTTCTACCGCAAGGCCGTAAATTTCCTTTTGATATTGGACGAGCTTTTCTTCCATAGAGTTCACCACGTCCATATTTTCTTCCAGGGATCGGTTGATGGCATCCAGCTCGGCCTTGCATGCATCCCGCTCTTTGGTGAGCCGCTCCAGTTCTTCCGCCCGGTGGTCCCGTTCGGTATTAAACTGCTTGAGCCGTAACAGTTGAATATCCAGTTCGAATTGAAAAATGTCCTCCCTGAGGGCCCGGTATTTCAGGGTCTTATCGGCTTGCACCTTGAGGGTATCATAGGAGCGCTTTACCTCCCCCAGAATGCCCTCCACCTGGCGCATGTTTTCTTCGGTTTTTTCAAGCTTCCGTTCCGCCTCGGCACCCCGCACCTTGTACCGGGTAATGCCCGCCGCTTCTTCAAAAAGGTAGCGCCGTTCCTCCGGTTTGGATGAAAGAATCTGGTCAATCTTCCCCTGTTCCATCACCGAGTAGGCCGCCTTGCCCACACCGGTATCCCAGAAGAGTTCCCGTACGTCCTTAAGTTTGACCGGGGCGGAATTGATAAAATATTCACTTTCTCCGGACCGATAGAGCCGTCGTTTTATCTGAATTTCAGGCACATCGATGGGTAAAAGACCCGTTTCGTTGGCCAGAGTCAGGGTAACTTCCGCCACATTCAGGGGCTTCCGGCTTTCGGTGCCGTTAAAGATGACATCTTCCATCTTTTCGGCCCGCATCGTTTTGGCGGCCTGTTCACCGAGGACCCACTTAATCGCATCAACCACATTGGACTTTCCGCAGCCGTTGGGCCCCAGAAGGGCCGTAATTCCATCGGCAAACTCAATCCGTGTCCTGTCTGCAAAGGACTTAAAACCGAAGACTTCTAGACTTTTAAGAAACAAGGTGTAACTCCAGACCCGTACTGTACCATTCATGCCCTGTCGGGGTCAAGAAAGTGAGGTACATCGCGGCCCCTGGACTGGTTTTACCGGTATGGGGGGGCCTGGCGCTGCGAACAGAGGGGCCCTTGTGTTCCCTCTGTTCTCCACGCCACCCCTCACCACTGCCCCTCCAGCCCAGGGGCCAGGACTGGTTTGCCCTGAGCTTTTAGGCTATGATAACCCTGCTATGAACCGGATGACACAGCTCAGCTTAGATAACCCCTTCGGGAAACCCATCTATCATATTGATGAAACCACAAGCACCATGGACGAGGCCCGCCGTCTTGTTGCCCTGGCTGCGGGCAGCAGCCTCCAGGGAAACTGTCCGGATGCTGCCAGCCTGCACGGTGCGGTGGTTGTGGCCGATTACCAGCGTGCGGGCCGGGGCAGGGCCGTCGGCCGGGTCTGGCATGCGGTCAGCGGGGAAAGTCTTCTCTGCACCCTTATTTTGTCCTATGAGCGGTTTCAGGATATACCGGCGGCCCTGCCCCTGCGGCTGGGTGTGGCGGTGGCCCTCACACTGGAAGAGCTTTGGCCCCGGCTAGCGGGCCGGATACGGATAAAGTGGCCCAATGACGTCCTCATTGATGGAAAGAAGGTCTGCGGTATCCTTTGCGAGGGTGAAGGGACCTCTGTGTACGCCGGCATGGGCATAAACCTGTTACAGGAGGATTTTCCGGTCGAACTGCGGCACCGTTCAGTGTCGGTTCTGCAGGCCCTGGAACACACCGGCGGGGACTGGGTAAAACCAGAGCGCTACCGGCTGCTCATCAACCTGCTGGATACTATTCAGACCCTTCTTAAAGATGGGACCGGAACAGGGGAAGATGGTGCTTTCTGTGGAGCTGATTCTGGTCAGAGTGGGTTGGGAACCTGGCACCAGGAACTGGAAGAGCGGCTCTATAAGCGGGGAGAAAGGGTTCGTTTTCTTGCGGGTTCCGCCGATGCGCCTTCAGAAGTGCAGGGCATCCTGGAAGGGGTCGCCCCCACTGGAGAACTCCTCATCCGACCCATCGGCTCAAGCCGCACCGAGCGATTCATTACCGGCGAACTGGATGTGTATAGCAGGTCTGATTAGGCTTTTGTATCCAGACTATATTGATTTTGCCTCCCAGCCAGTGATGTTCCGTTCCTCCGAGCTAAAGGTGATGCCCAGGAGATGTATCCGCTTCCCCAGGCCCTGGTACTTTTCCCAGTAGCGGCGGCGTTCTATCTGCCCTAAGGGCGGCTCGGCGGTATCTACCTTAAACTCGATGATAAACACATCGGTAAAGGTTTCCAGGGTCATATCGATCCGCCCCTGGTTTGTGGCGTCCTCGCAGACCACCCGATAGCCGATGGCCGAAAGAAAAACGTATACCAGGCTTGCCCAGAACCCCTCGGCACTGACAATCTCGTTATTCACATAGTTGTTGTAGGGGATCCCCGCAAAGAGACTTTTCAGCACCCCCACCAGAGCACCCATATCAGCCCGCTCTAAGGCCGCTTCGATCTGGCTTCCGAATTTTATGGGAAGATCCTGACTGTCACTCAGATAGTATAGAAAAAATTGATTCAGAGAATATTGCACTTCGATATTGGGGACTCCCAGGGTAAAGAACCGAACCCCCATGGGATTAGTTTGAATATCCTTAATCGTCAGATACCCCGCCTGCCAGAGAAGGGCTCGAATATCAATGCGGTCAATATCAAAGGCATTCAGAAGTTCTTCGCTGGCCCGGGAGTTTTCCAGATCCGGCAGGTAGTAGCGCTGCCGTTTCAGAATCTCGATTAAAAAGCCCGGACTCCCGGTCTGCCACCAGTAGTTGCTGAAGGTTTTCCCTTTGGACAAAAAAAGAAGGATATCAAAGGGATTGTAGAGTTTCTTTCCCAGATAAGAGTACCCGTTGTACCAGAGCTGGACCAGGTCCATCCGGGCCCCTTCCATGGCTTCCGCGAAGTCCGTCTCCAGGTCCTCCTGGGTATAGCCGCAGATTTCCCCAAAGGCGGGATCCACCGTAATATCTTCCAGGTTATTAAGGCCGCTAAAGAGACTTAACTTGCTAAACTTGCTTACCCCGGTAATAAAGGCGAGCCGAATGTAACGGTCATAATCTTTGAGTACTGAATAAAGGTTTTTAAGGATATCCCGGGCCTCCCGGGCGACCTCAGGTCTAGTTAGATTATCCAGAATCGGCTTGTCGTACTCATCGATTAAAACCACCACCGGAGCTTCGTATCGGTCGTAGGCCCTTTGTATCAGGTCTGCCAGGGCCAGCTTGGGATTTTTATAGGTTGATGCATCGGGCCTGGGGAGTTTAAGCTCCCGGTAATTATTGGAAAACATGAGTTCAAAGGCAGTTTCGAGTTCGGACTGGAGCTTACTGTAGTCCCCGCTCCCAAAGCTGAGCCGGATCACCGGATGGCTTTTAAAGTCGTATTTGTCGTAGAGGTAGAGGCCCTTAAAGAGCTCCCGGTTACCCGCCATGGCCTCGGCCAGGGTGTCGAGGAAGAGGGTCTTGCCGAAACGCCGGGGCCGGGAAAGAAAGTAGAACTTCCCCGAGGAGACCAGTTTATACACGAAGGGAGTCTTATCAACATAGTAATAATTATTCTTGATAAGTTCGGAAAAGGTCTGCATCCCTATGGGTAAACGCTTTATGGCCATGGGAATAGTATACTTCACCTCACTGTTAAGGGCAATAAAGACCTGTTAATGAAGCGGGAGTTGCTGGGCTGCCTGGGGTACCTCATAGTCTGCAAAGGAAAATCCTTCTTTAAAAAGACTGATGCAAACAGCAGCGACCTCTGGATCATAGAGGGTACCCGCATGTTCGCGAATTTCGGCGAGGGCCTGCTCTATACCCCGGGATGGGCGGTAGGGTCGATGGGATGAGATTGCATCGACCACATCGGCTACACAGATGATTTTCGCTTCCAGGCTAATTGCATCACCCTGGAGTCCTGCAGGATAGCCGGAACCATTGTATTTTTCGTGGTGCTCCAGTACAAACTGGGCAATCGGATAGGGGAATTGGATATTGCGTAAAATATTATAGGATTCCACCGGATGCTGGCGGATAAGCATCAGCTCCAGTTCAGAAAGTTTTCCCGGTTTAGAAAGCAATTCGGTCGGTACGGAAATCTTTCCCACATCATGGAGGAGTGCTGCGATCCTTACCGCCTCTACCCGGTCTTCCCGAAGCCCCAGTTTCTTTCCAATTTCCCGGGCAAGCAGGGCTACCCGCTGCTGGTGCCCAGCCGTATAGGGGTCCCGGATTTCTACCGAACGGACCAGGGCGAGGATCGTCCCTTCAGTTAAGAGCTGCAGTTGTCTGTTTTTAGTACGAAGCTCATCTTCATTTAAACGACGTTCAATGGCCATGGCAATCTGGGAGGAGACAAAATTAAGGATTTTCCGGTCCTCTTCGCCATAGAGCTGGTCATCCTGGTACCTATGGGTTACCAGGGCACCGATCTTAACCCCTGCCCCATTCATCAGTGGCACCCCAAGCCATTGCTGAGGCAGCTGTTTTGGTCGGGGTAAATCTTTGGTATCCAGAATCTTTTGCAAGTCTTCCTGATTTAGCAGAAGGGCTTTTCCCTTATTCAAAAGATTATCTACCAGACTTGCATGAAAGGCCCGTTCTTCAGGATCATGTTCCTTAGAGCCGGGAGCAATGACCTTGTAATAGGGACATTCAAGATAACCCGTGACAGTATCACGGAGAAGAATAATCAGGTTATCGATAGACACGAGCTTGCTTAAAATTTTATGTACTATGGTGAATAAACTTTGTACATCCTTAGCAAAATAGGCAGCCTCAGAAATGCTGTATAGGGCCCGCTGTAACTGTTCGCCCCGTTTTCGGTCCGTAATGTCGTAAGAAAAGACTGCTATTTCATCAACCTGGCCTGCATCATTAAAAATAGGATACCCAGAGTTGTAGTACACCCTTCCATTATGTTCAAATTCGATTCGGCGCGGTTTTCCATGCGCACAGATTTCATCAATAAAAAAGAGCTGTTCTTCCCGACCTGCCGGATTAGTAATATCTGCGTAGTTTTGACCAAGGATGGTGTCCAGCGTATTATGATACCGATCAGACAAAGCCCGGTTCCCCGATTTGATAATACCATGCCGATCCAGAAGCAGAATTGCATCATCAGCCGCATTTAAAAGGGCATCCAGTTTGCGCTGTTTTTCTCGGAGCTGTTCACTGGCTGCAACAAGGGAAGACACATCCCGTATAGCCACCACAAAGCCATTTATGGCCTGTTGAGAATCCCGCAATTTAGAAATATTAACCAGTACCGGCAGCAACTGTCCCTGGGCATCCATCAACCTGGTTTCCAGATTCCTGATTCGCCCTATTTCCTTGCATTGACTGAGCATATCGGCCACTGCGGTTACCCCTAAATCGGGAAACAAACGGCTGACGTGCCTGCCAATGATTTCCTTAGCAGGCCCTACCGCATCGATATAGCCCTTGTTTACCCGTTCGACCAGACCATGATCGTTTAAGATGATGACCGGATCCAGCATGCCTTCGATGGTTTGGATTGCCATTTCTGCTGCGGCGGCAGTAATAAGTGATACAGAGCGCTGATGTTCCTGCTGTAACTCCTCCGTAAAGTCCACTGCCACCGCGGAAATAACAGGGCCGTTCTGCTCATCCAGATTTTGGAGCATCCGCTGCAACCGCACCATGATCATGGTGCCATCGGCCTTCACGAGTCTGGCATCGACCTGCTGTTGCGGGTTCGCAGAACTACTAGCATAGAAGAGCTCACTATCCAGCTGTAAAAGCTTATCTGCGATAGATCGGGGAAAAAGGTCATAATCGTTTAAGCCCCGTATTTCATCCGGGTTTCTGCCGAGGAGTTTTGCAAATGCTTCATTACAGCCAATATATGTACCTTCATGGTTTTTTACATAGGCTGGCGCTGGTATCAAATTGAGCATCATAAGCTAGTGTAACTAGTATATCAGATAACTTATAAATGGTCGAGTTCTTTTTTTATTATCTCTAATATATCCAGTCTCATATGATACTTAAAAACCCTACAGAAAGGATGAAAAAGGCTTGCAAATGGATTGACAATACTTGTCAAAAACCGCATTGTTTGCATGTATTTTCATTCGACCGAAGCGAATCCGGGGTTCCGCGGGCAAATCGGTTTTGTAGACTCAAGTAAGGGTCAGAGGAGGTTGAAGGACCATAATTGAAAGGGAGCGATGTCAATATTGAAGGGGTTTCCAAGTCCTTCGGGGACTTTAAAGCCCTAAAAGACGTAAGTCTGGAAATAAAAAAGGGAGAATTCTTTTCTCTCCTGGGTCCATCGGGTTGCGGAAAGACAACCCTGTTACGGATTATCGCGGGGTTTGAGACCCCCGATACTGGTTTGGTAACCTTTGACGGAGTCGATGTACTCCCGCTTCCACCAAACATGCGGCATGCGAATACGGTGTTTCAGAATTACGCGCTGTTTCCGCATTTATCTATATTCGAAAATGTAGCCTTTCCCCTGCGGATTAAAAAGGTCCCAAACAAAGAAATTAAGACTAAGGTCATGGATTATCTCAAGCTTGTGGAGCTGGAGAACCATGCCCACAAGAAACCGAGCCAGCTTTCCGGTGGCCAGAAACAACGGGTCGCCATAGCCCGGGCTCTCATCAACGAGCCTTCGGTACTGCTCCTCGATGAACCCCTCTCCGCCCTGGATGCGAAGCTCCGGCAGCACATGTTAATTGAGCTTGATAAAATTCACGATAAAATCGGTATTACCTTCATCTATGTTACCCACGATCAGCAGGAAGCCCTTTCTGTTTCGGATCGTCTGGCAGTCATGTGTCAGGGGGATGTGCTGCAGGTTGGAACCCCCCATGAAATTTATGAAAGTCCTGCCACCGACTTTGTAGCCCGCTTTATAGGTGAAACAAACCTTTTCGATGGCACCGTTGTTTCGGTAGAGCCCATGGAACATCCAAAGGCTGCAGAAAACGAAACCATGGTCACCCTGGATATACCCGAACTGGGCCGTATAAAAGTTACTACGGTAGACAATGTAGCTCCGGGCATGAAGGTGAGTTTTACAATCCGGCCTGAAAAGATTGCAATCTCCACAGAAAAACCAACCCTAAACAGGAATGACATTAACCTGTTCGAAGGCATTGTGGATGAACCAATTTACTCAGGATTCCAGACCAAGTTTTATGTCCGGATCTCGGAAAACGCGGTGCTCAAAGTGATGAAACAACACTCCAATTATTCCGATGAGGGTCCCGACATTGTCTGGAAGGATTCGGTGTATATCTCCTGGAGTGCCGATGATGGCTATATTGTTGAGGTAAAACAATCGTGAAACCGGCCCTTTCCAAACGGAATTACGGCCCCCTTTATGCGGGGCCCATAGCGCTCTGGTTTACCCTGTTTTTTGCAGCACCCATCATCATCATCGTAGCCTACAGCTTCATGAAAAAGGGGCTTTATGGTGGCGTGGAGTATGTGTTTTCCCTCGATGCCTATAAGGCTCTGGCAAACCCGAACTTTGTCACCATCACAATCCGGACCCTGCTCACCTCTATTGTCGCCACCCTCTTAACCATACTCATAGCCCTCCCGTGCGGCTACTTTATGGCGAAAAGCAAGAATCAGACTGTGCTGCTCCTGCTGGTGATCATCCCCTTCTGGACCAACTTCTTAATCCGGGTCTACGCCTGGATCGCCATTTTAGGGAACAACGGCTTTCTGAACGATATGCTGCTCAAACTGGGCCTGGTCAAGGACTATATCCAGTTCCTGTATAACCAGGAAGCGGTCATCCTCGTCCTTGTGTACATGTACCTGCCCTATGCCATACTGCCCCTCTTTTCTACCATAGATAAGTTCGATTTCTCCCTGCTGGAAGCGGCTCGAGACTTAGGCGCGACTAAATTCCAGTCCATGACCAAGGTACTGCTGCCTAATATTCGAAGCGGCATCTTTACGGCGGTACTCTTTACCTTCATTCCCATTTTTGGAGCCTATGCAGTCCCCCTCCTTATCGGCGGAAAGGATTCCTACATGCTCGGCAATGTGATTGCGGACCAGCTGACTAAAACCCGGAACTGGCCCCTGGCAGCATCCATCTCCATGGTTATTACGGTGGTTACCACCGCCGGGGTTATGATCATGCTGGCCCTGCAGAAACGGGAAGCCCAGCGGCAGAAGGAAAATGAGCTCTCCGGCAACGTTATTACTATGGAAGAAATCGATTCAGCCTCTGAAATCCCCGCAGGTACCGGGGCAGCGACTGGAGGTGTCCAATGAGCGGTATCATTGCCTTTAGAAAGGGTACACCTACCGGTGAGGCCGCTAAACATGCCCGCCGGGCCTATCGCAAACGGTTCTCCTTTTCACAGACCATGTTTATGGCCACCATCGTATTCCTGTTCCTGCCCCTCTTTGTACTGATCCTCTATTCATTCAACGGGTCGAAGGGCATGGGATGGACCGGCTTTTCCCTGGTCTGGTATGAAAAACTTTTCTTTAATTCTGCGGATCTCTGGAGGGCCTTTGGTAACAGTGCCTTAATTGCGCTTGCCTCGGCAGCCACAGCAACCGTTATAGGCACCCTGGGGGCTATCGGGGTGAACTGGTATGAATTTAAACTTAAAAAATACATCCAGGGCATCACCTTCCTTCCCATGATATTGCCGGAAATCATCATCGGCGTTTCATTGCTGATTTTCTTTGCCGGTGTGGGACTTAAGCTCGGCCTTTTTACCATCTATATTGCCCATACAACCTTTAACCTGCCCTTCGTGTACATCATGGTCATGGCCCGGCTTGATGAATTTGACTATTCAATCATAGAAGCAGCCCACGATCTGGGTGCCAATGAGCGGCAAACCCTGCTTAAGGTAATCATACCGATGAGCATGCCCGGTATCGTATCGGGATTCCTTACCGCCGTAACCCTTTCGTTGGAAGACTTTGTCATAACCTTCTTTGTTTCCGGGCCCGGTTCCACTACCTTGCCCCTCTATGTCTATTCGGCGATCCGTTTCGGAGTATCCCCCGTCATTAATGCCCTTTCGGTCATTATGATCCTGGGAACGGTGGTGCTGGCATTTTCACTGCGTAATTTCTTAAAATATATAGCTGCAAAATAGGATTTGGCCGCTCCGGGTTGTCAGAACTATAACTTCGGAGCCAGCTGACAGGGGCGCCCTCCCTGCATCACTGCAACACTTTGATGCAGGGGTATGGGCGACCGTGTATCCGGTGAGCACCTAAGGCCGGAATCTGGACATCCCGAAGCTGGAGCGGATGGCCGGATTCAGAGTTTCCAGCGAAAATTCTACTTTTTACAGAGGAGCGAAACATGAAGAAATTTCACTGGTCGGTGTTGATGGCAGCTGCCCTGGTTGCAGGTATTCTGGTTATGGGGTGCTCAAAATCATCTGGCGCTGCAGCAAGTGATGGAGGCAGTAAAAAGCTCTACATTTATAACTGGACCTATTATACCCCAGACTCAGTAATCCAAAAATTTGAGCAGGAATACAACGTAAAGGTAGTCTACGATTCCTTTGCTTCCAACGAAGAGATGTTCGCCAAGCTTAAGGCTGGCGGTACCGGCTATGACATTGTATTCCCATCAGGCGATTATGTCTCTATCATGAAAAAAGAGGGAATGCTGGCAAAAATTGATAAAATTAAACTTAAGAACCTGGGAAATATCGATCCTCTGGTTCTTAAAAAAGCTACCTACGACCCCGAAATGGAATACAGCGTTCCCTACTACTTTGGCGCTGCGGGTATTGCGGTAAATACCACCAAGGTCCCCAATTTTGATAAAAGCTGGTCCATCTTCAGCCGCAAGGACCTGAAGAGCAAAATGACCATGCTTGATGATATGCGGGAAGTCATGGGAGACGCCCTGGTTTACCTGGGCTACTCGGTGAACACCAAGGATCCGGCCCAGATCCAGAAAGCCCGGGATCTCATTAACAATGAATGGAAACCTAACCTGATCAAATTTGATGCAGAAGCTTTTGGTAAGGGTTTTGCTGCCGGTGAATTCTGGGTCGTTCAGGGTTATGCAGAGGTAGTCTATGCAGAAATTCAGGAGGACCAGAAAAAGGACGTGGCCTTCTTTATTCCCAAAGAGGGCGGCCCCGCCTATATCGACAGTATGTGCATTCTAAAGGATTCCAAAAACTACGACCTGGCCCTTAAGTTTATCGATTTTATCCATCGGCCTGAAATTTACGCCGAATTCTGCGACACCTTCGGGTTCCCCGCTACGGCCAATATACACGCCCGAAGCCTGCAAAAGGTAACCCCCTATTATAAGGCGGAGGACCTGGCCAATACGGAACTTAAGGAAGATCTGGGAGAAAGTCTGGAACTTTACAATAAGGCCTGGCAGGATATCCGCGTCGGGGAGTAACTCTGAGGCTTGCCTGACGGGAGGCTGACTCCCCTTTTCGGCCGTTTCAGGTTATACTGGTATCATCATGATTGCATATATTGCGCCAGAAAATATAGATGACCGGGTCCTGAAACGGGCTGCCCAGCTGCTTTCTGAGGGGGGCCTTATAGCCCTACCCACCGACACAAGCTGGGTCATCACCTGTGCCCTTTCTTCCAAACAGGGAATTAAAAAACTGCGACGCCTTTCTGGCGAACGGGATGAACGACACTTTACACTGCTTTGCAATAGTATTTCCCAGATAGTGGACTACTGCTCCATGAATAACAGCCAGTTCAGGCTCATCAAAAAGCTCACCCCAGGCCCCTATGTATTTATTTTAAAAGCCCTTTTGGGCACAGAAAAGGCCCTAGATATCCGCAGGAAAGAAGTGGGGGTCCGTATTCCTGCCCATCCGGTATCTGACAAGGTTATTCAGGAACTGGGCGAACCGCTCTATTCAATTACCGCAAAACGGTCCATGAAATCGAGTACCGAGGAAGAATTCTGGACAAACAGTGCAGACCAGGCCCAGGAATCAGAAACTGCTGCCTTGCCGCCAATACCGGAAGAAGAACTCTTTGAAGGGGGCTGGGAATTGGAGGACATCCCCGGCCTCGATCTTATCCTGGATACCGGAGAAGAACTACCCCGGCTCTATTCTACCGTGCTGGACTTTACCAGCGGTGATGTTGTGCTCCTGCGCCCCGGAGCGGGATCCTGGCCAATGTAAGCGTGGCTGTGGTCTTGGTGAAATACATAAGCGCGAGCCTTGATAATTAGAATGCCGGACGAAATGCTTGACGAAAGTGCCTGAACGGAATATGGTTACCCCTGTTGAAAGGGGAGTAGTTATCCTCGCGGCTACCAACAGCCGGCGGTGTGTGGGATTCGAGAGGGATCCTTCGACCCGTCTGGTACCGCGGCTCCGGAAAACCGGAGAAACAAGACCTTTCGCGTAAGGCTTTGCATATTCGCAAGGTTCGACGCGAAAGGTCTTTTTTTATGCCAATAGGCTCTTTCAAAACTCAGAAAGTTTTGATAAAGCAACCTTAAAAATATAAGGAGTCGCATTATGCAATGGATCGTTCTGGCACTCACCGTTTTAATGTATGTCCTCATTATTCTTTTGCCGAACATCAAGTCCTACATCACATTAGGCACGGCAATCATCATGATGATCCTGGGTGTTGTCGGCTTTCAGGAAGCAATCTTTACTATGGTAAACTGGAATATCCTTATGATATTCGTAGGCAGCCTTGTTATTGCGGAACTCTTTATCTATTCCCGGATGCCCGCAAGAATTGCGGACGATATTATCGATGGATCACCCAGTGTAGGGCTTGCAATTGTGGCCATTCTTATGATGACCGGCATCATTTCTGCCTTTGTAGAAAACGTAGCCACGGTTCTCGTCATGGCACCCATAGCGCTCGCCTTAAGTAAAAAACTGAAAATGAACCCCACCCTCTTTATGGTAGGCCTTGCGGTGATGGCAAACCTGCAGGGAACTGCCACCCTGGTGGGGGATCCGCCTTCCATGATCTTTGCAGACTTTGCAAAGTATGGTTTTAACGACTTTTTTATCTACCAGGGAAAACTCTCTATCTTTTTTGCCGTCCAGGTTGGTATGCTGGCGGGGGCCCTTTTCTTTTACGCCTACTTTAAAAAGGCTGGAACCGGAAAAGTAGAAATTGAACGGGAAGCAATCCGATCCTATTTTCCGACCATATTACTTATCCTCATGATTGCAGGCCTTGCCCTGGCTTCCTGGCTCCATTCCGGAGTATCACTGACCGCAGGCCTCATCGTGGTTGTATTGGCACTAATAGGAATTATCTGGTATCGTCTGGTAAGGCACGAAAGCCGGGAAGTAACCCTTTCCATGGTTAAGGAACTCGACTGGGATACGGTGCTCTTTCTCATCGGCATCTTTATCGTGGTCGGTGCGGTAACCAAGGTAGGGCTTCTCGAAGCCTTTGCCAAGGTTCTGAAACAATTTATCGGACAAAGCGTTCTGCTTGGCTTTATTGTGATCATTGCTGTTTCAGTTTTAATTTCCGGTTTTGTAGATAATGTGCCCTATATTGTGGTTATGCTCCCTGTGGCTAAATCGCTGGCAACTGCCCTGTCTTTAAAACCGGAACTCTATATGTTCGCCCTCCTAATCGGTTCCTGTATGGGTGGCAACTTAACCCCCTTTGGAGCATCCGCCAATGTGGTTACCGTAGGCATTCTTAAAAAAGAGGGCTACCCGATGAAATTCAGCGATTGGCTTAAAATAGGGCTTCCCTTTACCCTCCTTACCACAGGGGCTGCAAGCCTGTTTATTTGGTTTGTCTGGAAGTAAAAAGTATCGTACAATGGGGAGGATGAGCGAATATCTCTATTCTTTTGTTATTGTAGATGATGAACCAGAAATCAGAGCAAGGGCGTTATTTACCAGTAATCCTGTGACTTAAAATAGGGAATTGGGCCGTCGGGAAATCCCGACGGCCTTTTATTTTTTGCAAACCACTTCCATTTTATACTCCTGCTCCGTATATTATTAACAGATTTTTTTTGCAAATCATTTGCATTCTTTAGGAGCAAAATATGACACAGAAAGGTCGACATACCTCCCAGATGTTCATCAACCTGATACCCCTCATGGGGCTCATCGCAATCGCTGGCTGTACCCAGAAGGATACGACAAGGGCCATGCAAAGCACCGACAGGGGTGCCAAACCGATTGTTGTAGTGAGCATCCTCCCCCAGGCATTTTTTGTAAACCAGATCGGCGCTGACACGGTAGAAACGATGGTACTGGTGGGCCCAGGTAAGGATCCACACACCTATGAGCCCACGCCCAAGCAGATGCAGGACCTTTCCCGGGCTTCCGCATGGATACTTTCCAATACGGATTTTGAACTCAGCCTGAAACCCAAGGTTGCATCCCTTTATCCCTCCCTGTTAATGGTCGACGGTACTGAAGGGGTTCAGTTCCGTATGATGGAGGCACACCACCATGAAGGGGAAGATGCAGAAGATACCCACACAGAAGGGACCGAAGCGGCTGCGATGGTACTGGACCGGCATACCTGGTTAGGCCGGGATAATGCCAAGATACTGGCCGCCCATGTGCGGGATACCTTGAAAAAGCTCCTTCCCCAGCAGGCTCCTTTTTACGATGCGAACTACACTAAACTTGTAGCGGAAATCGACCAGGTCTTTAACCAGCTTGACCAGGACCTCGCGGGACTCAGGGGCACCAAGGTGTTTGTATTTCACCCCTCATTCGGCTATTTCTTCGATGAATTTGGCATCCAGCAGTAAGCCATAGAAACCGGCGGCAAGGAACCAAATGCCCAGACCCTGGCAGCCATTATGGAAGAGGCCCGTAAGGATAAGGTGAAGGTAATCTTTGTCCAGGCCCAGTTCCCAACCACTGCGGCAAAGACGATTGCCGAAAGCCTCGGGGCCCAGGTCGCAGCCCTGGATCCCCTTGCAGCAGACTGGATGGGAAATATCAAATTGATGGGTGATGCCCTGCGGAGGGCTGCAAAATAGGAGGCTCTGATGCTCAACACGGCTCCGGTGGTTATTCAGTTCTCAGGGGTTGCCTTTTCCTACGGTTCCGTACCGGTGCTGGAACATGTTAATTTTCATGTCCACCAGGGCGAATTTATTGCCCTGGTAGGCCCCAATGGGGCTGGAAAGTCAACGATCTTAAAACTGCTCCTTGCCCTGGAAGAACCCGGCAAGGGTACCATACAGGTACTCGGCAAGAGCCCGGAAGAGGGCCGGTCCCGCATTGGCTATGTACCCCAGCATGCGGACTATGATAAGAGTTTTCCCATTTCAGTCTATGAGGTAATCCGGATGGGCCGGCTTCAGCCCCTGAAACGCGGATGGAGTAAGGTTGATGAGCTGGCGGTTCAAAGGGCGATGGAACAGGTGGAAATTCTGGACCTGGCCAGAAGGCCCTATGGGGCCCTCTCTGGGGGCCAGCGGCGCCGGGTCCTGGTAGCAAGAGCCCTTGCAGCAGAGCCGGATATTCTTGTATTGGATGAACCGACCGCCAATATGGATGCGGAAAGCGAAGAACGGCTCTATAAAACCCTGGGGCAATTAAAGGGAAAGACCACTATACTGATCGTCACCCATGATACTGAATTTGTCTCCGCTCTGACAGACCGGGTCCTCTGTATCGGTGAACGGACCGGTGCTGAGAAGCGGGCCCACCGCCTCGTACAGCATAAGGCAGCTCCGGCAGAACATGCGCCACCAGAACTTTTCGGCGGTGCCGCCCTCCAGGTGCTCCATGATGAGGTTGAACCGGAGGATCGCTGCTGCATTGACACCAGAACTATACAGAAAGGAATACAACCATGAACAGCTTTTTTACTGCCCTTGTTAATCCGGCCTTTCCCTTTCTGCAGAATGCCCTTCTCGCGAGTCTCCTGGCATCGGTGCTCTTCGGAATCCTCGGATCCGTTGTTACGGTTAAACGAATCGCCGGCCTTGCGGGAGCCATTTCCCACGCAGTCCTCGGCGGTATCGGTATGGCCCTCTATCTATCAAGCACCCGACTGGTGCCATTTATAACCCCCATGGCAGGGGCTATCATCTTTGCAGTGCTGTCAGCCCTCATTATAGGTATTGTATCCATTAAGGCAAAACAGCGGGAAGACACGGTGATAAACGCCATCTGGGCCATTGGCATGAGCCTCGGGGTGTTGTTCCTCGCGAAAACACCGGGCTATAGGGACCCTACAAGCTACCTCTTCGGCAACATACTCCTCGTATCCCGGCAGGATCTGGTACTGCTCGCGATCCTGGATGTGGTGGTTTTAATACTGGTCTGGCGTTTTTATCCCCAGCTGGAAGCCTCCGCTTTTGACGAAGAATTTGCCCGGGTTCGGGGTGTTCCCACCAATCTGGTCTTTCTTATCATTCTGGGAATCACCGCCATCGCGGTGGTATTGCTTCAGACCTTTGTCGGCATCGTTATGGTCATCGCCATGCTGACCCTTCCGGCAGCCACCGCCGGGTATATAGGGCGAAACTTGGCGGGCATGATGATCCTTTCCTGGATTTTTTCATCGATCTTTTCGTTTGCGGGCCTCGCTGTGAGCTGGCACTATGACCTCCCCTCGGGGGCCGTGGTGGTGGTGCTTTCAGGAGCGGTGTTTTTAGGGACAACCGCCATAAGGATGTTGGTGCTTCGGTATCAGAAACGCCGAGGAGTTACCCCATGACCCGTTCGCGAAAACAGGTCCTCATGGTGTTACAGCAGGCCCAGGAACCCCTTTCGGCAGCGGCGGTTCATCAGGAACTCGGCCTCTGCTGTGACCAGGCTACGGTGTACCGGACCCTCCACTACCTGGAAGAACAGGGCCTTGCAGAATCCTTTGTTCTCCACTGCACCGAACACGGTACTGAACGGTATTACACGGCGGTACAGGGCGCAGATGGAGCTCCCCTGCCCCACCGTCACTGGTTCCACTGTATCCGGTGCCATGCCTTTATTGAACTGGGATCCTGCGCAGTTTCTGCCATGGTTCGCTCCTTCGAGGAAACCCAGCAGGTTTCGGTGCAGCACCATGTGCTCTACCTCACCGGTCTCTGCCGCTCATGTCGGGAAGCATCAACGCCCGCCGGGCAGCGTTAGTTCCAGCCGGGCAGCTTTAGTTCCGGCCGGGCAATGTTAACCGCCGCTGGGCAACAGCATCAGCGACTGTCGCCGGTGGGCAGCTTCAGAGCCCGCCGGTGGGCAGTGTTAGCCGCCGCTGGGCAGCTTCAGCGCCCGCCGGGGAGCGTTAGTTCCAGCCGGGCAGCTTTAGTTCCAGTAGGGCAAATTCAGCGCCCGCCGGTGCCGGAACGTAAAGAGCACTTTTAAAAATGCCCGGTTTTTAAGGGGCGGCGAGGAGAAATAAAAGAGGTGACTGCCGCAGCTGCAATCTGTTGAGCCAAACCGGGGCACCCCGGTTCCGCCGATTTTTTCCAGTTCTGCCGCAAGTTCACATTCAAGATTTTCGTAGGATGCTATTGGGAGCCCCACGATTTTCCCCGCATGGGGAGTAAGGTAATCCAGGTGCCAGTGGGGCTGTTTGCGTACATGCCGCAGGTGCCGCCCAATCCGTTGGGTCAGATTCTTCTGGGCAGAGCCTGAGTAGACATACCAGCCAGCCTTAAAGGCGACCGGCCCCAGGCTCCCCACATCAACCTGAACTGAATCTGGAAGCTCCAGTACCACAAGATAGGAACCCCGATTTTCCTCCGCAAGACCTCCGTAGGAAAGATCCACCGGAACATTCATATTGATGATATGGCCCTCGCCGTTTTCGTTCGCCTCCAGCGTCACTGCGTGAACCTGAATGTTGGCGGCGGCCTTACTGAGGGCCGCTGCAAATGCCGGGTCAGTGTGCAGGTTTGGAATAAACCGCTCCGGATTACCATGAACTATGACAAAGAGGATATGGCAACGGTAGCCCCGGCTGGCAAGCTCCGCCAGTTCTTCTATATGCTTTACCGCCCGCTCGCTGGGAGCATCGGGAAACATGGCGATACCCTCCTCCACCAGGGAGCAGGCTTTTACCTCGATAAGGTGGGTGTTGCCATCTCCATCCTGAACCATGAAGTCAAAGCGGGAGTCCGCCAGGGTATACTCGGCCTGGATGTTCCGGGCCTGTGGAAAGAGTTCCGGCAGCACCCCCTGCTCCACCACCCCATTGGCCCGGGCGGAAAAGAGGGGCACCATCCTGCATTCATATCGAACCGCCACCGCGGTCCACTGGGTCTTGGGCCCCGCTCGGCCGCTGCCCTGTCCGCTGCTCGCGCGGCCGCCGCCAATGTCCGCTTTGCCGCTACCCAGGCCGCCGCCAGCCTGGTCACCACGCTCCGGGCCGCCACATACTTGGGCGCTGCTCGCGCGGCCGCCGCCAATGTCCGCTTTGCCGCTACCCTGGCCGCCGCCAGCCTGGTCACCATGCTCCGGGCCGCCACATACTTGGGCGCTGCCCTT
>JAAYUZ010000123.1 GCA_012517385.1 Treponema sp. | reverse complement strand
TGAACATCGGGGTGGGACAGATGTTTAACCCGGTTATGGCAGCGGTCAGTACAACCCAGGGGATGGGAGGAGTTATTGGAAGCACCATGGTAAGTGGTATGCAGACTTTCACCACGAGCACCCTAAATAGTGCAGTGAATGCCTTTAATCTCACCTATGACAAGGACGGCAACATTACAGGCCTCGGCTGGTCCGCCGACAGCTTTAATGCCGGCGTGCAGGGGGGCCTCGTGAGTGCCGCTACGGGGATGACGAGCAGCCTAACGAGTGGGATACTTAGTGAGATAAATTTGTTTGATGGTAACCATATTTCGTTAACTGATAAAATATTTAACACGGAGAGCATAAAATCATTTAATTCACTGGCAGGTAGTCTTGCAGGTCAGGGAGTAAACTATGCGCTCACCGGAGACTTTGCACTTAATGTAATGAATTTTGGCATGTTTGGAATCAATGACCGAAACGGTAACCTCGTTAAAAATGGACTTCTGGAGTTGCACCTGGGTAGAAAGGGTGCGACAATGAACATCGGGATGGGCGGGGCCGATGTGAGCCTCGGGACGATAGCGGCGAGCATGTCCGGTCTGCAAGATACTTTAAAGATAGGCGGCGCAAAACTCGCCAGTCTTGTGGGGAGCTATGAAGGGATATCAACCTTGAATGCGGTGAATATGCTGGGGTATAGCGATGACACGAATAACTTTGCGCTGGGAAGAAGTATCTGGGGAGGTAAAATAAGGGTCCGCTATGGAGAAACGGGCGAAGATTTTGGAAACTATAATGTCAATGATCCGAACGGGATAACCCTATCCCAGGCATTGTTAGGCAACGGCCTTGATAAATCATCCAAACTTGCAACGGTGATGGCCCATGAGGGAACCCATGCGAACGGCAACAGGCTGGAATCGGTGGCCCATGAACGGGGCATACAGACCTATGGAGCAATAGTAGCAAACCTTGGGTTATCTGCAGATACAGGGTTTGCGCAGCAGATGCTGATGGGCCTGTTGCAGGCAAACAGTTACGAAGAGAATACAGGCGATCTGGACCACTGGAAAGCTCTTAAGAATGCAGACGGAACCTATAAGATGATCTGGGATGGAAAGAGTGCATTCGATTTAAGTGACATAGATCCGGAACTCTTAAAGGCGAATGGGCTAGATCCGGTGGTTGCTGCGGACATGATACAGAAAAACGCCGGAACGATAGCAAAGCTGTTTAAAGGGCAATTCAGTACCGAAGATATAAAAAGTATCGGTGCGACCAGCGAAGCGATGGACGCTGCCAAGGAAAAGATCCGGGCCTATGAAAAGGATCCCCGAAACTTCAAGCAAAAAGAAGATTTAGATAATGGAATCAATGCAGCATTGACATTATTAAATAAAAATCTCTATGCGCTGCAGGAGCGTGGTATCATCAGCGGGAACGGGACAACAGTTGATACGACAAGCCTGGCCGGAAGCGGAACCAGGGAAGACCCCTACAGCCCGATGGTGCTTAAAGACGGGAAGCTCCCGGTAGAGACTTTGTATGGCTGGCGGTTAGTTGATAAGGACCTTGCAAGTGTGGGAGCCTCGTATGAACTCTTTAACTTTGCTCCATTTTTCCATTCTGGCATAGATATATCGCAGAAAGGAGCCTATTACGCATCGGAAGCGGGTCAGATTTCGCTTACAATGGAAAAAGCGAAGGGGCTGAAAACAGATCTTACGATGGATGATGGTAAAACTCTGAGCTACTGTCATAATGGTGCGGAGGCGATCGATGCCTATATGAATGCCTGGGGGATGAATGCAAGCGGATTACAAGAAAAAAATAGTAACTATAGCCTTGGTGTAGTTGCCGGAACGGTCATCGGGTATACGGGACTTACGGGGGCTACAAGCGGCTATCATCTGCATTTAGAGGAAGATGGAGGTGCTATGGATCCAATGACTAATTATTACAAAAACCTGACAAACAATAATGTATTTGCTATTTCTGATTATGCCCGGTATTTGAGCGGTATTGCTCCGGATAAAAAATATTTAGAAGATCGGCCAGCCTATAACGATCCGGGGGTTATTGCAAGCATAGTAGCTTATAACAAACGTAATACCACCAATTTCCCGTTGCAGGGGTATCTCAACGCCCACAGGGATGTGTTTCCTACGTACAAATTTTCACCAAGCAAGATACGGCTATACCAGCTCGACGAACAGACACTCTCATATAGGCAGATTAATTAGGAGGATGCAAAATGATAAACATAAAGGGGTCAAAATTGAGGAATAAACCAGTAATCCTGGCCCTGTTCATGGCGCTATGGATGGGGAGTACCCTTTTTAGTCTCGATGTAGTTCTTGAGCAATACTATCCTCATTATGATCCGAATGGTAATGAAGTATTTTGGGTTGGTGATGATACAATCTTAATTAATTTCCCTGATGGATATTCGTCTAAAATATTATTACTAAACATATACACGAAAAAAGGTAAAATAATTAAGCTGCAGCCAGAGGTACATGATGAAAAAGATTATTATACCATTTTAGCAATTGACCAGGAGCAGCAAAAATTTATATTTAATTATTATGTTGGAAAGAGTCCATGGAATAGGATTAAAAACACCTACTATAAAGACGCCTACTATGAATACGATGTGGCAAGCGGAACGATGACAGAACTGGTAACAAACATTGAGGCTTTTAAGGATTTTAAAAAAGGCGAGACTTATTTTTTGGATTTAAGGTATTATTTTAAATATAAATATGATAAAAATGCACGGCTTACTTCTTTGGTAAAATGGGATCGATATACAGGAAATGAAGAGGTTGTTTTCGTACAAAAACAAAAGGATGATATATTTATATATAATGTCTATGACTATGACAGATTCCGTAACGTACTGCTTGCAAAAGGTGAAATTTATAGGTCGTATCTGGTCCATTATGACGGTACAACTTGTGGAGAACCGATTGAAACAACATATACAGCATATAGTTCTAATCGGTTGGTATGGGGAAAGTATATTCTTGGTTTTGGTAAAATTTCTGCAGGGCCTTTTATTAGCAGTGTAGCCTTGTGGTCGAGTACAACTAAGCAGCCACAAGAAATACCAGATCTCTACACAATCGATGATAGTAATAAGACTAAGGTATTTGCTGTCAATCATCGAACCAACCAGATAGCTGTGGTTGGGTTTTATGACCGCAAAAAATTCGAACCGGGGCTCTATATATATCGGGTACTTGTGGATGGGGAAATCAACGATGACCGGGTGCGATACCGAAGCGGTCCCAGTACAAGTGCGGAAATTCTGGGTATGTTCAATAAACATGACAAGGTAAAAGTAATAGAACTGAGCAAAGAAAAAGCAGTTATCGACGGTCAGGAGCACTACTGGTACAAGGTTCGACTTCAGGATGGCAGGGATGTCTGGGTGTATGGAGCATACCTTACCATAATGGAGTGAGCGGGAGGTATAACCGGTAGTAGTTTAATCAAAGAGCAAGATGTTATCACTATACCCTGCTGTGGATATCTTAAAGATTTACCGGAGCATTCTGCCGAGCTCAATGGTTCAGATAAATTAAGTATGCAAAACTTATAGCGGATGTAGCGAAAGAAAAAAGAAGGGCGGAGCTTTCAGCAGTTCCGCCCTTAACAATCTGACCAATCACTCAAAGGGGTATACACTCTTTTAACAGGTCTTACAGTTTCTGTACCTCATCGATGCTGAGGCCGGTAAGTTCTGCGATTTCTTGGATACTCATGCCCTTCTGCTTCAGCTTTCGAGCTGTTTCTCGCTTACCTTGCAAAAGTCCTTCTTGTAATCCTTCTTGCTTCCCTTTAAATAACCCTTGCTGTAACCCTTGCTGTACCAGGTCCTGTTCCCATTGTTTTACAGTCGTCGCCAGCATGGTCGGTACCTCCCTAAGCTGAGATAGTTCCCCTACCCAGTCCGGTACGGGTTCAGAGAAAAAGCTGAAAAGCCATTGTACAAATGCCCGATACACTTCAGGCTGCTCCTGCTCGAGAATCTTCACGATCTCTGACAGTAATGGCACCAGCTCTTCCCGTTTGGTGGTCTCCACCAGAAATAAAGCCCCTATCATGTTCTTGAGCGATAAAAGCCGTTCCTTACTAAACTCATTCTCTGCTATTTTAAAATACCGAAACTGGGGAATATAGTCCAGACTTATCCGCCTATCGATAAGGTCCGCCAGATTCTCTGGGGCTGTCCAGCGGGCATCCCCATTGTAGAGCAGGAGTGGAAAGACCGGTGGCAGCACCTTCAGCTGAGGGTCCGCTTTAAGAAGACTCCCATACAGTTCAAGAATATACCTGAGCATTCTCAGGGCCATAAAATGATCGACGGTAGACTGGAATTCAATCAGGATATAAAAATACACCTCATTTCCCGATGTAAGGGGAATACGCCAGATGAGGTCCGATTCGAGCTTTTTTTTCGCAGGGGTAATAAAGGATTTATCGATTAAGGAAGCATGGGAGAAATCGAGTTCTGTTACCCAGGGTTCAGGAACACAGGATGTGAGGAGTTCCTTTAGAAACTGAGGATGGGAGAAGAGGTCCTTATAGCCGTAATCGTAGGGATGGGGCATACACCAAGGGTAACATGTAACAAGTGCTGGCGCAAGAGTACAGCCAAAACTGGTAACAGCATCCAAGAACCAATTGTGGGGGTAGCGGAAGCCCCCGGAAGGGCGGGGCACAAAGAATTGGGGCTGTTATTACCTTGGGCTGGCCGGTTATAGCATTGGCGGCACTGGCCATCGCAGGCTATCACTCAACCCCGCCCTGAGGAGGCTGCAGCGAGGGGGAGCCGCGCCACAACAGGCAGCATACCCTGGGTGGTGTCAGGAAGGGTGCTGAAGAAATGGTGGTGAGGGGTGGCGGGGAACAGACCATGGGCAGGGATCCCATGGCTGTTTCCCGGCCAGGACCCCCAGTGATAGCATTAGCACCCTTCCTGATAAAACACTGGATGTGCTCCCCCACCGTGATGATGCCAAGCGGTCCCTTACCACCTGCTACAGCGATGATGCAAAGGAACAAGAGGAGGCCCGGGCCCAGTACCGGAAGACCCTGGATGCCTATATAGCCGGGACGGCAAGCGAAGCGGAGCTCAAGAGCGCCGCAGAAAAAGCCTTCGGGAAAGCCGCAGCCAGCCGGAAGGTTCACCTGAGCAGGCTCGAAGGTGTCTACGAAGATAACCTGGAAGGCCTTACCACAAGCTCAAGCCGGTACCAGGCAGAGTATAATCAGTTGGGTCAGGAACTGGCGGACCTGGTAGGCCAGACCTGGAAGGCCCGGCTCGAGGCAGAATTGGCTGCCCGGGAAGTGGAGTGGAACCAGCAGCGGCAGGACCTGGCTGAGAAACGATCAAGCTGGCGTGAAGCTGCGGGACTCATCATGGAACGGGGCAGGGCGGACTGGAAGGCGGGCCTTGAGCGGATGCGGGACAGTTACACCAATTGGAAGCAGGGCTTCAATGCTGCCTACGAGGAGGGGAGTCTTGCCTGGGATACGGCGTACCTATCGGGGCTTAAGGAAAAGGAAGCCTGGGCAGAGCGGGCCACCGCAACGGCCATGGAGGCCTCAAGCGAAGCGATGCTGGCATTGGTGGGATCCGACGCAGAGGCGGGGGCCAGAAGTT
>JAAYUZ010000122.1 GCA_012517385.1 Treponema sp. | reverse complement strand
TTGTGGACTGGTATCAGTCCCTTATGGGGTAAAGCCCCCTTGTACTGAGGACCCGGCGCTGCTGTTTGTCTGCGTGCGCTCATTTTTTAAAGCCCCCTTGTACTGAGGACCCGGCGCTGCTGTTTGTCTGCGTGCGCTCATTTTTGAAAGCCCGCTTGCCATCACAGCCTGCCTGCACCCCTTGCCCAAGGGTTCCCTTGCCGGGTATTTTATAAACCACAAGCGTCCTATTGCTTATCTTCTTATTATAGGGATTTACATTGTATGAAAATATCTGAAACCTTTATTCCTACCCTGCGGGAAGTTCCCGCCGATGCGGTTATTATCAGCCATCAGCTCATGATGCGGGCTGCCATGATGCGAAAATTGTCGAATGGCTTGTTTGCCTACCTTCCCCTGGGGCTCCGTTCCTTCAGAAAGGTAGAGTCCATTATCCGTGAAGAAATGGATGCCATTGGGGCTCTGGAAATAAAGCCCCCGGTAGTGGTTCCCGGAGAAATCTGGAAAGAATCGGGCCGCTTGGAAACCATGGGTGAAGGGATGCTCCGGGTGAAAAACCGGCTTGGGAACGACTTTGTGGTTTCCCCCACCGCAGAAGAAGCCTTTACCGCCCTTGTTCGGGACGAGCTCAATAGTTACCGCCAGCTGCCACTGACGTTGTATCAAATAAATACCAAGTACCGGGATGAAATCCGCCCCCGCTATGGTGTCATGCGGGGCCGGGAATTCACCATGAAGGATGCCTATTCCTACCATACGGATGATGAAAGCCTTGATAAAACCTATCAGGCCATGGGCAGGGCTTACCGGCGGATTTTTAAACGCTGCGGTCTTACGGTTATTCCTGTGCGGGCCGATACGGGGGCCATGGGCGGCACCGGATCGGAAGAATTTATGGTAGAAAGTGAAATTGGTGATAATACCCTCATTCTTTGCAGGGACTGCGATTATGCAGCCAACGTGGAAAAGGCTGCCTGCAAGGCCGATTTTACCGCCCCCAAATCCCTTGAAGCGGCAAAGTCTGCCGCTGCAGCTACCCCCGGTATTACTAAAATTGAGACCCCCTCGGTTAGAACCATCGAAGAACTATGCGCCTTCCTTAAAACCGATGCAAAGTCCTTTATAAAAACCCTTGTTTATAAGGCGCTGAATGTAGAACTGGACCTGGCTAACGCTCCGGGTTGTTCAAAACTGGAAAAGCATGCCTCTGCGCCGGATGCTCCCAAAACATATCCAGAGGCCTTCTTCGCGGTAGCCATCCGGGGCGACCTGGATGTTAACGAGACCAAACTTGCGGCTATCCTGAAGGCCTCCGAAGTGATGCTCGCCTCCGATGTGGATGTGGAACGCCTCACCGGGGCCCCTGTTGGCTTTGCCGGACCGGTGGGCCTCACCGGTTTACCGGTCGTAGCCGACGAAACCGTTACTGCCATGACCGATGCAGTAACCGGTGCCCTTGTTAAAGACCTGCACTATGCCCATGTGGCCTACGGAAGGGACTTTATCCCCTGGATGGTAGCCGATGTACGGACCGTGAAGGCGGGAGACCGCTGTGTTCAGTGTGGCGGCGAGCTCTACGAAAAGAAGGGTAACGAGCTGGGCCATATCTTTAAGCTTGGTTACAAGTATACCAGGTCCATGAATGTTACCTACCTGGATGTGGAGGGCAAAACCCAGATTCCCACCATGGGCTGTTATGGGATCGGGGTAGATAGAACCCTGGCTTCTATAATAGAAGAACATCATGACCAGGATGGGATTGTATGGCCCATGTCGGTGGCTCCCTATCATGTGATCCTGGTGCCGATCAAATATGATGGCGCCGTAAAAGAAGCCACCGACCGGATCGAAGCGGAATTAACCAAACAGGGTATCGAGGTTCTGGTGGATGACCGGGATGAACGGCCTGGTGTGAAATTTAAGGATGCGGACCTGATCGGCATTCCCCTTCGGGTCGTTATTGGCGATAAAAACCTCCCCGAGGTGGAAGTAAAGCGTCGGAAAGAAAAGGAAAATCGCCTGCTCGAGGTCTCCGAGGCTATTTCTGAACTGGTGTCCCTGGTTAAAAGCGAACTCGCGGAGCTTAATTCCTGATAGTAATTTCTGGCCGGCATTTTTAGCGCTGGCCTTCGGCCGATGCTGGCCCTATAAGCAAGGGCGCAGCCGGCATGTACCGGCAGGCATTTTTAGTACGACCCCGGGGGCAACGGTTTTTGTGAAGAATCCGCGGCTTCTGGGGTGTGTTTTTATAATGAGGAATATAAGCGGGAGGTTCTGCGATGGAGCTGGTAGGTTCGGTAATTAGTTGGATATTTTCATTTAAAGTCTATGTATTGTTACCGGTACTATTTTTCATTATAGCCCTGGTGTCCCGTATGCCCCTGGGCAAAGCCCTATTGCAATCCTTAAAGGTAGGCATCGGCTTTGCCGGGGTCTTTCTCATCTTTGATGCATTCCTTGGTAGTATGCATCCTGCGGTATCTGCCATGGTACAGGCACGGCACCTGAATTTTCCCATTGTGGATGCCGGCTGGCCGCCCCTGGCTGCTATTACCTGGTCTTCCTGGATTGCTCCCCTTATCATTATCCTGGTACTTCTGGTGAATGTGGTCATGCTCCTGATCCGGTGGACCACAGTATTTTACATTGATATCTGGAATTACTGGCATTTTGCCCTCATTGGGTCCATGCTGCTTGCGGTCGGTATTCCCCTCCCTGTGGCACTGGCTGCCAGCCTTGCATCAGCCATACTGGTATTTAAAATGTCAGAAATGACTACCCCCTATGTCCAAAAGGAGACGGGGATTGTGGGGGTAAGCATCAGCCCCCTCACTGTGGCTGGTTTTGCTCCCTGGGGAATCGCAGTCAATGCGTTGATAGATAAAATTCCAGGCCTGCGCCGTTTGTCATGGAACCCATCACGTTCAAAGGGTCCCTGGGCGGTTCTTGGTGAACCCATGATCATCGGATTTTTTATGGGGCTTCTCTTTGGGTACCTGGCGGCCTATGAATTAAAACAGATGTTCGAGATGGCCATAAAGATTGCGGCCATCATGTTTTTATTGCCCCACTGTGGCGCCCTCATTGGTGAGGCTACGGGATACATTTCCCAGGCCGCCTCTGATCGGATGGCCCCCCTTTTTGGCGGCCGGCCGATTTCAATTGCCATGGATACGGGCTTTTTGATGAAAAATCCTTCAGTTATCGTTACGGGTATGTTGCTTATGCCCATAAGTCTTGCTCTGGCCTTTATATTACCCGGCAATCAGGTGCTCCCGGCAGGGGATTTACCAAACCTGATGTCCATTTTCTCTATAATCGCTCTTATCAGCGGGGGGAATGTGATCCGGGCGGTCATTATATCAATTCCGGTTATCATCAGTTTTCTCTATATAGCCACAAGCCTGGGGCCGCTTATTACTGAGCTGGCCCAAAAGGCAGGAACCCTTACCGGTGTCTCGGAAGGTTCTGCACTTATCGTGAGCTCCTTTACTGACGGCGGAAATCCGGTCCGGTTCTGGATATTCGAGTTGTTCCGTGCTAATGTACCTGCATTGATAGGAATCCTACCGATGGCCTTTCTGCTCTGGTTTGCCTATAAAAAGAGTAAAACGGTTGGTATCCAGAGCGAGACCCGGGAGCCTACAGATACCAACCCATAAGGATGTCGTATGAATATGGATATAAGCCTAAAGGATCTGGATAGCCTATTCCCTGCGGATTTTACTGAAGAACAAAAAGCAAAGGCAAAGACCCTGTTTCTGAAAAATCTTTCTCTGCAGGCCCATCGTTTTTACGGCGGCAAGATGCAGACCGTACCGCGATGCGGGATCTTTGGCTTTAACTGGTTCAATGTCTGGTACACCCCGGGGGTTTCAAAAATATCTACCACCATCCGGGATGATAATGATACATCCTTTAATCTTTCCAGCAGGGGGAACCTGGTAGCGGTGGTTTCCGACTCTACCCGGGTCCTTGGGGATGGGGACTGCACACCACCGGGGGGCCTTGGCGTAATGGAAGGGAAGGCCATGTTGATGAAATACTTAGGCGGCGTCGATGCGGTTCCCCTGTGTATCGATTCCCGGGATGCGGGCGGTAAAAATAACCCGGATAAAATTATCGAATTTGTAAAAATGGTTCAGCATTCCTTTGGGGCCATCAATCTGGAAGATATAAGCCAGCCTAATTGTTTTAAGGTCCTGGATGAACTGAGGGATGCCTGCGATATCCCGGTCTGGCACGATGATGCCCAGGGAACGGCCTGTGTCACCCTGGCGGGGCTCATCAATGCACTTAAGCTGGTGAATAAAAAACTGTCCGATGTGCGGATTGTGCTGCTCGGGGCGGGGGCTTCCAATACTACTATTGCCCGGCTTTTAATGACCGATGGTGCAAATCCAGCAAATATTATTATGTTCGATTCTCATGGAGCCCTGCACCGGGACCGGAAAGATATAGAGGCGGATCCACGGAATTACCGTAAATGGGAACTGTGCCAGCAAACTAATCCAGAGAAAATTGCTGATATGGAAAGGGCGATTAAGGGCGCAGATGTGCTTATCGCTCTATCTACTCCGGGGCCGGATACGGTTAAGAAGGAATGGGTCCGGTTAATGGCCGATAAAGCTATCGTCTTTGCCTGTGCTAACCCGGTTCCCGAGATTTGGCCCTATGCGGCTAAGGAAGCTGGGGCCTACATTGTGGCCACCGGCCGGGGCGATTTCCCTAACCAGGTCAATAATTCGGTCTGTTTTCCCGGTATTCTAAAGGGGGCTTTGCTGGTGCGGGCCCGCAAGATCACCGATGGCATGGCCATCCGCTGTGCCCATTCAATTGCAGATTTTGCGGAAAAGCGGGGCATCAGTCCGGACAATATCATCGCCAACATGGAAGAAACCGAGGTCTTTGCGGTAGAGGCCGCCGACGTGGCCATGCAGGCTATTTCCGAAGGGGTAGCCCGGCTCGAACTGAGCTGGGATGAGGTATATAAGCGGGCCAGGGCCGATATAGCATCAGCCCGAGGCCTTGTGGCGGATATGCAGAAGCTCGGCCATATACAGGAGCCCCCTCAGGAACTGCTTGAACAGGCCCTCCAGGCCGCCATCGAAGCGGTAAGATAAATTGTTGCTCTTTCAAAACTCGGGGAGTTTTGAAAGAGCAACCTTAGATGTACATGCAGTATTTTTACTATTCCATATAGTATAAATAATTCTTTTTTCATGTAAAAATACTGCAAGAAGTTTTTGCAAAAACCTCAAAGTTCTTAAGTCCTTTTTAAACTTGACAGGTTCTTTGTAAATCGCTATAGTGGGGTCGGTGTTTCTATAAAAAGAAACATATAAGGAGTACAGCATGAAAAGAATAATGAACCTTGCCAGACTTTCCCTCATTGCAGCGGGAATTATGGTCCTTGCAACCCTTACAGCCTGCGGTGCCAGCTCAAGCGCAGGCAGCGGTACAGGCAGCGGCGCTGCGAAAAAAGTTTCCGACGAACCAAAAATCGGGGTGGCAAAAATTGTGGCCCACCCAGCCCTGGATGCCCTTGAAAAGGGTATAGTAGAAGAAATTACCGCCGCCTTCCCCAGGGCAAAAATTGACCTGCAGAATGCCAACGGTGAGCCTGCCACGGCTTCCCAGATTGCCCAGAAATTTAAGGTTGATAAGGTAGATGTGGCGGTAGGTATTGCAACCCCCACTGCCATGGCATTGGCTAATGTGCTCACCGATATTCCGGTTATCTATTCCGCCGTAACCGACCCGGTTGCTGCGGGTCTTGTAGCATCCTATGACAAGGGGGGTGAACACATTACAGGAACCAGTGACCTCCCGCCCCTGGAAGGCCAAATCGATACGCTCCTCGCCCTGGCTCCTAAGGCTAAACGGATCGGCCATATTTACAATGCGGGGGAAGCGAACTCGGTAAGCACCGCTGCAAAGGCAGAAGCCTATGTTAAATCTAAAGGCCTTGAATTTGTAACCGCCACGGTGACCAACTCCGCCGAGGTTTCCCAGGCCCTTACCTCCCTCGTCGGCCGGGTGGATGGAATCTATCTTTCTACGGATAACACGGTGTTTTCTGCGATTTCTACGGTGGCTGATATCTGCTTAAAGGCGAAACTGCCCCTTGTAACAGCGGACCCCAGCTCTGCAGAGCAGGTGCCTGTATTGGCTGCGGTGGGCTTTAACTACTATGAAATGGGAAAGACCACGGGCCGCATCGTAGTAGAGGTGCTAAAGGGTAAAAAGACCGCGGATATTCCCACCTACTTTGCAAAGGATCCCAAAGAACAGGCTCTGGTCATCAATCTGGATGTGGCTAAGCAAATTGGTGTCACCGTACCCCAGGACATGGTTTCCCGGGCATCCCTTGTAATCGGAAAATAAGGGAACTAACCATGATAGAAGCGATACTGGTCGAAGGGTTAATTTATGGCATCCTGGCCATGGGAGTCTTTATCACCTTCCGGGTGCTCGACTTCCCTGACCTCACCGTGGAAGGCTCCTTTCCTCTGGGGGCTGCGGTGGCCGCTGCCTGCCTTACTGGGGGCATACCCTTTCCTGCTGCAGCCCTCATTGCGGTTGCAACGGGGGCCATTGCGGGCTCCCTGACGGCCCTCATCCATACGGGGCTCAAGGTGCCGCCCCTCCTGGCCGGTATCGTTGTCATGACGGGACTCTACTCCATCAACCTCCGGGTGATGGGCGGACGTTCAAATATACAGCTCATCGGAAACCGGCCCCTGATTTCATTCAGCACGAGCTGGCTGCCATCTTTGCCGCCGGAGGTATCGAGCGCCCTGTTTTTTTCACTCCTTGCGGTATTGCTCATGGTCCTCCTGGATCTCTTTTTCCATACCGAATTCGGCCTTACCCTGGGCGCCCTGGGGGACAATGTAAAAGTGGTCATCGCTTCCGGTTCCAACCCGACGACCTTTAAGGCCGCCGGTGTCGCCCTGGCAAACGCCCTTGTTGCCTTCGCCGGCGCCCTGGCAAGTCAGCACCATGGTTTTGCCGATGTGAACCTTGGGGCAGGCGTGGTAGCCCTGGGACTTGCCTCGGTAATGATCGGCGAACTGGTCCTCAGAACCAACCGGATCGGGCTTCAGCTGTTCCGGGTGGTGCTGGGGGCAATCATCTTTAAGGCGATTCTCTTTGGTGCCCGGTTTTATGGGTATATCGCCGGAATCACCCCCAATGATCTCAGGCTTCTCACCGCATTGATGATCGTTCTATCCCTTATTCTCGGTCAGTGGAAAAGCACTCTGCAGGACCAGCGGGC
>JAAYUZ010000121.1 GCA_012517385.1 Treponema sp. | reverse complement strand
AGCTTGGACCCGTCCCGGTACAGGGCCACCGCCTTAATTGCCCGGCGCCAGGAAAGCATATAGGCCCCCTTAACGTCCTCATAGGTGGCATTATTGGGCATATTGATGGTCTTGGAGATGGCTCCGGAAATAAAGGGCTGGGTGGCGGCCATCATTTCGATATGGGCGGTCCAGGAAATGGACCGTTTCCCGTTTTTGCCAGAGGGGGTTGCCGTATCAAAGACCTTGAGGTGTTCCGGCTTTAAGGTCGATGAGCCTTCGACCCCCATGGTACCGCAGGCATAGGTTTCAGCCGCATCAATCTCTTCTGCGGTAAACCCGAGGTGCTTTAAGAGACTGAAACCAGGCAGGGACCAGGTAGCTTCGGGGATTTTCAGGGTCTGTTCCACAAAGTCCCTGCCAATAATCCAGGGGCTGAAAATCGATTCCAGTGAAAAGGCGCTTTTTACAGCCTCTTCGACCTTTTCCAGGACTTCGTCGGTAAAGCCCCGCTCTTTCAATGCCTCAAGGGACACACCGGGGGCCCCAGCCAGGGTTTTATGGCCCAGGGCATAGACAACAATGTCATCAATCTCACTCTGGGAGTAGCCCAGAGCCTTAAGGGCAGGGGGGACTGACTGGTTAATAATCTTAAAGTAACCGCCGCCGGCGAGTTTCTTGAATTTTACCAGCGCAAAGTCGGGCTCGATTCCGGTGGTGTCGCAGTCCATAAGGAGCCCGATGGTGCCGGTGGGGGCAATGGCTGTTACCTGGGCATTCCGGTATCCGTACTGGGTTCCCAGTTCAAGGGCCTCATCCCAGCTTTTACGGGCTGCATGGAGGAGGTCTTCGGGGCAGACAGCGGGATCTATGCCCACGGGAATGGTATGGAGCGCTTCGTATTCTTCTGCCTTGGCATTGTAGGCTGCCCGGCGGTGGTTCCGGATGACCCGGAGCATGGCCTCCCGGTTTTCAGGATAACGGAGGAAGGTCCCTAATTCTTTTGCCATGAGGGCGGATTGTTTATAGGCTTCACCGGACAGCATGGCAGAAAGGGCTCCCGCTACAGAACGGCCTTCTTTAGAATCGTAGGCCAGGCCCATTACCATCAGAAGACTTCCCAGGTTTGCATATCCCAGACCAAGGGTGCGGTATTCATAGGAAAGCTGGGCAATCTGGGGGGAGTGGAACTGGGCCATAACCACGGATATTTCCAGCACCGTGGTCCAGATGCGGATCGCGTGGAGGTATCCATCAATATTAAACCTTCCCGTTTCCGGATCGTAAAGGGTCAGCAGGTTGATGGATGCCAGATTGCAGGCCGTATCATCCAGGAACATATATTCAGAACAGGGGTTGGATGCGCGGATTTCACCCCCCGCCGGACAGGTATGCCAGTCGTTGATGGTGGTATGGAACTGGAGCCCCGGATCGGCACATTGCCAGGCCGAACGGGCAACCTGATCCCAGAGTTTTCGGGCCTTAATCGTTTTAACCATGTTTTTATCGGTGCGGCCCGTAAGCTGCCAATCCCCATCATCAAGTACGGCCTGCATAAACTCATCGGTGACCCGGAGGCTGTTGTTGGAGGACTGGCCGGAAACGGTATTGTAGGCCTCATCGTCCCAGGCGGTGGAGAATACCGCAGGGTTTACCGTGTCATCCCCCTGTTCGAGGCGCCGCAGGAGCTGATAGAGGTAGGTCGGAGGAATCTGATCCCTCAGGGCTGAGCGGAGGGCGGCGGCTAATTCGTGGTTTTTAAGGGCATTAAAACGGTCCTCATCGGGGCCGCGGAAGTTCTGAATGGCCTTTTTAACTGCATCCAGATCCCGCTTGATAATCACCGAACCGGTGGCCATGGCCGCCACTTTATGCTCTTCTTCTGCCTTCCAGTCTATGTATTTTTCCACATCCGGATGGTCCGCATCCAGGGTAACCATTTTGGCGGCCCGCCGGGTGGTGCCCCCGGATTTTATCGCCGAAGCGGAACGGTCTCCGATTTTCAGGAAGGAAAGGAGCCCGGAAGAAACCCCGCCGCCGGAAAGCCGTTCATTGGCACCCCGGATTTTGGAAAAATTGGACCCTGTGCCGGAGCCGTACTTAAAGAGCCGGGCCTCCCTGGTGATAAGGTCCATGATGCCCCCCTCATTCACGAGGTCATCCTCGATAGAGAGGATAAAGCATGCGTGGGGCTGGGGTCGTTTGTAGGCCGAGTCGGACTTTTTCAGTTTCCCTTCTACGGGGTCAAAGTAATAGTGGCCCTGGGCTGGCCCGTCGATGCCATAGACCGCATAGAGCCCCGTGTTGAACCACTGGGGGCTGTTGGGGGCCGCCATCTGGTGGGCCAGCATATAGCAGAGTTCGTCGTAAAAGGCCTTTGCATCCTCTTCGGAATCGAAATAGTTGTTTTGGCGGCCCCAATCCATCCAGGTATAGGCGAGCCGGTGAAAGACCTGCCGGGCGTCATGTTCGGAGCCATCCAGGGGTATGCTGTCCCCCGGATCGAGGGTTTCCTTTGTTTTGCCCTTTTTCTTTGGAACCCACTTTTTCCACTCAAGGGCTTTGTCAGCGGGAACTCCCGCTTTTCTAAAGTATTTCTGGGCGATAATATCGGTAGCAATCTGGCTCCAGAAGGAGGGCACTATGACCGTCTCTTCTGAAAAAATAAGCCGGCCATCGGGATTTCGGATTTCACTTTTTCGTTTTTCCCAGGTGATGCCCTCATAGGGGCCCGATTCAGGGTTGGTAAACAGACGGTCAATGTTCATATGATACTTCCTTTCATACTTCCTCTACTGGTAGCGTTGATTGATATTATATATACACTATATAAAGTGGTGTTGGCAAGGGATTTTTCATAAATTTGTTGTCATAAGGCCCTGCTTGCTTTACAATAGAAATACAAGGAGCATCCGATGTATATTGCCTTGCTTCATTATCACCTGCTCCGGGGCGGTGTTTCCTCGGTGATCCGCCATCAAGCTGCTTTATTGAAACAGGCAGGATATCAGGTTCTTATAATTACCGGCGAAGCCCCTTCTGACCTTCTGGATATACCTGCAGCCATCGTACCCCTTCTCGCCTATGATTCGGTCCGTGCAGAGTCAGAAGCATCCCTGTCTGAAACTCCGGAGGCACTGGCTCAGGGTATCCGGGATGCCATGCAGAGCCACTGGGGGCGAGTTGCAGATGTGCTTCATGTACATAACCCCCTCCTCCGTAAAAACAAACTGCTCCTCCCTGCCCTGGAATTGCTGCAGAAGGGAGGGGTAAATCTCCTGTTGCATAACCATGATTTTGCGGAAGATTTCAGACCCGATGTATACAATACAAGCCAGAATTATCCGGAAAACTGCCATTTCGGGGTGATTAACCGTAGGGACTACTCCTTTTTGCATCGTTCGGGGCTTAAAAAGGAGGGGCTTCATTTTTTACCCAATGCGGTCCTGCCGCTCCAGGCAAGTCGAGGTTTAGAACGACGCCGTTTTGTCTATCCTGTCCGGGCAATCCGGAGAAAAAACATAGGGGAAGCCCTGTTTTTATCCCTCTTTATCCCTAAGGGGACCAGTATTGCAATTACCCTGCCACCGGCACAGACCAGCAGTGATCTGCGGTGCTATCAGTTCTGGAAGCAGGTCGCGGTGGAACTGTCCCTGCCCGTCGAATTTGAGGTAGGACTCCGTGAATCAATTGCTGACATTATGGGAACCGCCCAGGCGGTCCTTACCACTTCTGTAAAAGAAGGCTTTGGTTTTGCCTTCCTGGAACCCTGGACCGTAGATGTGGCTGTCCTGGGGCGCCGGATAGGAACGGTCTGTTCAGACTTTGAACGGGACGGACTGCAATTCCCCTACCTCTACGATTCCATCGATATACCCATGGCGTATCTGTCTCCGCCCCTCCTCAGGAAAAAGCTGGAGCACATACTGGCAGAATTATATGGCGCTTATAATCTGGAACTGGAAACTCATACCCTGAAAACCCTGACCGATAACATCTTTTCTCAGGAAGTGTTCGATTTTGGCAAGCTTGATGAAGAATTCCAGATGGATATTATCGAAATGGCCGCCTCCAATTCCATTGCCCGGCAGGATATCATCGATATAAATCCCTTCCTGCAGACCCTGGCTACCTGGGATATGGCTGCCCATGAGGATCTTATTCAAACAAACAAGGAACTGGTTGCGCTCCATTACAGCATGGAACATGCGCTGAACCAGCTTCAGATGGCCTATACCAGGGTAACCAGTACCCCTGTGCAGCACCGAATCTCAAAAAGTGTGCTCCTGGATTTATTCTTAGACCCACTAAAGCTCTACCCCGTTGGTATTACCCACATGGGAAGCCCCTTAGCTATTTCAAGGCTGCGGAATCAATCCGCTTCAGAGGCTGGAAATTGATGAATGAAGAAGCACGTTTTATAAGCCTCATACGGGACCAGACAAAAGAGGTGGCGGTTTTGCCGCCGGGAGCGCTCCCCCAGCGGTTCGAGCCCCTGAGGTCGGGCAATCTAATCCGGAATCACCAGGTTGATGAAGAGCTTCTGGCAATACGGGTTGTTCTCTTTGATATCTATGGGACCCTTTTTTCATCCGCCGCAGGTGAAATTAGCTCCGAAATACCTCCGAATCCCAACAACGCCGGTCCCGACAATGAAACAGCCTTTTTTCGCAAGGCCGTGCTGGAGCGGCACCTTGCAGGGTATGCAACAACTCCCTATCCAGAAGTTCGGGTGGAAGAAATCTGGGCTTCCTATCCGGAGCTGCCAAAGGGGATGTCCGGAGCGGAGTTCGCCCTCCGCTATGAACTTGCCCATAACCCGGTTACACCCATGCCGGGAGCCTTCCCCTGTATCAGGGAATTGGGGCAAGCGGGCCTTGCACTTGGTATCGTCTCTAATGCCCAATTTTTTACCCCCCTGCTCTTTAACGCCTTTTTTGGCGCTGGTCCGGTAGATCTGGGCTTTGCTCCTGACCTTATCGCCTATTCCTACGAGCATGGCCGGGCCAAGCCCGATCCCGAACTATTCCAGGTGGTGCTTAAGCATGTTCAGGCCAGGGGCTACAGGATTGATGAGTGTCTTTATGTGGGCAACGATATGCTCAACGATGTATACGGTGCTAAAAATGTGGGGATGAAGGGAGCCCTCTTTGCCGGAGACCGTCAGTCCTTGAGACTGCGGGAGGATAATCCCCTATGCAGGGATCTCATGCCCGATCTAATCCTGGACTCCCTTTCGGATTTACCCGTTTTAATAAAAAAAGGGCATTCCCATGGATAAGCAGGACCTGCTTCATTTTTCTGTGTCTTCCCTCTGCAGGGGAATGGATGTAATCACCCTCAGGGACCTGATGAAGGGAGTCCCCTACAGAATCGTACGCAAACAGAAGGAGGCCATGGTGCTGGCAGCAGGCAGCCGATATAACGAACTTCATATACTTCTGGAAGGTTCAGTGAAGGCTGTGATGGAGCATGAAAATGGCAAATCGGTTCTTATCGAAACCATAGAGGCACCGGATCCGATTGCCCCTGCCATACTCTTCGCGCCGCGGCAAGTGCTGCCTGTTACGGTCTTTGCCGAATCGGACTCGAGGCTCCTCATCCTGCCCTTAGAGACTATTCTGGATCTTTGCCAGAAGGACCGGCAGTTTCTCATCAATTTTCTCAGTGAAATCGGGGGAAAGCTTTCCCTCTTTGCAGAAAAATTCAGACTCCTTGAGTTCTCAAGCCTCCGCAAGCGGATTGCGGTGTTTCTTTCAAATCGGCTAGAAGACTCCCGCTATACCTTGCCCTTTCCCAAGGAAAAACTCGCTGAGTACCTTTCTGTAGCCCGGCCCAGCCTGTCCCGGGAATTATCAGAGATGGCAGCCGAAGGGATCTTGAACATAGAAGGCAGGACTATTACTGTACTGGATCAGAAGCGATTTAAAACGATCTTAGCGGAGTAATGTATATGGCACAGAAACGTCCAAAATCCCGGCTCGAGCGGTTCCTTTCTCAGCTTATGTTTGTCTGTATCGTACTGCTTATTGGTGCAGGAGTCTTTGCACTTATTCAAGCGACCCTCCATCCCCTGGATCCGGTGGTATCCCAGGCAGAGGTTACCTTAAGTATGCTGGATAAAACTCTGAGCAGTTCCCTTTTTTCCGGGGTTTCCCTGGGCACCATTGTGGTTATTCTTACCATTCTGACCCTTTCCATGGCTGGCCGGGGGGTGCATAAACGGCAGTACATGGTGTCCTATTGGCGGGGTATCCTCTCTTCCGGTATATTCTTTCTTTCCGATGCCTTTTATCGTTTTGTCCGTTCCAAGGGTATGCTGTATTACTCAGCGTCCCTTGCCCTCTTTATCGCAGTCATGCTCATTCTTGTAGAGATCATCTCCCGCTGGGGATCGGTGACTGAAGAGCGGGAACGGCGGACCGAATTGCTTGCTTCTATTGTATCCGGTTTAAGCTTTGGGCTTCTGGTTCAGGCAGGCGAAACAGTGGTAGCCCTGATTAAAATGCGGCTCCCCCAGTTATTTCATGCCCTTCCTTTTTAGGTTAGCCAATGATAGGATAGGGGCATGAATATACAGGAACTCTTACAGCTGCTTCCAAAGGTTCTCACCTCCTGGGAAGTGCTTGGGGTAACGATTGTACTTATTCTATATTTTTTCCTTGTCTTTTACGTAGCCCGGCTTTATAGCCGGCCTAAATCCTTTTCCATGATGGAACCACCTAAGAAGGCTGCCTCCCCTAAAAAAGCTGAAAAAGAAAGTCCCGCCGAACCAGAAGTGGAAGGTTGATGTATCAAAGCCGCTGCTTTATATCAACCTGTTGCTACCAGCCCCTTTCTCCACAGGAGAGAGGGGCTTTCCCTGAGGGTCCCATCCTTAATAAGGGCAAGGAGTATCTGCCGACCCTCATCCCGGCTCAGATCAAGAGCAGGCTGGCTTGCAAGATGGGAAGCTGCCTCTGCCAGGGTAAAATACCTGGGGTTTTGTTGAATGAGCCGGGTAATTCCAGGTTTTTCCCGCCAGAAGTGCTTTGCGGTCCCTGAACAAATGTCGCAGGAATGTTCATCTCCCGTACAGGTGGCGGGCTCTGACATCCCGGCCTCCGTACAGGTGGCGGGTTCTATCATTTCAACTTCGGTGCGGCTGGTTCCATTAAGGGCGTCCCCGGGTAGTCCGGCTGTCCCGCCTGCCCCGGCAGTCTCGGTTTCTCCGACAGCCCCGGCTGTATCTGCAGCCTCGCCTCCCCCGATTACCTCTGTTCTGCGGCCTATCCCCCCGGTAAGGAGCGTGAGGAGCAGTTCCCGCCTGCACCGGTCCCTGTTCCGGCCATATTCTGCCAGAGGGCCGGTGCGTTCCTCATCTTCCGGGCCCCAGAGGAGGGTAGCTGTGGCGGGTCTGCCATCCCGGCCGCCCCGGCCCGACTCCTGCAGGTATGCCTCCACAAGATTGGGACAGTCAAAATGAATCACCGTCCTGATATCAGCCTTGTCGACCCCCATCCCATAGGCACAGGTTGCAACGAGTATCACGGTGCTGCTCTTAAAAAACCATTCCTCTACGGTCTTTTTTTCCTCCCGCTCCAGGCCTGCGTGGTAAAAATAAATTTCCCTGCTGTGCAAGGCATACCGCAGGGCCCGGGCAAGCTGTTCTGTTCTGGAACGGGAACCGCAGAACACGATGGCGGGCCGGGGCAGGGTAGCCAGAAGCTGCCGCAGGGCTGCCTCCTTTGCCAGGGTGCGGACGAGCCGGTAGCTGATGTTCGGCCGGTCCGGATTCCCCATCACGATGTGTACATCCCCATCATTAAAAATATAGCGGCCTATCTTTTCCAGAACCTCCGGGCTTGCGGTGGCGGTAAAGGCCGTAAGGAGGGGCGGCTTCAGTTCGGCGAGTATTTCTCTCAATTCCAGGTAGGCGGGGCGGAAACTCTCACCCCACTGACTCACACAGTGGGCCTCATCAATCACCACATGGCCAATCCGGGCCTGGCCCAGCATATCCCGCACCTGCCTGGTCTTAAGGACCTCCGGGTTTGCGATGATAAGGGTATTAGCAGGAAGCCGTAAAATACTGGCAATGGCTTCCCGTTCCTCGGTGGTCTGGCTGCCCCTTAAAACCACCACCCGGCTCCCCTGGGCACGGAGCCGCCGCTCCTGGTCCGCCATAAGGGCTAAAATGGGAAAAATAACGAGGGTGGGCCTGTCGATAAGCCGGGCTGGAAGCTGGAAACAGAGGGATTTACCCGCTCCGGTGGGCAGAATCACTATCTGCCTCCCATAGCCGGACCAGACCTCCTGGTCAGGATCGGGCGGCACTCCATCAATATGAAACTCCCCCTCCGACTCATCAGGTGACGCGATATCTAACATCTTGGGCAGTGTTTGTTCCAGATTGATGAAGGGTATCCCCGCAGACCGGGCTGCTTCCAGTATGTTGGTAATGACGAGCCGCTGGTAAGGGAACAGATAACTTATTCCCGATTCTGCAAGACCCGCTGAAATGAGGGTTTCGCTTGATAGGGTATTGCTTGCAGCAATGAAATGCACCTCTGCCATAGCCTGGCCTCCCCACTAGACATGAATTGCCTGCATATAGTACTATTCATTATCATATTTTTGCGTTAAATCCCGCAGTTAGCGTTAATAGTCCTGTAATCCATACAATTGTCTATTGGCCTACCCAGCGCTCCGTCGGGAATTTGCGCCAAGGACGAACATGACAACAACTAATCTCACCTTTGACGATTTCGGTTTATCCGAACGGGTCCTCTCTGCTGTAAAAGCAAAGGGTTTCATCGCTCCCAGCTCTATCCAGGCACTGGCGCTGCCCAGGCTCCTCGCCCATGAGGGTCACCTCATTGCGAAGGCCCGGACCGGCACCGGTAAGACCGCCGCCTTTGGCATACCCCTGGTAGAACGGCTTACCACCCCAGCCCAGAAGCCTAAGGCCCTTATATTAACTCCCACCCGGGAACTGGCTCTCCAGGTAGCCCAGGAAATTAAATCCCTGGCCGGCGGCCCCTTCCCGCGGATTGCTGCGGTCTATGGCGGCGCCTCCATCGGCCCCCAGCTGCGGGACCTGAGCCGGGGGGTAGAAATAGTGGTTGGAACCCCAGGCCGGGTAATGGACCACCTGGACCGGGGCTCCCTGGACCTTTCCGAGGTAGACTGGTTCATTCTTGATGAGGCCGACGAAATGCTTGATATGGGCTTCTTTGAGGATGTGGAAACCATACTGGCCAAAACAAAAAACGACCGCCGGGTGGCCCTCTTTTCGGCCACCATGCCCGAGGCGATACTGTCCCTCGTAAAACGACATATCGGCAATTTTGATATTGTAGAAGACCATGCTTCGCTGGATGAAAAACCCGCGGTAGACCAGTTCTATCTCCTTCTTCGTAAAGAAGATAAGCTCGAAGCTCTGCGGCGTATCATAGACGGGGCCGATGACTTTTATGGCCTTGTGTTTTGCGGAACCAAGGCTGAAACCGATGAGCTTGCCCGCCGGCTTGTAGAAAACGGTTACGGCGCTGAGGCCATCCACGGGGACCTTTCCCAGGAAGGCCGCGAACGGACCCTGCGACGCTTCCGCTCCCGGATGACCACCATCCTGGTGGCCACCGACGTGGCTGCCCGGGGTATCGATGTGGAACGGCTCACCCATGTCATCAACTGGGACCTCCCCAACGACCGGGAAACCTATGTGCATCGTATCGGACGCACCGGCCGGGCGGGACGGCGCGGTATTGCTATCAGCTTTGTGCTCCCCGCAGCCCGGGGCCGCATCACCCAGCTTTCCCGCAGTATGGAAAAGGTTCTGGGTTCACCCATACAAAAGATGCCCGTTCCTTCTGTTCCGACGGTCATGACCGCCAGCCAGAAGCGGGTAATCCAGAAAATCCTCAGCGCCGTGCAGGGCATGGGCGACCAGTCTGATATAAACCAGGCTGATATAAACCAGGCTGAGCTGGGGCAGGGCGAAGATGCTGTTCAGGTTGATGAACTGAGGGCCGGCTCTTCCGCTGCCCTTTTTGCTAAACACGATCCCCGTGCCCTTGTGGCGGATGAACTTATAAAAACCCTGGGTGAGCGGAGGGCTATCGAAGCCCTGGTAGCCGCAGCCTACGGCAATGAGCTGGACCCCTCCCGCTACGGACCCATTGTGGAACTTCAGGACCGGCCCCTCCGGGGTGACCGGGGCGACCGAAGTTCGGACCGGGGCAGGGCAGGGAGCCGCTTTGGCGGTGATTTCCGGGATGGCCGCCGTTTTGGTGAAGGAAGGGAAGGCCGGTCCGGTTCTCTCCGCGAACGGGGGGGCCGCGATAGTGACTACCGTTCCAGCGATGGACCGCACCGGCGGGCGGCAGGGGACCGGGTCTATATCGGTGTTGGCCGCAGGCATGGGGTTTCAGCCCGGGATGTGGCGGGACTCCTCATGCGGGCGGGGGGTGTCCCCGGGCGCCTTGTGGACGCCATCGAAGTACGGGACTACTGCGCCTATGCCACCCTCCCCGCTGAGGCCGCCCGCCGGGCCTACAACTTTGCGAAACAGGACCCGGACCATCCGACCATCAAACCCGCCGGCGGCCGGAACTGAGGGCATGCAAGACCGGCTGCTGAAACCAGGGGATTACAATGCCTGCAGCAGCCAGATTTCTAAAAGCCCTCAATCCTGGCTAGAAGCCAAGATAGGAGCCCACCACAATAACGGTAAAATCCGACAGGGAGGGTTTTCGCCTGAGTACCTGATAGGCCCGGCAGATCCGGGTTTCCAGGGCGCAATCCTGGCAGACCCCTGTTTTTACACAGGGATTGGGCTTATCAAGCCGCTTATTATTCATCGGGGATGCCAGGGTTTCGATTCTGACCTGGGCTTCTTCCAGATTCCGGACGATTTTATTGGTTCCCACCACGACCACGGTCTTTTTTGGCCCAAAGGTCAGGGCTGCCACCCGGTTGCCATTTCCATCAACATTAACCAGGAAACCATCCATGGTGACCGCGTTGGAACTGGATATAAACACATCACAGGTGAGCTGGCTCCTTAAAATTTCCAGTTTCTTGTCCGGTGTGAGTCCCGGTGCGTTGTGATCCAGCACAATCGCCCCCAATTCCTGGGCTTTTTCGGGAATCCTCATGGCTTTAATGGTCATGGAACCGCCAAAGCCTATGGTTTTCCCCTTTTCTATAAAAGCCATCACCCGTTTTGCCGCCTCTTCTATATCCGAAACATACACCGCATCAAACCCATTTTTTTGCAGGGCCTTAACTGTAGCGGTGCCGATGGTTTCATCCCTCCATGCTTCTACTCCTGCGGTAATCTGGGACATGTAAGCCTCCTCTTAAGATTAGATTGATAATAGAGGCTCTTTCAAAACTCAGTGAGTTTTGAAAGAGCAACCATAGATGTATATGCAGTATTTTTACTATTCTATAATTTGTAAACAATTATCTTGTTAACGTAAAAATGCTGCAAGAGGTTTTTGCGAAAGTAACAGACTTTTGCAAAAACCTCAATATATTGTCGCACGGGTGGGGCTTCTTGCCAATACATAGAACTCATCCTATACTGATACTGCTGGCATGCAATAATTATGAGGAGGCAACACATGGCGAATCTTTCATCAACCTATATGGGACTTCCCGTACGGAATCCCCTGGTTGTAGCAGCAAGTAATCTGACAGCCCATAGGGACAATATACAGAAAGCGGTGGATGCTGGAGCCGGAGCTATCGTTCTTAAATCCCTCTTCGAAGAACAGATCCGGAAGGACCTTTCGGCGATTCCTGCGGAACAGCTGGAGGCTAACCCGGAAGCCCAGGCAATGCTGGATGCCCTGACTTCAGGCTGGGGGAGCAGTGATTATCTTAGGTTGATTAAGGATGCCGTGGCTGTTGCGGGCCCGGTTCCCATTATAGCGAGCATCAACTGTATCCGCGATGATGTTTGGCTTGATTTTGCCGAGCAGATTGAAAGGGCTGGGGCAAAGGCTATCGAATTGAATATTGCACCCTTCCCCGGGTCGCCAAAAATGACCGCAAAGGACCTGGAGGACCTGGTGGTAAGCATCGTCCGGAATGTTTCGGTGAGGACAGGGCTTCCCCTGGCGGTAAAGCTCAGTCCCTACTTTACCAATCCCTTTGCCATTATAGAACGGCTTGCCGGCGCAGGCGCAAAATCAGTAGTCCTCTTTAACCGGCTCTATCGCTTTGACTTTGATCTGAAAAAAGGTGCTGTTGTTTCCGGTCCTGCAAAGAGCGGGCCCCAGGAATATCATGAGAGCCTCCGCTGGGTGTCCAACCTGTACGGGGTGGTGGGCTGTGAGCTGGTGGGCGGTACGGGGATTCACTCCGCCGAGACGGCCCTTAAGTTTATCGCCGCCGGGGCCCAGACGGTGCAGCTCTGTTCAGCCCTGAATGCGGGCGGTTGGTCTGTGCTTGGAAAAATTCGGGATGAAATGTCGGCCCTTTTGGATTCCTTGGGCTATGCTTCGGTGGATGCCTTCCGGGGCACCCTGTCCCGCCGGGCCCATCCGCAAAATGAACAGTACGAGCGTGTTCAGTACCTTAAAGCAATAGACCCCCGGTAATTCATGGCAGAACAGAAGCGACAGGCGGACGAAAAGCGGCTTGCGGCATATCTAAAGCAGGTAAAAGGCCCTAACTCCCCCGGCCCGGCTAATCCGGATAATACAAAAGGCTCTAAATCCCCTGGCCCGGCTAAGGATGTGCAGGGCACCGATACCATCGGAAAGCCTGGGCTGGTAAAAACCGTTGCTGCGGAGGGCCCAGGAAGATCCGGTTCAGTTTCGGGGCTTACTCCTGCAGCCAAAGAATCGAAGTACCGCAAGGTGGCCAAGCTCCTCATCGTAATTGGCCAGAAAGAAGCCTCCAAAATCCTTTCCAAGCTTGAACAGGAGCAGATTGAGGCTATCACCAAAGAGATAGCCCTTATCAAAACCGTCACCAGGGAAGAGGGAGAGGCGATTCTGGCGGAATTCCGCTCCCTTTTTTCAGAGGCCCTCCGGTATAGGGGAACGCCAGGTCCCGAACGGGGTGGTGTCGATGTGGCACGGGAACTGTTACATACCGCCTTCGGCAAAGAAAAGGGAGAGACCCTGCTGCGCCGGGCTGTGCCGGAAGCTATAGAGAATCCCTTTCAGTTCCTCGAAGATTTTACGGGTGAACAGATAAGCTTTTTATTAAAGGAAGAAACAACGCCGGTTCTGGCCCTGGTGCTTTCCCGACTCAGTCCCCAGAAAGCAGCGGAGTGTATAAAACAGCTCCCCGCAAACCGCCGGCTCGAAGTGGTTAAGCGGCTTGCGAAGATGGGAAAAACGAGCCCCGAAGTGTTGGAAAAGGTAGCGGAGGTCCTGCGGGAGCGGGCCCATAAGATAGGAAAAACCGAAACCACCGAGGTCGATGGCAAGGCGGCCCTGGCAGCCATACTCCGTTATGCTGATCCCTCCCTGGGTGATGAAATCCTTGAAAATCTGGAGGAGGTTAATCCCGAGCTATCCCGGGAAATCAAGGAAAAACTCTATACCCTGGATGATGTGATCCGTTGTGAGGACCGGGCATTGCAGGAAAAACTGAGAACCATGACAGACCGGGACATAGCTCTGCTCCTCAAGGGACAGAAACCGGAATTTATCGATAAAATCAAAAGCAATCTTTCTGCAAACCGGCGGACCCTGATCGAAGAAGAGCGGGACCTGCTTGGACCGGTGCCCCGGAAGGAAACCGAGGCGGTAGTTCAGGAATTCCTTTCCTGGTTCCGGCTTGGTAGAGAAAATGGCACCATACTCCTGGCAGATGACCAGGATGTACTATAGGAGCGCTACTTGGTACAGACTACAATTAAAGCAGGCGACCACATTGAAGGTTTTGAAATTCTTGCCTGCGAGGACCTATCGGAACTGCAAGCACTGGGCATCTGGGCCAGGCATATCAGGACTAGGGCAGAGGTATTTCATATCTATAATGATGATGAAGAAAATCTCTTTGCCTTTGCCTTTCCCACCATTCCTTCCGACTCAAGTGGTGTGGCCCATATTCTGGAACATTCGGTCCTTTGCGGTTCCCGGAACTATCCCCTTAAGGATACCTTTATCATGCTTGCCAAGGGGAGCCTTCAGACCTTTCTTAATGCCCTGACCTTTCCGGACAAAACCGTGTATCCCGCGGCAAGCACCAATCGGCAGGATTACTTTAACCTGATGTCCGTCTATGGGGATGCAGTCTTTCATCCCCTTCTGGATGAATGGATTTTCCAGCAGGAAGGACATCGGCTTGACCTATCCCAGGATGAGGGGAGCGGAGCCTGGCGGCTTGAACGGACCGGGGTGGTGTTTAATGAGATGAAGGGGAACTATTCTTCGGTGGATCCCATTGCTGCCGATTGGTCCTTCCGATCGGTCTTACCCGATACTCCCTATGCCCATGATTCTGGTGGGGACCCTAGGGATATACCCCGACTCCGCTGGGAGGACTTACGGGCCTTTCATCGGGACCATTACAATCCCGCCAACTGTAAAATTGTGCTCTGCGGGAATATACCGACCGAAGAACAACTTGCCTTTTTAGACAGGACCATCCTCAATGACCTTGAGAGCGGCAAGCCTGTGGAGCCCATCCCTCTTGCAACACCCTGGGCTCAGAGCAGGGAACTCTCTATTCCGTACCCTGCAACCGATGGGTCCCAGAAGTCTACGGTCCTCCTTTCATGGGCTCTAGGGGACAGCACCGATACGGAAGAAGCCCTGGCTTTGGCGGCCCTCACGGAGATTCTCCTGGGCCATTATGGATCCCCCCTCCATAAGGCCCTGGTAGAATCGGGGCTTGGCGAAGATGTGGCCCCCGCTACTGGGCTGGAAGGGGAACTGCGTCAGCTGGTGTTTACCGTGGGGCTTCGGGGTATGGAGGGAAGCCAAAAAGGGGCCCTGGAAGACCTCGTTCTAAGCACCCTGAAGAACCTGGTGGCCAGGGGAATTCCCTCTGAAGAAATAGAAGGGGCCCTCTTTGGCATGAGGTTCAGCAACCAGGAAATACGACGGGTCGGTGGCCCCTTTTCTCTTGTCTGGATGCGCCGGGTGCTGCGATCCTGGATCCATGGCAAGGCCCCCTGGAACAGCCTCCTCTTTGAAAGATCTTTCCGCAAATTAAATGAAAGAATAGCAGCCGAGCCCCGTTTCTTTGAGCAGCTTATCGAAAGCAGGCTGCTTAACAACCCTCACCGGTGCCTCCTTTCGGTAGATCCGCAGGTGGGTCTTTCGGAGGCCCAGGAAGCGGAAACGAAGGCTGAACTGGATCGTTTGCTGGCGGAACTATCTGAATCAGAAAAAAAAGCCCTGGCAGAACAGACACAGCGCCTTAAAACCATTCAGGAGTCCCAGGACCCGCCAGAAGCCCTGGCCCGGCTTCCCCACATTTCCCGGAAGGACCTGGCCCCAACCATCGAATCGGTGCCCCGCAGTATCCATGACCTGGGTGGTATTCCCCTCCTGAGCCACGACCTTTTTACCAACGGAATAGTGTATATTGATATAGCCCTGCCTGTGGATCTGCTTACGGAGGACCAGTATCTCTGGCTGCCCCTGCTAGCCCGGACCATACCTGGGATGGGAATCCCCGGTACACCCTATGATGTGCTTTCTAGCCGTATGGCCCGGCATGTGGGGGGCTTCTATGCCCTTCTGCATACCTCTTCTTCAGCTCCGGGGGCAGGCAGGTCCCTTGCTGCTCCGGGAGGAGTCTATCACATCCGTGACCGGGACTGGCTTATCTTTAGAATGAAGACCCTGCACGAAAAGCTAGAGCCTGCACTGGATCTGGTGCTTCCCCTGATGCGTGAGGCAGATTTTTCAGATACCCGCCGGCTTAAGGATCTGCTCCTTGAATATAAAAATGATCTGGATGCCTCGGTTGCTCCCTCGGGCCACTCATTTGCAATCTCACAGGCTTCCCGCCCGTTCAGCCGGTCCCGTTTTGTAGATGACCTGTGGAACGGTATTCCCCAGATAGAATTCGCCCACAGGATCGTAGAGCAGGATCCTGAAGTGGTGGCCCGGAAACTTGCGGCCTTTCGGGATGAACTCTTCGCTAAAAGTGGCATGATTGTTAATGTTACCGCCCAGGGGGAGGGAATCGAAGCCTGTCTTTCCTGTCTTAAGTCCCGTTTAGCCCCCTATGGGGGCCCCCACCCCGGACAGGATCGTGCGCCAAGCGCTTCCTCGCCTGTGGATAAAACAGTGGCGGTATATCAATCCGGGGCGTTACAGGTAGGATTTGCTGCCCTGGCTTTATCCGCAAGCCCCTTTGCCACCGAAATGCAGGCCGCTGAGCTCGTTCTTTCCCACTGGCTTTCTACGGGTATACTCTGGGAGGATATCCGGATGAGGGGCGGAGCCTATGGGGCCTTTGCCTATCCAGATGGACTTGAACCGGTCTTTATCATGGCTACCTATCGGGACCCGACGCCATCCCGGTCCCTGGAAGCCCTGCCCGGTGCACTGAAAAAGGCTCTGAAAACCCTTCCCGATGGGGAAGATCTGGAAAAGGCTGTTATTGGTGCCTTTGCCAAGGAAACGCGCCCCCGGACTAATCCCGATAAGGGCTTTGCGGACTTTCTCCGCTACTTCACGGGAATAGAAGACTGGATGCGTAAAAAGAAGCTCGAAAGCATCGTAGCTATGGATAAAAACCTTCTGAAACAGGCAGGAGAGTATCTTGTGGCTGCCCTGGAATCGGCAAACTATGCCGTAATAGCGGGAAACGGGCAGGCCGCCGCCAGTGCGGACAAACTTAAGGTACCCGTACGGGACTTCCCCGGAGCCTGATTCTCAGAGCTGTCTGTTATAACTAGACAACCCGCCCGCCGTTGGGCGGGTTCTTTTTCATATATTCATGCTCTTCCCGGACCTCTGCGATCAGATCCTTTACTTTCCATTCCAGGTTAGTTGGGGTAGAAGACGAAAATGCTATTGATTGAGGGTCAACTCCCATCTCTTTTACAGCAGCCTTGACGGCCCTCATAATTGCCAGCATCTGCTCATGGGTAAATCCATGCATAAATACAACCGGGTTTTCCATATTGTGGTGCTCCTCTATATTTGTAAAATTGCCTTTTTACGTTATACTTAATTGCCTACAAATATTCCAGGAGTGATTATATGTCTGAATGTGAATTTATAGAAAGTTGCCCTTTTTTCAATGGCAAACTGGCTAATAAACCAGCCGATATCGAAAAATTAAAGGCCGATTATTGTAAAACGAATAATCTGCATTGTGCCCGCTATATTATTGCGCAGAGTCTTGGAAAAGAGCATATGCCCCCAGATCTCTATCCCCATGAAAAGGAACGGGCCTTTGAACTTTTAGCTAAATAAATTGAGGTTTTTGCAAAAGTCTGTTACTTTTGCAAAAACCTCTTGCAGTATTTTTGCAATGTAAAAATAAATACTTATATTATATAGAATAGTAAAAATACTGCATATACATTCAAGGTTGCTCTTTCAAAACGCCCTGAGTTTTGAAAGAGCCTCAATTATTTGTATTTGATATTGTATACGAAAAAACTTGCTTTTCCTGATTCCCGGGTGTACCATTATTTCCCCCTAAAAAAAGGGTACATCTTATAGAGGAGGAAATTATGAGAAAAGACAAGCTTCGCTGGCTTGGCAAGCTCGGTTTCGTGCTGCTGAGTCTCTTCCTGGTTTTTGCTTGTGCTACCGCCCCGGATGGCGGAAGCTCCGCAAGCAAACTAGCTTCGGTCCGGGAACAATATACCCAAACACCCCTGGAAATAACCTTTATAGAAACCTCTGACGTTCATGGGGTTATCTTCCCCTACAACTTCATTACCGCTAAATCCATGCCCACATCACTGGCTCAGGTTTCTACCCTGGTTTCGGAAGCCCGGAATACTAAAAAGAATGTGGTACTGCTGGAAAATGGCGACTCCCTCCAGGGCCAGCCCACAGTATACTATTATAATTTTGAAAAAACCTCGGTGTCCCATATCTGGGGGCAGGCGGTAAATTATCTCAATTATGATGCGGTCGGTGTCGGAAACCATGACATCGAGGCTGGGCATCCGGTGTATGACAAGCTCTATAAAGAAATAAAGGCTCCGGTAATCTGTGCAAACATCCTTAAAGAAAATGGCGACCCCTACTTTACCCCTTATAAGGTAATTGTAAGAGAAGGGGTTAAAATCGCCATTCTGGGACTTATCACTCCTAAAATTCCCGACTGGCTGCCACCCCAATTCTGGAGCGGCATGAAATTCGAAGACATGGTCGTCTCCGCAAAGAAGTGGGTTCCCATCATTATGGAAAAAGAAAAACCCGATGTTTTAGTCGGCCTTTTCCACGCCGGGGTCGATTATACCTATAGCGGAGCAAGCCGGGATACGGTAAACAATGAAAATGCCAGCCAGCTGGTGGCTGAACAGGTTCCTGGGTTTGATATTATTTTTGTCGGTCATGATCACTCAGGCTGGGATGGCTTAGGCTGGGACCCGGTGGCAAAGAAAAAAGTGGAAGTTAAGGACAGTAACGGAAAGCAGGTGTACATATACGGTGCCCTTAACAACGCTGCTAAAGTCCCCGTGGTAACCCTTTCCATGTTATGGGACAAGGACGCTCAGGTTTGGAAAAAAACGATACAGGGTGAACTCATGGATATGAGTTCCGTTCCTGCCGACACGGCCTTTGTTTCCCAATTCCAGTCAGCCTATGATGAGATAAAAGCCTGGGTAGACCGGCCGGTTGGCAAAATGACAGGCACCATTACTACCAAAGATTCCATGTTTGGGGATTCGGCCTTTGTGGATCTGATTCATCGAATACAACTTGAACTCTGTGCCGATCCTGCCATGGGGCTCAAAAAGGCTGATATATCCTTTGCGGCTCCCCTGGCAATGAATGCCACCATACCATCCAGCAGTGATGGCACCCTTTATGTACGGGATATGTTCAACCTCTATGTATACGAGAACTTCCTGTATACTATGAACCTCACCGGTAAACAGGTTAAGGACTTCCTGGAATACTCATATAAATACTGGTTTGATATCATGCCGAACGACGGAAACCATATCATCGCATTCCAGAAGGATAAGGAAGGCAAGCTTGTACAGGATGCCCGCACCGGTGCGTACCTCACCGCTACCCGCTATTATAACTATGACTCCGCCGCAGGTATTATATACACTGTGGATGTGACAAAACCGGCAGGTGAACGGGTTACGATTATTTCCATGGCCGATGGCAGCCCCTTTGATATGAACAAAACCTATTCTGTAGCCATTAACTCCTACCGAGCCCAGGGGGGTGGCGGACATCTTGAAAAAGGAGCTGGATTAGCTAAGGCTGATATATTGACGATGAAGTACGTCACCAGTGCGACCACCAAGGATCTCCGATATTACCTCCTCAAGTGGTTTGAAAAACAGCAGGGAGCGGTAACCGTAGAGAGCCTGAATAACTGGAAGGTTATCCCCGAGGATCTGGCTGCTCAGGGGAAAGCAACCGATATGCCACTCCTGTATCCATCAAAATAAGGAACCTTGATACTGTAACGCCCTCCTATAGTGAGACCTGCAGGGCGTTGCAGCCTCCTGTGCATAAACTGTGGAAAACTGCTTGCCGAGAGGCCTCACAGGTAAGTATCTTATAGACATGAACTACGATAAACTTACCATCAAAGCACAGGAGGCGCTCCAGGAGGCCTCCAGCCTGGCCCAAAAAAATGACCAGACCCAGGTGGAACTGGAACATATCCTGCTCGCCCTGGTGGATCAGGAGGGGGGCATTGTAGCACCGATTATGGAAAAAATTGGTGCAGACCCGGAACTCATCTCTCAGGAAGCCCGCAAACTAATAGCTTCTAAACCAAAGGTTTACGGAGACGCGGCCCAGCTGTATTTCTCTCCCGCCGCAAGCAAGGTTCTTGCCAAGGCCGAAGCGGAAGCCGCATCCCTAAAGGATGATTTTGTTTCCACCGAACACATCCTTATCGCCATGACCCAGGCGGAGGGGGCAGCTCCGGATATCCTTAAACGGAATGGCATCACCAAGGAAGCCATCCTCTCAGCCCTGAAGTCGGTCCGGGGTAACGCCCGGGTGACGGACCAGAATCCGGAAGAAAAGTACCAGGTTCTCGATAAGTATTGCCGCGACCTGACCGCCCTGGCCCGGCAGGAAAAACTGGACCCGGTCATCGGCCGGGATGAAGAAATCCGCCGGGTCATGCAGGTCCTTTCCCGGCGAACAAAAAATAACCCGGTTCTCATTGGAGAGCCCGGTGTGGGTAAAACCGCCATTGTGGAGGGGCTTGCCCGACGTATTGTAGAAGGGGACGTCCCCGAGGGGTTAAAAAACAAGCGGCTCCTTGCACTGGACCTGGGAGCCCTCGTCGCCGGGGCAAAATTCCGGGGCGAGTTCGAAGAACGGCTCAAGGCGGTTATCCACGAAGTACAGGCAGCGGAAGGCCGAATCATCCTTTTTATTGATGAACTCCACACCCTTGTGGGGGCGGGCGCTGCCGAGGGTGCCACAGATGCAAGCAACCTGTTGAAACCCGCTCTGGCCCGGGGTGAACTCCGCTGTATCGGGGCTACCACCCTGGATGAGTACCGGAAATACATCGAAAAGGATGCGGCTCTGGAGCGGCGCTTCCAGCAGGTTTACTGCGCCGAACCTTCGGTAGAAGACACCATAGCAATACTCAGGGGTCTCAAAGAACGCTATGAGGTACACCATGGGGTGCGTATCAAGGACGAAGCCCTGGTAGCCGCCGCAACTCTTTCGACCCGGTACATCACGAGCCGGTTTCTCCCTGACAAAGCCATTGACCTGGTGGACGAAGCGGCGAGCCGTCTTAAAATGGAACTGGACAGCCGGCCCACCGAACTGGACAAGCTTGAACGGAAACTGCTTCAGCTATCCATAGAACGGCAGGCCCTCCAGCGGGAAGATGACCCCGCTTCGGTGGAACGACGGCAGAAGCTCGAAAAGGAAATCGCGGACCTTACCGCTGAACGGGACGCCATGCGGGCCCGTTGGGAAAGCGAACGGAAGGATATACAGGAACTGCGGCTCCTTAAACAGCAGATTGAAGAACTGAAAATCGAAGAGGCCCGCTATGAGCGGGAGGGAAACCTGAATAAAGCTGCTGAAATAAAATATGGCCGCATCCCGGAGGCTCAGCGGAAGTTAAAAGAAATTTCCGACCGTATGGAGGCCAAACGGGGCGAAGTAAGCCTCCTCCGCGAAGAGGTGAGCGAAGAGGACATCGCTGCGGTTGTATCAAGCTGGACCGGTATTCCCGTATCCAAGATGCTTTCCAGCGAATTGCAGAAGTACCTTGAACTGGAAAAGGTTCTGGAAAAGCGGGTGGTTGGTCAGGACCTGGCAGTGCAGGCCGTGGCCGATGCTATTCGGCGCAATAAGGCGGGCTTAAGCGACGCAGCCAGGCCCCTCGGGTCCTTCCTGTTTCTTGGGCCCACCGGTGTGGGTAAGACTGAGCTGGCCAAGACCCTGGCGGAATTCCTTTTTAATGAAGAAAAGGCCCTTACCCGGATTGATATGAGCGAATATGGCGAAAAGCATACCGTAAGCCGTCTTATTGGTGCGCCCCCGGGCTATGTGGGCTATGAACAGGGGGGCCAGCTTACTGAAGCGGTTCGCCGGCGGCCCTACAGTGTGGTCCTGTTCGATGAAATCGAAAAGGCCCATCCGGATGTGTTCAATGTGTTCCTGCAGATTCTGGACGATGGGCGCCTTACCGACGGTCAGGGCAGGGTAGTGGACTTCCGAAATGTGATCATCATCATGACCAGTAACCTGGGGTCCGACCTGATTCTGAATGCCACCAGTACTGAGGAAATTCGGGGAGCCCTGCAGGAACTTCTAAAGGCATCCTTCAGACCCGAATTCCTGAACCGGATTGATGAGACGGTGATCTTTAACCGGCTTGGTCAGGCTGAAATTCACAAGATTGTGGATATCCAGCTTAATCGCCTGGCCCAACGGCTGGAGGACCGCAAGATCCGGCTCACCGTTACTGAAGCCGCCAGGGCTTTCCTGGCTGAACGGGGGTACGATCCTCTCTATGGAGCCCGGCCTCTCAAGCGGACTATCCAGGCTGAACTGGAAAATCCCCTGGCCCGTGAAATTATCGCCGGCCGCTATAAGGAAGGCTCTGAGGTCATTGTAGACCGCGCTGGGGATGGGCTCATATTTAAATAAGCCATATACTGTTTTGGGGCTGTCGAAAAGAATCTAGACAGCCCCTTTTTTT
>JAAYUZ010000120.1 GCA_012517385.1 Treponema sp. | reverse complement strand
TTCAATGCTGCCTACGAGGAGGGGAGTCTTGCCTGGGATACGGCGTACCTATCTGGGCTTAAGGAAAAGGAAGCCTGGGCAGAGCGGGCCACCGCAACGGCCATGGAGGCCTCAAGCGAAGCGATGCTGGCCCTGGTGGGATCCGACGCAGAGGCGGGGGCCAGAAGTTTTGACACCCTGGGGATGGTCCCGAGCCTTGAAAGCGGAGCCGAAAGTGCCCGGGCGGAGATGGAAGAAGTGCTGAACCTGGCGGGGATAACAAACCTGGGAAGGGCCCTTGAGGCAAGTATAGGCAGCGCTGAAACAGCGGCACGGGAGGTACGGACCGGACTTGGGGGGCTGGGACTCTGGGACAGCGGGAAAGCCCAGGTAGCGGCGACAAGCTTCAGCCGGAAGGCGAACCAGGAACTGGCAAGCCGGCAGGCCCGGCTTCTGGCAGCCCAGGCTCGGGACATGGCCCAGGCCGCCATCAAGGGACTGGAAGAACAGGTACAGAGCGCCAACAACAACTTCCGGGAAGGGATGGACGACACCTTTGTACTCAAGGGGAGCTGGCGGAAGGAAGGCCAGAACTACAGTAAGGACGTGGTGGTCTACTCAACGTTGATGGACCCGGTAGTAACCGAACGGGCCAGCGTGGAAGGGTATAAGGCCTATATCATGAAACCGGTGACCCTCAGTACGGACCTGTCAGATAACAAGCTCGAAGGGCTTGAAGCGAGCGCCATCCAGGCCCTGATTAAGAACGCCCAGGATGAGGTGAAGAAGGAAAGCGAGACCATCTTCGGGAGTGAGGAAGACAACAGCGTGGAAGCGAAGGAGAATCGGCGAGTAAAAAAAACTGTAGAGAAGAAGAAACAAGTAGCCAATGACCTGTGGACCATGATCACGACTTTTAAGGCTAGTAAGGAAGTTGTGGAAGAGACGAAGGAGGAGAGCCGTGAGTGGGGAGCTGGAGAATTTGGACGCTATATCGGCTATGAGCCGATACTGCAAGGGAACCCCAACATTGATGATGGGATAGAGGGCATCTGGGTTGATAAGGGGATGGGGGAACTGGGCCGGCTGATGAGGAGCTACATCTACTGGTCTATACGGGAGAGCCAGGGCTGGGCGACTGTGAATAAGCCGATGTGGGATAAACCCGCCTGGGACGACCGGTCGAGCTGGTTCAAGGCGCCGACGATCCGTGGAGTAACCGATATTGGGGTAACGATAGCAGCGACGGTGGTGAGCGGAGGAGCCACGCTGCCAGCTCTCTTAGCCAATGCAGCTTTAAACCTGACTGATGATGCGGTCTTTGCCATGCTGGATGTGAGCGGGGGCTACAAGAGCTGGGAAGAGGCGGGATTGGACTTTGGGAAGAAGGCCCTTACGAGTGCGGTGAACATCGGGGTGGGCGGAGTGTTTAACGGTTTTGGCGGGATAAAAACAGGCTTTTTTGCCCAAGGCGGAGGACTCACCGGGCTGGTCAGTAGCAAGGTTGGGACGGGTACTCTGGGAGTGATAGCCACGAGTCCCATGGGAGGCCTCCAGACCCTTGCCACGAGCACCCTAAATAGTGCAGTGAATGCCTTTAATCTCACCTATGACAAGGACGGCAACATTACTGGCCTCGGCTGGTCCGCCGACAGCTTTAATGCCGGCGTGCAGGGCGGCCTCATCAGCGCTGCTACGGGGATGACGAGCAGCTTAACGAGTGGATTATTAAATAATTGGAATGCTGGAGAAAAGCTCTTTGGATTCTCTCAAAAGAACCAAAGAGATGTGTATAATCTTAACAACACCCTAGGGAGCCTGGCAGGTCAGGGAGTAAACTATGCGCTCACCGGAGATTTCTCGCTCAATGTATTAAATATGGCCGATTTCACCGGAGGGCAGATCAAAAATGGACTTCTGGAGTTGCACCTTGGGAGAAAGGGTGCGACAATGAATCTCGGGATGGGCGGGGCTGATGTGAGCCTCGGGACCGTGGCTCAGAGTCTTGCGGGGCTTGATGCCTGGCGGGTGAATGCGGAACTCTGGACGAGTAAGGAGGCGGAGGCCCACAAATACACCAGCAGCTTGAGGACCCTCTATTCGGTTGGGGGAGCAAAGGAATTAGCCTTGTATAAGGAAATCTTGAGTGGTATGACGAATGTAGAAGAAAACGCTCAAGGGGCTTACTCGGCAAAGACAGAAGCCCATGGGGACGGGACGAAAACGATCTCTATTGGCCGGGATGCGCTGGCCGATGGGAGCCGCTTTGGGATGAACATACTCCTGGCCCATGAATCTTATCGGAACGGAGTAGATGATGGTGAAGCAGGCCAGCAGCTTGAGACCGATAGGGCGGTGAAGGGGCACATAGGTGCGGCAAAAGCATTAGGCCAGACCTATGGGAAGGGGAGCCTAGGGAGCGCAATGGCGGGAGAAGTAATAGCCGCAATGATTGCTGATGAAACGGGCAATACAAGCCTCTTAGATAAGGTGTTAGCAGGGTATGAATCGTCCGCAGATTACTGGAAACTGATGAATGATGGAACCCTGGTGTACGATGGAGATGGATGGCTGAAAGATGAAGCAGGGAATTATATCAATGCAGATGGCAGTCATACGAAGACAAAGGGTATTAATACGATAGGCGCTGCGGGAGTGGAAACCGGGTTATTGAATATCCTGAATGGAGGGACCCATGACAGGGCTTATAATAGTTACAGTCAGGGACAAATACTTTTGGCCCAGAAGCTTATGAGGGATTCAGGTATAATTTCAAGTACGGGTAATTATAAGGACGTCAGCTGGGTGGAAGCCCATGCTGCCGAGATAGCCCCGGGAATTGTGCAGAATATAAATCTGAGCAGTCTGAACATGGGCAAGGCGCTGAATATGGAAATGGTGATGAATCAATTCGGGGGTAGTATTGCAACGGAAGTGTTTGCCAGTTATTACTATGATGAAGCCCATGCGATTGCCTCCAATAAAAACTACGCCCCGCTTAGTATCAACTCAATAAAGGATGCCCGGTTTGCCAGACTGGTGCGCGCCATGAACGACTTTTATTATAATGGAAAGTTATCGGATGAAGCTTTGCGACTTTCCCAGGAATTTAAAGGTAGCTATATTGAAATAAACGGACAAAATATATATCAGGATGGTCAGCATAAGGGTGAGGATTTTGTAAGTGGAGATAATGAAAATAATAATCCTGCGATTTACAATCGATTCTCCGGATTTGTTCGCGGTGAGAGACTGAATACCAGCAGTTCAGGTTATTCAACCATAACGGAACTGGGATATATGTATGAGAATACTTTCATGTCTACTGGGGTATTCCAGCAGCAGATGCATTATGATGGGGAGTCGCCCGTTTCGGTTGGTGATTTTGTCACCGGGAATACCTTTATGGGGTATATGGGGGGATCAGGTAATGGGCTGATGGATCAGTATCTTATCCATCTACACACCCAGTTCATGGGGCAGTATGGCGGGGTAGTTGATCCCTATCGTGTACGGCGGGATTCTTTTCTTTAAATGTTCAGTGCCCCGGACAGTTCACGATTTTCGGCTATACCGACCTTATCCAGTTCTCAATACAATGCAATTCCAGAGAACTATAGATACAACTATTTTGTGAACAAGTACTCCTCTGGATATGCACCCTATAGTTACTACTATAACATTAATAACGGTATAGACTTTCTTCAAAATCGATAATTAGAAGGAGAAATAAAACAATGCTGAAGAACGTAACGGTAATGATGGTATTAGTTTTTTTGGTACTTATCGGATGCCAGGTGAAAAAAGAGAATTTCTCTGGTAAGAATGAAACGAGTACTCAGGGAACGCCTCCTGAGGAAGCTGTTACGCCAAAGGAGGAGAAGGATTTAACCGATTACAGGAAAGTTCTGTTACATTTTATGGCACAATTTGATGACCGTATGGTAGCATTCGGAACTAATGAAAATGAAATAACCATTAGACCAAATTTAAAGCATTTAGGGAAATTTGACTTTGATGCTTTTTTTCAATTACCAGAGAAAGCCTTAGATTTTATTGATAGCTTAATGCTTGAGGAATCAGAATATGGTGAAGAGGTTTATAAAAAAATATATCTCTTAAAAAATCTGAAATATTTAAAAATGTATAGGGTTTCTGATTTAAAAGATCTCTCGTTATTGCAATTAAAATTATTTAAAAACTTAGAAATGCTTTCAATAACTGAAGCTCCAATAACCTCATTAGATGAAATATCAACCTGCCCAACTATAAATCGTATAGGTATTTTTAAGTGTCCTGTAACCCAAATCCCTGATTTCTCACAGTTTACAAAAATAGATAGATTGATCATTCAGAAGAGTAATCTTTCCAGTTTACAGGGGCTGGAAACCTTTCATGGCCAATACGGGGAAGTGGATATCCGAGACAATCCGAATTTGACAGATATTACGGCTTTAAAGGACACCAATATCAAACTGCTGCGGATGGATGAAGAATTGTACAACAACAATAAGGAGTGGATTGAAGCGAATATTCCGGATATGAATATTGATACAACACCGCCGCTGTAATCCGCAAAGCCTTATGTCCCCTGAGCGATAAAAACCTGTTAGCCTCTGGTAGTGTTGACAAGGCGGATACCGCTCTTAGGGTGACAATAAAAGGCGGGGATATCCTACTGTTGATTCATCACAATCAACAACAGGATTTCGCCGAGATTCTCAGGAGGAGCGACTGCATAGTTTGAAATTATATTAATATACTACCGCAGCCAGCACCAAAACCGAACCGCAAGCTGCTCGCTCCTTATCGCGAGTATATTACAACAAAGCTCAACGAAATACTCGACTAAAATTTCATTAAAATCCAAGAAGAGTTCTTAAAGCAGGAATATGCCAGTGGAATGACGATTATTTGAATCCTCGCCAAACAGGTTCGCAATGATGTGGTAAAACGCACAGTTATCAGTTTTGAAATCATGCTAACCTAGCAAGCTCAGACCGGCTGAAAAGAAGCGGGGATAAGGGTACAAAAGTTCAGTTGTTACTAAACAAATTTTTAACAGATATTACAGCTTCTGTACCTCATCGATGCTAAGGCCGGTAAGTTCTGCTATTTCATGAATGCTCATGCCCTTCTGCTTCAGCTTGCGAGCTGTAGCAAGGGCTTTCCGCTTTTCTCCTTCTAATAGCCCCTTCTGTAGCCCTTGCTGTAACCCTTGCTGTACCAGGTCTTGTTCCCATTGTTTTACAGTCGTCGCCAGCATGGTCGGTACCTCCCTAAGCTGAGATAGTTCCCCTACCCAGTCGGGTACGGGTTCAGAGAAAAAGCTGAAGAGCCATTGTATAAATGCCCGATACACATCAGGCTGCTCCTGCTCAAGAATCTTCACGATCTCTGACAGCATCGGTACCAGCTCATCCTAAAAGGAACTGAGGATGGGAGAAGAGGTCCTTGTAGCCGTAATCGTGGGGATGGGGCATACCCCAAGGGTAACATGGAACAGATG
>JAAYUZ010000018.1 GCA_012517385.1 Treponema sp. | reverse complement strand
GGACCATCCAGCTGCGGGGTTTCTACCGCGATGGTCTCAATCTGCTCAGGCAGGTCCTTAGCGGTGGGGATCTTATTGTCCGTAAAGGAGGGGTTAAGGAGGTGCCCCTGCTTATCGTAGATGTACCCTTCGCAAATTGCGGTCCCAAGGCCCTGGATCATGCCGCCGATAGCCTGACCCCGAACCATATCTTCGCTGATAACCTTTCCTACATCAAAGGCACTGGCTATTTTTAGAATCTTGTATTCACCCGTTTCGGGGTCTACTTCTACAATGATTCCATGGGCACCATAGGTCCAGTCCAACGCGGGATTGCCCACACCGGTTTCCTTATCCAGGTTGCTCAAGCCCTGGGCTATATACTGACCAACACCGATGAGGGGTCCGCCCACACCGTTTCCGTTAGGATAGGCGTAACCGATAGAGATACTTGCCCAGGTAACCGCCTCTGCGGGGTGATGTTTTACATATATCTTGTCCCCGTCATGGGCCAGGTCCGCAGGATTAGCCCTTAAAATCTGGGCAGCCACCTCATAGCCCTTCTTCAGGAGGTCCTCCGCAGCGAGGATACAGGCATTCCCGGAGAGAATGAGCCCCTTGGAAGCCACGGTCTGCCAATCGTAGGGATCACGGTCGGTATCCTTTTCCACAGTAACCTTAACCTTCTCCAGGGGGAAACCCAGGCGTTCTGCCACAATCTGCTGGAAGGCTGTGCTGGAACCCTGACCAATTTCCATGAGGCCCACGTTTACATTCACGGTCCCGTCGCTGTTCATCTTGATGACCGCCGAAGTGGCCGTGAAGGAAGGCATGGCTGGGGCCTTATGAAGGGCCGCAATACCCTTACCGATCTTCCGGCCCGTCTTCCGTTCCCGTTCCTTTTCTTCTTCCGTTAAGGTTCCATAATGTATAGACTTGGCGACCTCATCGATACATTTAAGAACATTGCCGGTGTGTTCCTGGATTACTTCACCGGATAGGGTAGTAGATCCGGGTCTGAGAGCGTTTTTGCGGCGGAACTCCAGGGGATCCATACCGATAGCCCGGGCAACCAGTTCCATGTGCCGTTCCAGGCCCCAGTGGAATTCCACATGACCAAAGCCCCGGTAGGCGGTACCATAGGGTTTGTTGGTATAAATCGTATAGGCATCGACACAGGCATTGGGAATATCATAGGGTCCGTTGGCAGAATAGCAGGAAGCCCGGGTAACATTGACTGCGTAGTCCGCATAGGCTCCTGCATCCCAGTACATGGTCATTTTCTGGGCGAGGATACGACCATCCTTTGACACACCGGTCTTAATCCGATAGGTCAGAGCGCTGCGGCAGGGTAACAGGGAGAATTCCTCTTCCCTCGTAGCCTGGAATTTCACCGGCCGGCCTCCGGCTTTTTTAGAAAGAACCGCTGTAAGAGGTTCAATATGAATCCCCGCCTTGCCGCCAAAACCGCCGCCCACATGGGGAACCAGAACCCTCACCTTGTTCAGGGGCAGCTTAAAGGCATAGCAGAACAGGTTCCGCACGGTAAAGGGAGACTGGGCGCTGGACCAGATGGTGATGTTATCATCCTTTCCCCACTGCACTATGGCCACATGGGTTTCCATAGGTACATGCTGGACACTCGGGTTCGTGTATTCCCGTTCAATAATCCATTCCGATTCTTCAAAGCCCTTTTCTACATCCCCCTTGCGCATCTTATTCCAGGTAGCAATATTAGTTCCCGGCTGGGGAGAAAAGGCGGGCTTAAAATAATCGTATTTGCCCAGATCGGGGTGGATGAGGGGGGCTCCCTCTTTTATAGCATCCATGTGGTTCAGTATGGGCTCCAGAACCTCATATTCAACATCGATGAGATCTACCGCTTTTTTTGCGATTTCCAGGGTATCTGCGGCCACCGCCGCTACGGCTTCGCCATAGTGACGGACTTCCTTTTTTGCGAGTATATCCTTATCAACAATATAAAGACCGAGCTTGTAATTAAGCTCCTCCCCGGTGAGCACCGCCCGAACCCCCGGCAAAGCCTGGGCCTTGGATACATCAATCTTTATAATGCGGGCCCGAGCATGGGGGCTTTTTTTTACTTGGGCGTAGAGCATACCCGGTAATACCATATCACTTACATAGGTGGCGGCGCCGGTGATTTTTTCGATAGCCTCTTCGCGGCGGACCGCCTTACCGACATATTTTAAGGTTTTGGGATCGCTATTTTCCAGCATATTTCAATCCCTCCTTCTTTTCGAGTTGTCCCGTGGCATCCAGGACCGCTTCTATGATCTGCTGATAGCCCGTACAGCGGCAGAAGTTACCCTCCAGCCCTTCTTTTATTTCTTCTACCGTGGGTTTCGGGTGGATACGAATCAGCTCCCGGGCGGACATGATCATACCGGAAGTGCAAAAGCCGCACTGGACCGCATTGTTTTTATCAAAGGCTTCCTGCAGTTTCGACAGGGTGCCATCTTTCGCTTCCCCTTCTATGGTTTCAATCTCTGCACCATCCGCTTCTACCGCCAGGACCATACAGGAATTGACCGTTTTCCCATTCATAAAGACCGTACAGGCGCCGCACTCCCCTGCCCCGCAGCCTTCCTTGGTGCCCGTAAGGCCCAGGTCTTCCCGCAAAAAACGCAGGAGGGTCCGGTTTTCTGCCACATCCCGTTCATAGAGTTCGCCGTTTATTTTTACCGAGATCTTCATTTTCTCACCTCCGCCAGCAGTCGTTTTACAAATACTTCCACCATAAATTCCCGGTATTCCTTGCTGCACCGTACATCACTGATGGGACTGATGATTTTCTTTATGGCAGCCACCGCATCCTCTACTGAGATGTCAGCCGGCAGATCCGGAGTAACTACCGGGGTAGGAGCAGAGGAACTGGCTGCGATACGAAGCAGATCCCCCTGAATATAAACCGCCACACCGACGATCCCCAAATCGTGCCCATTGATCCGTTTCAGCTTTCTGTAGGCTCCGCGACCGCCTGCAGAAGATGCAGGTACCACAATGGACTCCAGAACTTCGGTGGGACTAAGGACGGTCTTTTTTACACCCGTAAAAAATTCCTTAAAGGGTACTTCTCTGGTTCCCTTACTCGAAGCAATCACCGCCCGGGCACCAAGACAAAGCAGAGCCGGGGCCATATCCGAACAGGGGGATGCGTTTACCACATTACCCATTATGGTCGCCCGGTTCCGGACCTGATAACTGGCCAGATCATGACCGCATTCCTGTAAAAGCGGATAATGGTCCCGGACCGAAGCATCCCGAAGGATTTCGTTGATGGTCACCGTGGGCCTGAATATAAGACCTTCGGTAGGGCTGTAACTGATGCCCTGGTAACCGGATACCTTTTTTATATCCACCACAAGCCGGGGTTTCATGACCCCATTGCGGATATTCACCAATAAATCAGTTCCGCCTGCCAGAACCTTTGCGTTAGCACCCTGATCGTCCAGAATCGAAAACAACTCCGACTTTGATCGGGGGGCTGCATAGGAAAATTGATGTAACATAGCACCTCCTTATTTCGGGATTTCGGTATTACGGAATGAACCGGGTTCCAGACTCTCCCCGCAGAGCCCGGCTCATGTTTTCTGAATTGGTGATAATCGCTTCTTTGCCGCCCCTCTTAAGATAGTCGATTACCGCACTTACCTTTGGTTCCATACTGCCCTTGCCGAACTGGCCCTGGGCCAGGTATTCCTCCGCCTCCGCTATAGTAAGTTTGTCGAGCCAGCGGCGGCTTGGCTTGGTAAAATCCAGGGCAACCTTTTCTACCTCGGTAGAAATCAGGAAGAGGTCCGCCCCAATTGATGAGGCGAGCACACTGGATGCCAGGTCCTTATCGATCACCGCTTCCAGTCCCGATATGGTGCCGTCTTCGGCCTCAGCCACGGGGACACCGCCGCCGCCCACGGCGATGACCGTCTCGCCCTGCTCCAAAAGTTCCCGGATTATACTTTCCTGAATGATCCGCTTCGGCTTGGGGCTTGGAACTACCCGCCGCCAGCCCCGGCCGGAATCCTCCACTACGGTCCACCCGTCCTGTTCGTGCCGCATCCGGGCGGTGGCCTCGTCCATAAAGGAACCTATAGGCTTTGTGGGGTTCTGGAACGCCGGATCCTTGGGATCTACCACAGTCTCAGTGACCAGTGCCACCGCCCGGTTCGGCATACCGCGACGACGGAATTCGTTATAGAGGGAAGTTTCGAACATATAGCCGATGGACCCCTGGGTATTGCTACCGATATAATCCAACGGGGCTGGCGGCACTTCCTTCGCGCTGATTTCGTTTTTACGCAGTAAAAAACCAACCTGGGGACCGTTGCCATGGGTAATCGCCACGGAATACCCTGCCTGAATAAGATCCACTATATAGGGAACAGTAAGCCGCACCGACTCAAACTGATACTGAAGCCCGGTTTTCTTGGGATCCCGGATCAGCGCATTGCCTCCCACTGCAACAACAGCTATTTTACGTGCCATCAATTCCTCCTTTTATCCACCGTTGCCATTCCATACAGAAACCCGGTGGCACTATCCAGTCCAGAGCTATGCCCATAGGTTTCCAGCAGGCTCAAAAAACTCATCCATGAAGCTGGGTCTTTGGAATAGGACCGTCCCATCTGCAACAATAGTTTGCTGAACCTTTTCCTGGTCGCCAGGTACAAAAAGGTTTTTGAAACCCTGCTGGTCAGCTCTTTTGTTGTTTTTGCAGGCAATTCTCCAACACCAAGTTCATTTGCAAGCCCCCAGAGCCAGGTATCAAGAATCAGCGTATCCATTTGACCCATACACAGGGCCAGAATAAAACCACAGAGAAAGTCATCTCCCGAAGGTGTAAGCCCCTGCCCCAAACCTACAAGCTGTAAAGTTGCAGTGAGGGCTTCGGAGATTTTTTCTTTATGCAAAGCCAGCACCAAATTGTTTACAGCTTCACTAAAAGAAGCCCAGTTCTGTTTTGAACCTGAAAGCCTGTAATAGGGTTGTCTTTTGGCGGAATTCCAGCGAAGTACAGTATCTTTTTGTGTCTGGGCATACTCCAGAGCTTGTCCAGCCAGATCAAGTTGATCCTGAAATTCCCCATGGGATAAATTCAGATCCGGGACTCGTTCATCACAGGCACGGGCCGTCCTTACTTTTGGAAAGCTAATCCTGCATGTAGGACCAAGAGTAAGACTCATCCCATCAAAGTATCCACTCTGGCCAGTTTGGAGCTTGAGGGATTCAAAGGATGTATAACCGCTGTTTGAAATGAGGGCCGCCAGGGGATGCATCAGGAACTCTTGATTTACCAGGGTATATAAGAGGGGGAAATCAGGAATTTCCAGGTTAACAGCATGGGCAAATAGAGAGTGAATTTTACAATTAAAGGGTTCCTTTGGGAAAAGAGAGCCTCTTTGAATTGCAGTTAATAGATTCACCGATTCTGGAGGAACCGCAGTGCCTTCAGCACTTGATTCCATGCTATACCATGCCATAGGAACGCACCAGAGCTTCCTTCAGGGCATTTGCAACCTTTTCTTTGCCCCAGAGTATGTTTTCACGGGTTAATTCCTTGGCCCTCTGTAGATCATGCTTTTCAAGGGCATCAAGAATCTCCAGATGATCCGAACAGGTTTTGCGAAGACGTTCCGGATCGGTAATATCCGAAAGCCGGACAAAATGGATACTACGATCAATCTCTTTAAGAATACGCTGCATCACCCTATTGCCTGCTTCGGCAGCAAGGGCTTCGTGAAAGTGTTCATCCTCCAGGGCTGCCTCATGGGCCATGGCCGGCAGGGCGTCCCGCAGTTCCTTCCAGCGTTTTCTAAGCTGCCTGAGGAGTCCGGAACTTATCCCCCGTTCACAGATCCGTTCAATGACCGCCAGTTCCAGCACCAGCCGGGTATCGTAGAGGTCCTGCAGTTCCTGCAGATCAATTTTGCGGACCCGGTACCCCTTCCGTTCAGCCTTATCTACAAGACCAGCCTCCACAAGCATGTTCAGGGCTTCCCGGATGGGACTGCGGCTCATACCAAATTCATTACAAAGTTCTTCTTCGGTAAGCCGATGGCCAGGCGGATAGAGCCAGGTGCGAATTCGTTCTGATAGGGTCTCGTAGACCTCTGCACTGAGATTACGCCCGTTCCGTCCGTCGGCCATTGGATCCTCCTACTTAAACACAAATACCTTTACCGGTTTTCCCGGCCGTTCATCGGACTCTATGACCGTAGCGGTAAGTTTCATCCCGATAACCGGGTTATCCACTTCCAGCCGCCCCGAGGCTCGCAGTCCGTTTTCGAACTGGACTATACCAAAGAGCATATACTTTTTGGTATACCCTTCCGGTAAATTCCAAGCCCTGGTCCAGGAAAGCAGGGTACAGGGGCCTTCCAGGTCAAAGGTTTCCCAGCCCTTGCCGGTTACCGGGTCCCTCCGGGCATTACATTTTGAGCAGATCATCGGTGCTGGATAATAGATGGCCCCGCAGCTCTGACACTTAAAGGCCTTAATCTTGGGGGCCTTTACTTCGTATTGGCTGAAATCGATAAACATAGCTGACCCCTTATTCCTTTGCACAAATAACGGCAACCACGTTGTTGCCAAAACCACCAAAGTTCACCGCCATACCATACTTCGGGTCCTTTACCTGGCGGCCCGGTTCTGCCTCACCACGGAGCTGACGGACCAGTTCAACCACCTGGGATACCCCGGTAGCACCGACCGGATGGCCCTTTGATTTTAAGCCTCCGGAGGTATTAATCGGGAGCCGTCCATCAATCCTGGTTTCCCCATTGCGAACCGCAAGATAGCTCTTGCCCCGCTCAAAGAAACCGACCTCTTCGCTGATGGCCAGTTCCAGGATAGAGAATGCATCATGAAGTTCTGCAAAGGAAATATCCTTTGGGCCCACACCGGCCATTTTGTAGGCCTTTTCAGCGGCAATGCGGACCGCATTCAGCTGCAGGGGGTCCGTACGGTTATGGACGCAGTGGGTGTCGGTGGCACTGGCGATGCCTGCAATTCTAATGGGCTTTTTCTTAAAGTCCTTTACCCGGGGGGAGTCCATGTTCACCAGGAGCACTGCGGCAGCACCGTCTGAAACAGGACAGGTTGAATACATCCGCAGGGGTTCAGCCACATAGTTGTTCACAACCTCCGCTTCGGGACCATCCGCAATAGCTTCGATATTCACCGGGGCCTGAATATGGGCATATTTATTCTTTGCCCCGTTATCATGGTTCTTTACCGCAAGAAGTGCCAGGTCCCGTTCTGTAAGCCCATACTTTTCCATATAAAGCCTGGTGAACATTCCGCCAAAGGATGGCAGGGTGAGCCCCATATTGTATTCCGCTTCCTGATGAAGCATGGTTGCAACTATATCGGTGGCCATCCATCCGCTGACCTTCCGCATCACTTCGCCGCCAACCACCAGGACCACATCGCACATCCCGGAGGCAATGGCCATATAACCGATTTTAATGGCACTGGCCCCGGAGGCTGGTCCGTTTTCGACCAATTCAGCAGGGACTGGTTCCATATCCATGCGGCTTATTAAAGAGGAAGCCACCGCAGATTGATGAACGAAAAGTCCCGAAGCCATGTTTCCTACAATGACCTGGTCAATTTCTTTTCGTTTTTCCAGATACCCCGCATCCTGGAGGGCGTCAGTAGCCGCATAGGCCATGACGTCCGCCAGGTCGTATTCCGAAGAATTTCCGAACCGGGTATGCCCGATTCCAACAATACCGACTCTGGCGGCCATAATTTACCTCTTAAACCCTGGAATTTGTGGATATTCACTGGGCATGATCAGTTTTTCAGCGGACTTAAGGTCCTCTTCTGAAACAGGACGGGTACCAGTGCATTTCACCGCTTTTACATCATTCCAGAGCTTGCGGGTCAGTACATAGGTGGGAACCCCGCCGAGTTCATGCCGGACCTGAGGATACAGGTGGGACCGGTCTTCCAGCTGATATTCAATCATCCAGCGCTTAAAGCCATTGGGGCTCTCGGCCACGATCCATACTTCATCTTCACCAAGAATATCGATGTGGTGTTCAATCTTGGCAGCAAAAAGCTGGGCACCGACCCGGAGGCCCCGCTTAATAGTAAGGGTGTGGAGACTCATACCAAGCTTGTCATCCACATGGCGGCTGGTTACGATACCGGCGATAACGCCGTTAATTGCACCAACGAGAACAAATTCGTTGGCTACCCGGTAGCGGTACCAGCCTAAGATTTCCGAATACATACGGGCAGCGACGATATCATAAAAATCAGCTGCAACACCGATAAGGGGGGCAACCGTACCCAGCAGAACACCAACTTCTTCCCGGCGGGCTTCGCGGACTACCATCTTTTCTCCCGAAGCCAGGGTAATTACCTTGGGTGGATAGGGCTTCAGCTCTATCTCTGGGGGTCTCAGTTTTTTCTCCATCTCATCAATTGCCATGATTTGCTCCTCTATTTATGGTTCTTTCTGGCTTCCTCATGGAGCCAGGGATTCTTTGCACCAGCCACATCACCAAACCGGGTAAGTTCTGCTTTGGCCTTTTTCTTCATCAATTCTTCATAACGGTCATCCTCTACATGGGCTACAATACGGGCAATGGAGGATTCGCCGTCCACAAAACGCCAGGGATAACAGCCGATAACCGCCCGCTGATTCAGGAGCAGATCGATGTCGCCGCCCACACATTCGGCATGGATAATTCCCTTGTCGAACATTTCGATATGCATCAACTGGTACTTATCATCGCTGAAGAACTCTTCCAGGGATTTGCCATATTTCTTCTGAAAATGGGCATCGCACTCCTTAGCCTGCCGGGGCATCCATTCCCGGATCTTGGTGTTCATGGGGTGATCCGCACTGCCGCAGTCGACGCCGATCCACCGGAGTTTCTTTTTCTTTGCCCATTCAGCAAATTCCCGATCCGGCCCGGGATGCTTAATCATGTACCGGATTTCGTCTCCGGTGGGCTGGTCCCAGCCATAATGATGGTATCCCGTATGAATGATGAGGATATCCCCCTCTTTTACTTCCACCCGTTCCTCCACCATTTTGGAGGTGTACACGTCATAATCGCCGCATACATCGGACAGGTCTACGATGGCCCCTTCATGGACCAGGAAATCCATATCCAGGCTCGCAATATCCTTTCCGGGGGTATAAAAGTGGATTTCCCCGTCCAGATGGGTACCGATATGGTTCGAGTGGGTTACCACCTGACCGTTAGCCCCATTAGGAGCCAGACGCTTAAAGTATTGTACCTGCAGAGGAATGTAGGTTGGCCAGGGCGGGGTCCCTACACCCAGCGGAATCGTTAAATCGATAACTTTCATTGAACACCTCCAAAAAATATTGTCCGACATATTGTCCGACCAGGTCTGAACGGGTACATCCTTATCTTGTATAAGCCTCTGCCAGGGCTTTTAAAGCATCCTGATAACAGTTAACCGGCGGTTTCACGAGGCCCGCACCCACCATGCCAATACCGGGCTTTTTGTGGGCGATACCGGTGTTAATCACGGGCAATATGCCCTTTTCCACCACTTTGCGAACATCGATAGCCGTGGGGGTGCCCCGGAAATCGAGAATCGGGATTTTGTATTCCCTGTTTTCTGCCAGGGTGATTTCATACATCTCCCGGGTAAAGCGGAGGGCATCCTCGGGGGTACCACCTACGAATTTTACAATAGCCGGCGCTGCAGCCATGGCGAAGCCTCCGATACCGCTTGTTTCAGTAATAACCGAGTCCCCAATATCGGGAGCCGCATCCTCAGGACCAAAGCCTGGCAAGTATAAACCATTTACGATACCCGCAGGTCCGGTAAACCAGCGGCCCTTAAGCCCCGCAACCTGGATACCGAATTCGGTGCCGTTTCTTCCCTGGGCGGTAATGACCGTGCTGCCGGGAATACCTTCGGCGGCCATCAACACCGACTTGGCCGAGGGCATCGTAAGATTAAGGAAGAAATGGTCATTTTGATGCATAAAGGTGAGGACCCGGGAAAGGGCTTCCTTCTTTTCATCCAGCATCACCAGGTAGGGAGCCAGTTCCCGGATAACCAGGGAAGTTCCGGCCCGGTTCCGGTTATGGCCTTCGTCACCCATCTGCAGGGCCTGCACAATGAGGCTCCGCATATCCACCGGGCCATGTTTTTCGATAGCCTTCTGCAGAATGGGGGCCAGTTCGCCCTCCATCCAGCGGAGCCGATCCAGCACTTCATGGGAATAGGCTCCATAGCGCAGTACCTTGCCAAGCCCTTCGTTCAGGGTAGCATAGGTCCGATTGCCAAAGGTTTCGTTCTCAATGATCCACACCGGCATCCGGGGGGTCACAATACCCGCCATAGGCCCGACAGCCGAATGATCCTGGCAGGGTGAAAATTCGATTTTTCCCGATGCAGCGAGGGCTTCCGCTTCTGCTTCTGTTTTTGCCAAACCCTCATACAGGATGCCGCCGATAACAGCACCCCGCATGGGGCCGCACATCTTTTCCCAGGTTACGGGCGGTCCCGCATGGAGGAAGAGGTTCGGCTTCATACCGGGTATTGTGTCAAGGGCGGTTCCAATACCTTTGAGAACCGGCTTTCCTGAGAGTATCCGATCCACCGCTTCTGCATTGGCTTTTTCAATATCTATGGTTGCTTTAGATTCCAGCCGGTCCAAAACCTGAATCAGCTCCGTATTCCCGCCAGCTGGGGGCACCCAATCCACATGAACCACCTGAGTTTCGCAGGCCTTCAGATTTTTTGCAAAGGATTCAAGACCCAGATTGATGACCTTTAACCCGTGACTGAAGAGGGAAAGGATATGTTTGGGACCCACAGCGGAGCCGATGGACTCAGATGGACTTACCAGAACAGCCCCGGCCTTGGCAGCCGAAGCTGCCGTACCGGCAGCAGGTCTTTCGCCAACGCTGCTCGCTGCCGGTTTGCCGGTTACTTTCTCCATAATTTTCAGGGCTAGCATCGATGCCTGATAGTTCGACGGCATGACGATGACCCCGGCGCTGCGAAGCTTAGCCACCTGGGCTTCGAAACCCTGGAAGTCTCCGGGGGTGCCGGTTACAGAGGCGATCACTGAAAGGTATCCGCCCCTTTTTTCCGCCGCTTCCTTAGCCTTTTTAATAGAAGGAATCATTGCGCCCGCCGGGTCCTCATGGGAACCATAGCCTAATACACAGTCCACCAGAACAACCGCAATTTCCGGATCATCCCGTTCTGCATCAATCCGTTCGGTCCGGGTAGAGGGATCAATCATGGGATGGGGCCTGCCTACGGTGAATACATCGTCCCCCAGATCCACAACGGTGTGACCAATGGATTTTTTAGGATTAGGCAGAACAAAGGCAGGGTCAGTTTGATTATTAGAATAGACCGCACCGGTAAGCTCATGGAGCAGTATCCAGGCCTCATCGGTCAGGGTGCCGCCGGTATAATAGCCCCGGATATATTTTTGCGCTTTGGACATACGGCGGGTTTCCTGATCAACCAGAGCCTCAATTTCTTCCCTGGATTGATCAAAGGGCCAAGACCGCCGGCTCTGTACATCAATATGTTCGCCCTTTGCAAGGGCCACCGCCCAACGGGATGCTTCTTCCAGATTGGAAGCAAAATGAATTGAGGGCTTCGCTGCTATCTGAGTCTTGAGGCCGATAAAATGCACCACCGCGGGCTTTCCTGTTTTTTCAAGGGCCTGTACTACCTTGGAAGCAACTTCCGGTGCGGGGGGCTTAGAAACAATAAGGATTGCCCTGGTTTCGGGGTCCGCACCAAGAGCCTCGATACCCATAAGCATGGTAGTTCCCCCCACCTGGGCATTCTTAAGGTCCCGGCCGCCCGTACCGATACCTTGACTTACCCCGCTGCCAAAACGGTCGATAAGGCAGGACACTTCCTGGAGTCCCGTACCTGCAGCGGCCACGATCCCCACAGGCCCCCGGTCTACCACATTGGCAAAACAGATGGGCTTACCATCTATGATGGCGGTACCGCAATCGGGCCCCATCACGAGGAGTCCCTTTTCCCGGGCCAGACGTTTTAAGGAAATTTCATCTTCCAGGGACACATTGTCCGAAAAGAGCATCACATGGAGATTCTTATTCAGGGCCTTCCGGACTTCCCGGGCCGCATACATACCGGGAACGGAGATAATAGCGAGGTTAGCATCGGGTATTTGTTCTAAGGCGCTGTCCAGGGTTTTACTGTGGGGTAATCCAGTACCCGAAAGGGAGGTGGAACTGGACTTCTTTTTGCCAGCCAGCATATCATCTACCGCTGAAAGGGCAGCATCCAGGGCTTTTTCAGAAGTGCAATCCAAAGCAATAATCAGGTCCGCCGGGGTAACATCCTTCAGGGATTCCAGGCTATAACCCTGTTCTTTAAGCAAATCCAGATTCATGGGAGTTCCCATGGTTACCGTGGCATCTTTGATATCGGGCCGTTCCTTCAGGTCTTTGCTTAAAAGCATTAAAAACACCGAATCGACATAGGTATCTTTCTTAATATGAACTTGTTTCACAACAGAACCTCCCCGCACCACTATTTGTAGACTTAATTATATACCAGATTGTATACAAGTCAAGCAAAAAGTATATGGTCTATCAGCAGATATAAAGACTATAAACATTTATACTAATAAATATTTTTATATCGGTAAAAAACCTGATAGACATGGATTTTGATTATGTCATTCTTAAATGAAGCATATCAGTAATAACAGGAGGTACATGTGAAGAAAGCTTTCTTATATGTTCTGGGAATAGCCATAGTTTTTAGCAGCTGCACTAATACTATTCTAGAACAGTCAGCGGACGAAAGTGTTATGTCTATTGGTTCATCTCGGGCAGTTACTCTGACTTCTAACCAGACAGGAACACAAGATGGATATTACTACTCTTTCTGGACCGATGGTGGCGGATCAGTATCTATGACTCTTGGTTCAGGTGGTAATTATTCATCATCATGGACAAATTGTGGTAACTGGGTTGGAGGAAAAGGATGGAGTACAGGAGGACGAAAAGTAGTTAATTACAGTGGATCCTTTAATCCTTCAGGGAACGCATATCTTGCCCTTTATGGATGGACCACCAATCCACTTATTGAGTATTACATAGTGGAAAGTTGGGGAACCTATCGACCAACTGGTACTTATAAGGGAACCGTGACCACGGATGGAGGCACCTATGATATTTATGAAACAACCCGTACCAATGCTCCTTCCATTCAGGGAACTGCAACCTTTAAACAATTCTGGAGCGTCCGTCAGTCAAAACGAACCAGCGGGACGATTACTACAGGAAATCACTTTGATGCATGGGCTCGCTACGGAATGAATCTTGGATCTTTTAATTATATGATTCTGGCTACCGAAGGATACCAAAGTAGCGGCAATTCTAATATTACCGTCAGCGAAGGTTCCAGTTCAGGTGGTTCCACTGGAGGGACCTCCTCAGGGGCTATCAATTTAAATTCCTGGCAGGCAAACGAACGAAGTTCAAGCCTTACCGTATGGACCGGTGGTGTTGGAGGCTGGAAAGTAGGGGACTATATAGCTTTTAATAGTGTTGACCTAACTGGTAAAACGCTGTTGAATTTTAACTTCGCTACTGCTATCAGTGGAAGTTTTAAGGTTGTCATCGATAGTTATTATGGCACCCAGATCGGCACATTCAACTATACTTCAACCGGCGGCTGGAATACTTATAAAAATCAGTCAATTAATCTTAATTTAAATGGCATATCCGGCGCACATAAAATATACATTATTTGTACAAATGGAGCAGCCAATTTAGGAACATTGACGATTCAATAAGTCTTAGATTTTCATTGAAATTAATTTGCTGATATGCATAAAGAGAGGGGCACTGCCCCTCCTTTTTTATCACCATTATCTGTTCAGCAAATTAAAATCCATATTACTAAATATTTGCAGTTCTTTCTGTAAAAATACTGTAAGAGGTTTTTGCGAAAGCAACAGACTTGTATAAAAACCTCGATGAAAAATTTAAAAAAATGTAATATAATATAGAGAATGAAATATGTACTAACAGTTTCGCAGGAACAGGAAGAAAATCTTATTTCTGCCTTGCAAACAAGATTTTTAGCAAACCCGCAGCGGCATCCGAATATCCAGTGGGAAGAGGTGCAGAGAAAACTATTAGCAAACAAAGGGAGCCTCCGCTCCCTCTGGGCTATGGAAACCAGTGGCGGGGAACCGGATGTGCTTGAATATGACAGTGCAAAAGATGCATACCTCTTTGTAGATTGTTCACCCGAAAGCCCTGCAGGAAGACGAAGCCTCTGTTATGACCGTGCGGGACTTGAATCGCGAAAAGATGCCAGACCGGAAACCAGTGCTATGGATATGGCGACAGAAATGGGTATAGAAATCCTGAACGAAGGGCTTTACCGGAAATTACAAGCCACAGGCCACTATGATACAAAAACATCAAGCTGGATTCTCACACCTCCAGAGATACGAAAACTTGGCGGAGCCCTCTTTATGGAATATCGCTATGGCACCGTATTTGTGTACCACAATGGAGCCCAGTCATACTATGCCGCCAGGGGCTTCCGGGGAAGCGTCTATATTGGAGCAATGAAATGAAACGACAAACATATCTATTCAGTTTCCTGCTTATGATATTTTCTGGAAGCCTCTTATTTTCTGGACCAGTTCGGGAAAAGGATTCAGATTCGCATGCAACATCAACAAACCAGATAGTAAAGATTAAACTGTCTTATGTTGATGGAGAAGTTTCTATAGATGGTAAACCTGCTGAAGTAGGACAGCTGTTACCCCTTAAATGTTCAATAAAAACGGGGCGAGAATCATCCTGTGAAATCATATTTAGTGATAAAAATATCATCCAAATACGACAAAACACCCAGACAACATTAGATTTTACTGCCCCCTCAATTCAAATAGAATTAAAGACAGGGGGAGTAGCGGCTGTCCTAAAAAAGTTAACGAAAGTTATAAATAATGATGACAGCTTTATAATAAATTCACCAGCAGCCTCTGCGGGTGTACGTGGTACATCCCTATGTGTATGGTCAGATGGCACAAATTCTTATGTCTGTACCTGCAACGGGACAGTGCGTACACTGGACCCAAAGGGTTCAAATGAGATTGTTACAACAGCAGCACACCATACAGCTCATTTATATGTGCCAAAAGAATCTGAGTATACTGTTATGCCTGCAGGCCTGGAACACCACACCGATGAAGATATCGAAAAACTTGCAGAAAAAATCGGGGTGACCATCGATTGGACAAGGGCAGACTGATGTTTGCTTTTGCCATGACCAAGGCCATGGTCTGGAAAATACCGGACTGTACCGGCTGGAAAAACAATTTTCGATTATTCTGTGAACATCCTTAACGTAATGTAGAAATCGGGAGCTACCGCGAACTGATCCTGCAGAACGGCACCTTCAACCGCCTCGTGAGCCTGCAGGAGATGGGTATCGCCAGGGACTGGTTCGCAAGGACGTAATGCTACCACCTTTGTTTATAGTTGCATTTTGCAACTATTATTGTTATATTTACAATATGACATCTGAGACAATTGATCGCTGTCTTTATGTTTTCCTGCAGACCTCCTACCATTTTGAAATGCAGGAAAGGCGGCTTTTTGACTTAAGCTGGCAGGATATTTATTTACTGCAGGTACTGCGCCGCAGTCAGGACCGGCGGATAACCCAGCTTGGAACTAAACTGGAGTTAAAAAAATACCAGATAAGCCGTCTTGTAAGCCGGCTGGAAAACCTGGGACTGGTTCGCCGTACAGGCGTTCCTGATGACAGGCGAAACGTAGAGGTAGAGCTGCTCCCTGCGGGACAGCAAAGGCTTTCGGACATCGAGGCTTATCACCGGCAGCTCTTTGAAGTAAGCGAACGCAGGGGTGGTCCGGGGAAACAGACCCTGGCAGAACTGAACCGCACCATTCATCAATTTGCCACTATGGTTGGCATCAATCTGGAGGAATAAACATGGTTAAGGGAAAACGAATCGTCATTACGGGGGCATCCTCAGGCATCGGCTCCGAGCTTTGCAAAGCCCTTGCAGGGGAGAACACCATTGTTGCAGTTGCCCGCCGGGCAGAACGGATACCTGTCCACGGAACCATTACTCCCCTTTCAATCGATGTCTCAAACAAAGCAGGCATGGACCGCCTGCTGGATGAGGCCTATCGGATCCTGGGGGATGTGGATATTTTTATCAGCAATGCGGGTTTTGCCTACTATGAGAAGTGGCAGGACGCTGATTGGGAACACATGGACAGTATCTTTAAAACCAATGTGTATGCCCCGATCTATGGGCTCCAGGCTTTACGCGCACGAAAAGGGAGTGCGCCCTTTCAGTATATCATTACCGCCAGCGCGATGAGCTTTTACGGAATGCCCGGCTATGCCCTGTACAGCGGTACCAAGTTTGCTCTTCGGGGTTTTGCCGAAGGGATGCGCTATGAATTGGAACCGGGACAGCACCTGCAATTAGTATACCCTATTGCTACATTGACTGAATTCTTCTCGGTAGCCCAGAGTAAACACCTCCCCTGGCCGCGGCAGCGGGCGGTAACGGTCGCACAGGCTATAGTCAGAGGCATTGAACATAAAAAGAATCATATATTCCCCTCGCCGATGTATCGGTTTATGCAGGGTGTAAGCCGGATCATCCCTATTATTCCTATCTACATGAAAATAGAGGGCCGTAAGTTTAAAAAAGAGTTCAGCAAAACGGAGGCAGTCCATGACTGAGGTTCCCCATATACCTGCCCCCTGGGACTTAAAAGGCCGGGGATACATCGTCCTGTATCGTTTTACAAAGGATGAAATTGCCCAGGATCCCTTTTTATCAGACCAGTTTCGGAATAACTATTCTGGAGGTTTTGGCAGCCTCATGGTGGTGGATTACCAGGATTCGAATGCGGGTCCCTACCAGGAACTGCTCTTTATCCCCGGTAAATTCACCTTTACGGGCAGAAAACTCCAGCATATCAGCCGCATATTTGTTTCGACCAGGGAGAGCGTAGTAAATGGCCTGAGAAACTGGGCTATCCCGAAGGAACAGGCAGCGTTTCACTTCAGGCCCCTGGAAAAGCATGATGAAGAAGTGCGGGTACTGCGGAACGGGGACCAGATCTTTTTGGGCCGCTTCAGCACAGGAGGACCCTTGTTTCCGGTGAACACCCTGCTCTTTCCCTACCGGCTTGTGCAGGTGCATACTCAGGAAAAGCGGGTCTACTACACCCGCTTTACCGGCCATGGCTGGGGTAGACTCGCAAAGGTAGGAGAAATACGGGTTAAGCCAGATGAGTTCCCTGCCCTGGCAGAAAAGAAACCTCTCCTGGCGATTGCGGTACAACCTTTTGCAATACGGTTTCCCCCTGCCGTAATAGAGGAGCTGCCAAACGGAAACAACTAAGACTTACAGTAAGTCTTATAGGGCCTTGCCTCAGTTAAAACACTCGGTCCGGTACAAGGAAGGTCCCGCTCCGCAGAAGGGGGACATCTACACGAAATTTTCCGCTCCGCAGTAGGGGCACACCTTAGCGAAGGGATTGGCAGCCATGGCCGGAGCCGCAGGGCCCTACGAGACTTGTCAACTTTATCTTGACCTGCAAAGATAAAATCATTATTCTGATATATTAGGATATTTATAAATCAATATATATTAGAAAGCTGGAACTTCCAGTTAGGAGTAACATCTATGAGGACCTTGGCGAAAACTACGGGATTTTCAATCAGCGATAATGTGTATCATACCTTGCGGCAGAACATCGTTAATTTACATTTTAAACCCGGCCAGGTCTTAAATTTACGTGAGATTACAGAAAAATTGGATGTCAGTCGAACTCCGGTGCGGGAAGCCCTGATCCGGCTTGAGCGGGAAGGTCTCGTAGATGTAATACCTCAAGTGGGCACCAGCGTATCTAAAATTGACCTTTCCAGGGTGGAAGAGGAACAATTCATTCGTTCCAGTCTGGAAGAAAAGGCTCTTGAATTATGCTTTAGTAAAAATCTGCAATTGTTATTATTAGATTTAGAAAAAGCCCTGTTACATCAGGAAACATCCCTGAAAGATCCGGATGCTCTTTCTTTTCTTGATTGGGATGATGAATTCCATCGTAGTATTTTTCATTTTGCGGAGAAATCATTAAGTTGGGAACTCATTCTTAATAATTCCAGCCATTACCGAAGAATTCGGATCATGACTCTCTGGAATAAAGAATTACGTTATTCCGTCTTTGAACAACATCAAGAAATTTATGAATTCCTTAAGAAGAAAGATACAAAAACAGTGTTTTCGTTAATTCATGATCATTTTTCACGGATTTCAAAACAAGAACAGGAGTTACTCGATGCATATCCTGATTATTTTAGATTGCCGATACACACCGAGGATCCCCTGGTAAACAATTTTATTAATAGGGTATAGGACTTATATACACTTATTTTTTATCCCTTTGTATTTGCATGGTGATTCCCTCCTGGCTGCCTAAAACAGTAGATTGGGATATTGGAGAGTTAAAACCCGCATAAAACAGTATTCTACCTGTGGGAAGAACCGCCTGGCCATCAGGATCGATACACCGCAAATGCTCCAGGGGTAATACAAATTCAATTGTTTTTACTTCACCGGCAGCAAGGGGAAGCCGAATAAATTCTACTAAAGACCAGCGGGGAACCACAAAGGGAGCATCAGCCCAGTGCATATACAACTGTACCACCTCTTCGCCATCTCTAATACTGGTATTTTTTATTTGCACCGACAGGGCAAGTTCATCCTGCGCCGCCGAAGACCAACGGCATTCCCCATGAACAAGTTCCATGTTTGTATAGGAAAGTCCAAAACCAAAGGGGTACAGGGGTTCCTCATCCATGTAACGATAGGTTCGACCCTGCATAGCATAATTGTCAAATTCAGGCAGTTGGCGAACCGATTTAGGGAATGTAACCGGCAGTTTCCCTGAAGGGCTCTTTTTCCCAAAAAGAATATTTGCAACAGCGGTCCCCCCGGCCTGTCCAGGGTACCAGGCCATAAGAATTGCATCAGCCAGTTCATGCAGCCGGGGAGAACAGATGGGAGCCCCGCCCATAAGAACCACTACGAGGGGCTTTCCGCTTTCTTTCAGGCGCTGGAGATAGGTTAGCTGTTCATCACTCAGGTCCAGATCTTCAAAATCCCCATAGGTTGATGAAAGGATGGCGTCCCCTTCTTCACCCTCCAGGCTGATATCCCTGCCGACAACTGCAATGGTAACATCGGCGTATTTAGTAACACCGCTGGCCCAGTCATTCGGATTAATCCGTTTCTCTGCCAGAGGGCATCCTTTCTTGTAGGTGACGGTGATTTCAGGGCCAGCTTCCTTAACGACAGCCTCAAGAATGGTTTGTAAATTCGATGATACTCCCGCATAATTCCCCAGCAACGCATCAATGTTTGTTGCATTGGGGCCAGTCACGTAAATATACGAAAGCTTTTCCTTATTTAAAGGAAGAATACCGTTATTTTTTAATAGAACAATTGACTTTTCAGCGGCTTCCAAGGCTAAGGAATGATGGGCTTCCCAATTAACCTGCTGAAGATCTATCCCTTGATAGGGACCATCATCATGTATCAAGCCCAGCTTGTCCAGTGTCATAAGAAGTCTAGTCACAGAACGATCGATATCAGCTTCACTGATATAGCCCTTTTGTACTGCCTCAGCCAAATAGTAGTAGGCATCACCACAATTAAGGTCACAGCCTGTTTTTAATGCCAGCGCAAGGGACTCAAGAATATCCTGAGTCACCTTGTGATTTTTATGAAAGTCACAGATCGCCCAACAATCTGAAACAACGTGCCCTTTAAACTGCCATTGGCCCCGTAATTTGTGTTGCAACAAGTAGGAACTCCCGCAGGCAGGTTCTCCATTAACACGGTTATAGGCACCCATCACACTTTCGACCCCCGCATCAACCAGGGCCTTAAAGGCTGGTAAATAGGTCTCCTCCAGATCCTTTTGAGAAACCTGTGCATCAAAGGTATGCCGCAATCCCTCCGGTCCGGAGTGTACCGCAAAATGCTTTGCACATGCGGCAGCCCTGAGGTAGTAGGGATCATTGCCCTGTAAACCACGGACATAGGCGGTTCCCATACGGCTTGTCAGGTACGGGTCTTCTCCATATGTTTCCTGGCCCCTGCCCCAGCGGGGGTCCCGGAAAATATTTATGTTTGGAGCCCAGAAGGTAAGCCCACGATGAAATCGCTCAGCCTGTTCTTTACCTACCGCATGAAACTTTGCCCGGGCTTCTATAGAGATGGCCTCCGCTATCCGATACAGCAATTGATCATCAAAGGTTGCAGCTAACCCTATAGCCTGGGGGAACACTGTTGCCTCCCCATTATTGGCCACACCATGCAGGGCTTCATTCCACCAGTTATAATCTGGGATTCCAAAGCGAGAAACCCCCTTAGCCCGATGTACCATAAGGCCAACTTTTTCTTCCAAGGTCATGTGGGTTACCATTGTTTCTATAATTAGCTGTCTGTCCATTACGTTCTGCTCCTTGATGCACCAATACTATGCAATACCTCATTAAGTTGCTATAGGGAATTTTGAGGATAGATAAAGAGATACTCAATAGAGGGGTCTTCCCATCTCATCCTTAATACCGGTTCTTCTGTAGAAATAACTATTAATAACATCCCGCCATTGCCGGGCATTCTCTTCCTGTTTCACAAAACGTTCTGACACCTCTGCAAAAATACGCGGTTCTATTGCATGTTCCACGCTCTGCCATTGCTGCTGCAGATCCCTCATTTCCTCATAACCTTGAAAATGAGCATCATAATAATTCTGCAGCAAGGTTTTTCCGTTTTTCATCACATATGTATAGGGAAGGCGGTGGAAAAACAGGATAAGCGTCTCAGGACAGAGATCTCGGTCATCGAAGATGCGTTTCCAATAACCAGAATATTGGCCACTAAAACCAGTTCCTCTACTGGTACGGTCCACACCAATCTCCTTAGTGTCAGCCCGATGATAGGTGCCCCAGATAGAATATTCATACCCTTCAGGATTTGGACCATAATGAGTTCCAGGTGTAACCATCCATCCAAGTCCAAAGGGAGTTGTATATTTTTCGTAGATGGGCCATGAACGTTCCAAAATGGTGACGATGGTATCAACAGCAGATGGTTCGTTGGTGAGACTGCGAAGGATCCACTCTCTGGCAATTTCCTCCGAAGCAAGATCAGGATTCCAGGCGAGTTTCCCAAAGGCATACCAATTTGCCTGAGCCAGCCAATGCCCCGTCCAATTATAATCGTTACCTATATTAGATACCCCTGCCATACCTCCCGCTGGACGTTTATAGAAATCACCGTTTATTATAGAAGAAAGTTTTACATTTTTTTCTGATATATGGGGGTCAAAGTCTAAAACCTGTTTCCATTGGGGAGCGAGATAACACAGATCAATCTGATGTCCTGTGTATTCCTGGGTTATCTGCAATTCAAGTATCTGGTTCGTTTTGGCCATGGTTCCGAAAAGGGGGGATACGGGTTCACGGACCTGAAAATCATGGGGACCATTTTTTATTTGTAAAATCACATTATCTTCGAATTGACCATCCAGAGGTCTAAAGATATCATACGCAGCCCTGGCCCTGTCTATATTCGTATCACGCCAATCCTGCAACTTGTACACAAAGGCACGCCATATTAAAACGCCTCCATAGGGTTGTAATACCCGGGCCAGCATATTTGCCCCATCGGATTGGGATCGGCCATAAGTATGAGGTCCCGGATTATATTCAGAATCAGCCTTTACAAGGAAGCCGCCAAAATCGGGAATCCACTTATAAATCAAACGGACCTGGGCTTGCCACCAGGAAATTACCTGGGGGTCAAGTGGATCAGCTGTTTCGAGCCCTCCGACAATCACAGGGCTCATAAAGTTTACGCTGAGATACAGGCGGATATGATATGATCGCAAAATGGCAGCCAATCTTGCCAGATCAGGCAGGTACGAATCGGTAATAAGAAAGGGAGATCGATTCTTTACATTGACATTGTTGATAACGGTGCCATTTATTCCGACCGAAGCAAGGAGCCGTGCATATTCCTGGTGCCTCTCCGGATCATTAATTATACGGTTGTCGTTAAAGAAAATAGAAGTTCCCGAGTATCCTCGTTCAATGGTGCCGTCAAGATTATCCCAGTGATTCAGAAGTCGTAGTGGATTTTTAGGTCCTTCCTGGACAGTTATAGTGGTATAATCTTTCTGCTGCTGAAGGATACTAAATAGATAAAAAAGCCCATAGAGCAGGCCCGATTCAGAACCGCCAATAATCATGAGGATATGTTTATCTTGAATATAGTTGATACTAAAGGATTCGTTCTTCAGAACAGCCTTACCCGCTTCGGCAACGTCATTCAGACTACATACCAGGGAGTGCTCATGATACTCCTTTAATTCAGGGATCGATACATCAAAATATTCCTGAAAAAACCGCTGTATTTCTATTCGGGGAGCAGTATCTTTCACTGCGGGATCTACCCAATATCCCCGAATATCATGCAATACCTGTTCTTTATACTTTGTATAAAAACCCTGTTTACAATAAGCATTAGTATAATCAAGCCAGCAGAGCGAATATGCACTCATCTATGTACTCCAGTTCTTATTTAGGATTAGATTTTGATATAGCTTCCCATAATCCATACATATATGCAGACCCAAGCGCCTGGTCATATAAACCATAGCCAGGCATGGCAAGCTCTCCCCAGATTGCTCTGCCATGATCGGGTCGCATACAACCATCGTACCCATAATCGTAAAGGGTTTTCAATATATTATATATATCCAAATCTCCATCACAGGAGAGATGGGCGGTCTCTTCAAACTTACCCGATCCAAGGGTCTTTAAATTACGAAGATGAACAAAATGGATTCGGTCATGCAGTTCCTGAATAATATGGATCACATCATTTTCAGGATGGATCCCTAAAGAACCAGTACAGATCGTTAAGCCATGAGAAGGGCTAGGGTTCAGATTAAGTATTCGTCTTAAATTATCCAATTTTGTCACAATCCGGGGGATTCCGAATATACTCCAGGGAGGATCGTCGGGATGGAGGGCCAATTTAATACCATATGTTTCACAGGTTGGTATTATAGCCTTAAGAAAATATTCCAGGTTATTAAAGAGAGTTTCCTCTGAACTACCACGATAATATTCGATAAGTTCCTTTACCCGAGACATTCGCTCCGGCTCCCAGCCTGGCAAAAGGAATCCCTTTGCCTGACCTTGTAGCCATCCGAAAAGTTTTTCCGGGCCAAGATTAATGATCTGTTCCTCATCATAAGCTAGTACGGTGGTCCCATCGAGCCGCGGTTTTGCCAGAGAAGAACGGATCCAGTCAAATACGGGCATAAAATTATAGACCACCAGATGAATTCCCTCTTCCCCCAGGGCCGTAAGAGTTTTTATATAATTTTCTATATATCTATCTCGCTCCGGAAAACCGGCTTTTATCGATTCATGAACATTAACACTTTCTATGCCTTGTAATGACAAACCAGACTTTTCTATAACGGCTTTTAATAAACGGATTTCATGCCTGTTCCATGCTTCACCGGCAGGCTTGGTGTACAATGTGCTGATGATACCATTAATGTGTGGCAACTGTCTGATTTTATCAAGGGAAACCGTGTCATATTCTTTGCCAAACCATCTGAATAGAATTTTCATATAGTAATGTATGTACAGCTAGGGGCTACAATGGACTGTCTGAGAACCAGACAGTCCAAATCTTATAGATTGAGGTCTTTGCAAAAGTAACATACTATTGCATGAACCTCAGTTCTTGGTTACTTTGATTTCTTTAATTCATCAATCTTTGCTTTTCGTTCATCAATGATTGCCTGGCCGCCAGAACGGAGGTAATCCTGCATACCAGCGTCAAAGACCTTATCAAAGTCGCTGGTCTTTGCAACCACCGCTTTTACCAGCAGGGTATTCCGTTTTTCAGAAAGGGCTGGACCCATCCCCTGTTCTGCCTTAATTTCTCCAACCTTAAAAGCCGGTATAATACGGACATCCACCGTCTGGGTCTTATAGGCCTTTTCAATATACCGCGGATCTACTCCGCCGTACCCAAGAGCCAGAGACCGGGCATTCAGCGCAGGATCACCCAGATCGAGGCCATTCAAGGTAATGGTATAATCGATATTGTAGAGCGAATTGATGCGCTTATCCCCTTCGACCGGCTTCATCTTGACCGCTCCGTCTGGAAGTACGTCATGATGTACACCAGGCTCACCAATTGCGAGGAATTTTCGGTTGTCCAGTTTGCTGATCCAATTAAGATACAAGAGAGAAGCCAGAGGCTCCTTATTGGTGGCTGGGAAGAAGACCTTGCGATCTACAGCTGGGCCAAGGTACTTCCGGTACTTGCCGGCATCATTCTTAAATGTATCAATCGCAATAAAGGCAGCCTCAGGCCCGATCAGTTTCTGAAGATTACCATGGATACCTTTTTCACCATCCCGATAGGGATAATCCCAATTCTGTATAAAGGCTCCTACATAACCGGATTTAATGAGATTATCTCCAGTCTGATCTCCAACAGGATAAAGGGCAAAATCCTTCCAGATAAGGCCTTCGTTATACCACTTATTTACAACCCGGACAGCTTCCTTATATTTAGGCCAGAGCAGATGCCGGTCATCAAAACCATAAATATAGAGCTGTTCATCACTGGTCTTATCAGGCACAAAGGAGTCTGCCAGATTATTGATATACCAACCTACATCTACTGTCAGGAAGAAGGGAATCATCTTGTCCTTATCTTTCCCAAGGAGCTTCTCAGCATTATCACGGAATGCTTTTAGGGTTTTTTCAAATTCTGCCAGAGTTTTTGGTTCCGGAAGGTTCAGCTTTTTTAACCAGTCTTCACGAATAAAAGTGGTGGTCCTGGTATTGGGCTTTCTGATTCCCTCTATAGCCCACAGCTGTTTTGTTTTTGGATCCTGATCGTAGTATATGTTATTATCGCCTAGCAGATCCCATAGGTTTTTTAAGTATGGTTTGAATTGTTCAAGGTAGGGATTCAAATCCATTACACCACCCATATTTGCATAGGTTTGGATCGTGGGATAATCGTAGGTAACACAGATGTCAGGGGCTTCTCCTGCGGCCAGCAAATTATTCAATGCCTGTACTTCTGTCCAGCGGGGTACCGGTTTGAATACTACATTGACATTATGGTCCCGAAGCATGCCTTCTTTAATAAAGCGCGCAAAGAAGTTATCTTCCGGCGGGGTCCCTGTACCACGGTCATAGACTTCTACCGTGATGGTCTTAGTCTGAGTAAAACGACCATCTGCCAGGTCAGCAATTTTTGTTCCCCCAGTCTGCCCTGTGTCAGCATTGCCTGCAGCCATCAGCAATGCGGCTGTAAGCAAACCGAGAAACACCAATAAAGCTTTTTTCATAGCCCTATCCTCCTTATTATATTGTGACTGCCCTTAAGAGCAGCGGATTCCCACAGCATTTTTTTGCCCTATTCTTTTATTGCACCCAGGGTTACTCCCTGGATGAAATATTTCTGAAGCCAGGGATAAACAAACAGAATAGGGATGGTGGCAAACATGATCGCCGCAGCCTTTAATGATTCACTTAAGCCTGGCTGGGTAAAACCCTCCGTTGAATAGGTTTCCAGGCTCGAAACAGCATTTATCAAGTTGTATAGTAAAAGCTGAATAGGAAAATATTCCCGTTTATTCATAAACATTAGAGCGTCGGAAAACCCATTCCACCGACCCACGGCATAAAAAAGGGCAAGGGTTGCTATAATGGGAGCCGAAAGAGGAATATATATACTGAGGAGGATTCGCACCGGCCCAGCTCCATCCATTTCCGCTGACTCTCGAAGACTGGCAGGAATGGTATAAAAATAATTTCTCATCAGAATAAGATTAAATACACTCAAACAGTAGGGCACGATGAGCACAAGCGGTTTATTTAATAGGCCAATATCTTTTAACAACAGATACATAGGAATGGTACCTGCATTAAAATACATGGTAAAAAGGATCAAGGAGCTTATGATCGTTCGCCCCTTTAATTTGTCATAGGTGAGGGGAAATGCTGCCAGGGTCGTCATAAACAGGGATAATAAGGTACCAGCCACGGTCAACATGGTGGTCCAGAGAAGAGACCAGGTGTATTTAGAGTCGGTCAGCACATATCTGTATGCATCGAGTGTAAAACCCTTTGGCCAGAGGGTAACCTGATTGCGTATTAAATATTCAGGAGAACTTACAGAACGGGCAAGAAGGGTCACCATAGGCAGCAGGCAAACAATAATGATAACTATACATACGGTAATAAAAATAACATCTAAATATTTAGACTCCCTAGCATTAACCATCTTCGTTCTCCTAAATAATTCCACGCTCACCAAATTTTTTGGCGAGATAATCTGCAAATAAAAGGAAACTCACACTAACAACTGACTGGAAGAGGCCAACAGCTGTAGTTAAAGAAAATCGTAATCCCCGAATTCCGTAGTTGTAGATAAAAATGGAAAGAACATCAGAGACCTCTTTCACCAGGGGATTTCGCAACGCATAGGGCCGATCGAAATCACTCCCTAAAATACGGCCAAGGGACAAAATGAGGAGCACTATAATGGTAGATCTAATACCCGGCAAGGTAACATGCCAAATCCGTTGTAATCTGCTGGCGCCGTCAATTGCGGCAGATTCATACAGTTCGGGATTAATGCTTGTAATAGCTGCAAGATAGATAATTGTATTCCATCCAACACTCTGCCAAATACCCAAAATCACATAGGTAGCAACCCAATAGACCGGTTCGTTCAGAAAAGGAATCGGCTGCATGCCTAATCGCTGCAATACAATATTGATCAGACCATTAGAGGGCGCTAAAAGCTGTAGTGCCATTCCAGCTATGATTATCCAGGACAAAAAATGAGGCATATATGCAACGGTTTGGGTAATCCGTTTAAGTGCTCGATGGGATATTTCATTCAAGATTATCGCCAGTATGATCGGTGCCGGAAAACCTATTATTAAATCCAGGACATTGAGCAGAATGGTATTCCGTAATGCATCTATGAAATCCCTGTTTTGAAAAGCCTGAATAAAATATTCAAATCCATTATGTGCCGCCCAGGGCATTTCCCAGGGACTTTTAACAATACTATAATTCTTAAAGGCAATCTGTATATACGTCATCGGTATATATTTAAAAACCAGAAAATATACCATAGGCAGTAACAGCATTGCATACAACGACCAATATCGTTGGATATACCGGGAAGCACCATGTGATGACCATCGTGTTCCTGTACTCATTATAGGCGTCTTCATGAATACTAGTATATTAGCATATATTTAATTCTGTCAATCAATTTTTTATTGAGGCTCTTGCAAATCATCTAATCATTATACTAATATACAAGTATATCTGATAGCAATTATGAAAACTACTAAAACTCTGTTTAATAATGGGTGGACCTTTGCAAAAACACCTTTGGATGTTCAGGACTGGAAGGATCTGCAATTCTTTCCAGTAGAATTGCCCCACGACTGGCTTATTTATAATACAGATAATTTATATGAAAATGGTATCGGCTGGTATCAAACCCAATTTTCATATAAGCCCTCCGATGCCGGGTGCGTTTCGATCCGCTTCGATGGGGTCTATATGGATAGTACCCTCTTTTGTAATGGATCGTTTGTAGGTGAATGGAAATATGGGTATTCATCCTTTGAACATGAGCTAACACCCTTTCTGCGGGAAGGAACCAATACACTGGTCCTTAAGGTCCTGTACCAGGCACCAAACAGCCGCTGGTATTCAGGAGCAGGGATCTATCGCAATGTGTGGCTTATAAAGCGGGGAGCTTCCTACATTCCCACTTATGGAGTCTATATATCCACGAAGAATGCAGGGAACCACTGGAACGTCGAAATAGAAACAGAATTATTCATAAAAGATAGGATAACAATCATCCAGACCCTATATTCAGGTAACATTAAAGTAGTAGAACTACAGGAACAGCTTCACCCACAATCAAATGATCCCATGCATAGCATCAAACAGGTACTTAGAGTTGAGCAACCCTGCCTTTGGAGCCCCCAGCAGCCCCACCTCTATATCCTAGAAACAAAACTCCTTGACCATGAAGGACATTGTATTGACCAGGTCATTAATCCTGTAGGGTTCCGCACCTTGCTATTCGATCCAGATAAAGGGCTTATTGTTAATGGGAATCCTACAAAACTACAGGGAACCTGTGAACATCACGATCTGGGGGCCCTCGGAGCAGCCTTTAATAGAGAGGCTCAGCGATACCGTATGCAACTTTTAAAACAGATGGGTGTTAATGCCATCCGTACCAGTCACAATATGCCAGATCCACAGCTAATGGATCTGGCTGATGAGTTGGGATTTCTTATTGTATCAGAAGCATTCGACATGTGGGAACGGCCAAAAACCGAATATGACTATGCCCGTTTTTTTCCCCAATGGTTCAGCAAGGATATAGAAAGCTGGGTCCGCAGAGACCGAAATCATCCAAGCCTTTTGATGTGGAGTATTGGTAATGAAATTTATGACACCCATATATCTCAAAGAGGAGAAGAACTAACACAACTATTGATGAATACAGTCCGTCAATATGATCCTAAAAGTAATGCACCGGTCACGTTGGCTTCAAATTATATGCCATGGGAAAATGCACAAAAGTGTGCGGATATTCTTAAATATGCAGGTTATAATTACGGTGAAAAATACTATGATCTGCATCACCGGATGCACCCGGATTGGATCATCTATGGTAGTGAAACCTCATCGGTAGTACAAAGCAGGGGAATCTACCATTTCCCATATAAGAGAACGATCTTAACTGAAGCGGATCAGCAATGTTCTGCCCTAGGAAACAGCCCGACTAGTTGGGGCGCCCGATCCCCGGAGGAATGCATTAATAATGACAGAATAACTCCCCATTCGTTAGGGATGTTCATTTGGAGCGGTTTTGATTATCTTGGTGAACCCACACCATATCACACTAAAAACTCGTATTTTGGCCAGATTGATTCAGCTGGCTTTCCCAAAGATTCTTTTTATCTTTATCAAGCAGCTTGGACTGATTATAAAAAGTCTCCCATGATACATCTCTTTCCTTATTGGGATTGGAACCCCGGGCAGATGATCGATATCCGCATCTATTCAAATGCTCCCCGTGTTGCCCTGTACTGTAATAATCGACTCATAGGAACTAAAAACTTGATGGATGAACAGGGAACTTTACATACTGCCTGGTGGACCATTCCCTATGAGATGGGAGAATTAACGGCCCTAGCCTATGATGAGCAGGGGCGATGTATTGCCCGTTCAATCCGTCGCTCCTTTGGTGATCCGGTTCGGCTCAACCTGCGGGCATCCAAAACCTTTTTGGAAGCAGATGGAAGGGATCTTGTCTTTATAGAGATAAGTACCCTCGATGCCTTTGGAAATACTGTAGAAAATGCTGCAAATCGTGTTCATATAACGATGCAGGGTCCAGGAAGACTACGTGGTCTTGATAATGGAGACAGCACAGATAATGATTCTTACAAAGGTACCAGTAAGCGTCTTTTTAATGGTAAATTGATGGCCCTTGTCGGCTCAACGAAAGAAACGGGACTCATTTCTGTTACCGTTACTTCACCCATGTTGCCTGATGAGACAATAACTATTACTGCGGTTCCTACAGAAAAAACAGATGTAGATTGTTATGCTGTCATAGACCGAAATAGCCCTTGTATTATAAGGACAGGTAAGGAAGATGAAATTCCTCTCCGTAAAATTGAACTCCATCTCTGTAATGGGAGCCAGCATCTTACACCGGAATCAGGATTTGCAGAACTGGAAGCATACCTCTACCCAATACAGGCAAGTTACCAGGATCTACAATGGTCAGTGGTAAACGAAGGTGGCATTCCCTCTCCCCTGGCTACCGTTACAGTCCAGGGGAATCGGGCGCTGGTAAATCCAAGGGGCGATGGCAATTTTGTTATTCGATGTAGCAGTACAAATGGTACAGATCACGTTAGGCTCATCAGCCAACTGGAGTTCACCGCTGCTGGTTTCGGAACCCTGTATAAGGATCCCTATCAATTCTGTTCTGCAGGACTCTATGATGATGCCAATGATGGTGTTGGTCCGGGAAATGAACAGGGTATTGCAACCGCCCGGGATATAACCACCATCGTGGGCTACAGGGATCTTGATTTTGGTACCGATGGATCTGACACAATAAGCCTTCCCATATTTACCCTCAGTAATGAAGCCTATGGGCTTGAAATATGGCAGGGATACCCTGAGGGAGAAGGCAGCATTAAGCTAGGAAATTTTATATACAAAAAAAAGAGTATATGGAATGTATATCAGGAAGCTACCTATCATCTGAATCGTAGACTCAGGCTGCTACAATCGATATATTTTGTAACCACTGCTAAAATGCATATTAAGGGCTTTATTTTTGAAAAACAAAACCGTGCTCATACACGAATATATGCAAATGAGTATGACGAGCTGTATGGCGACCAGTATATCCTAACTGATTGGGGTATCAAAGCAATTGGGAATAATGTAACCATTGCCTTTAGGAATTTGCATTTTGATACAAAGACTTTTAATACCCTACGTATCTATGGCCGATCTCTAACAGAAAAAAATTCCATACAAATCAGATTTTCGGGGGCAGGAATTGAACAGGTACACCTGATTGATTTTGAGCATTCTGAACAACCAATAGAGAAAGACTTTACTCTGCCACTATTATCAAAAAACCTGCAATCTCAGAGATTGCAGGTTTCATTTATTTTTCTGCCCGGTTCATCCTTCGATTTTGGATGGTTTCAGTTTCAATAGATTTTATAATTGCCGCTTAGGGCGAGCATTGCAAAGAAGTAGAGGCAATTGTCATAATACCGTCGATCTCCTTTGCGGAGGGGTGTATTCCAGAAAAGACGGACCATGTTTTCTGCAAGGGGACCTTCGGTAGCCAGAGCCCCCATGGCATTGGTGGCCAGGAGTCCCACGGGATGTAAAGCAGGCTCCGGCCGTGGAGTCCCATCAATCTTATACCAACGATAGTCTTCGGGTTTTTTGTCCGCAAAAAATCGGTGGATTGCGTCGATTATCTCTTTCTGATAGGACCGTGGTCCGAACCAGAGTGCATCCAATCCAAGGTTTGCTGCCACCCTATAGGAGTCACTGTAAAAATCGCCATGATCGTTATAAAAGTTAGGCTTCCCGTCATAATAGGAATATTCAGGGGCCAAACCGGTGACGGGATGACAGGCCCGTGGCAGAAATTCCCGGCTTGCCTCGGCGGCTTTTTGCCAAAAAAGGCGATCCTCAGGGTTTGCCCAGCGGGCAAAGAGTTCATAAAAGTGGGGGAGATGATACGATGGGTCGGTAAAATCACAATTGGGAATAAACTTGATGAGGTAATTCTCCGGATCCCACATGGGGTCCCCTGGTTCCCGTTCGCCCTTATGAATGCAATGAGAAAGGAGTTCCCGAGCCTGCTGGCTGTAATTAAAGGGAGACTCCCGGTCGCCCCAGCGATGGGAAGCAAAAAAGAGGGCCATGGCAAAGTATTCTTCACCATCAGGAGCAGGACCGTAGGAGTTTTTGCTGCCATCGGGACTGCAGGACCAGGCAAAATAGCCCGCATTAGGTCCTTGATCCATATACATATAGGTCATGGTCCATTTCCAAATCCTATCAAATATATCCTGACGATTCATCTGTACTGCCATCATCATACCATAGGATTGACCTTCGGTCCGTACATCGATATTTCCCGTATCAAGCATATAGCCCATATCAGGGCCTGCTTCAAAATAAATACGTTCATCTTCAGGACCTTCGAACAGGGTCTTCCATGCATTCAGAAGCCGCTGCTCAATTTCATCACGACTATACCCAAGCTGTTCAAGATAGGATTTTTGGTTTAGCATTATGCACCTCGTCACAAAAAAACTTCCGACCCGCAGGCCGGAAGCTGTATTCTAGTATATCATCGTTGTATTATAAAGAGGACAAAAGACTTTTAAGGAGTTGGAGTTTTTATCACTTTAAAATCATCAAAATAAAAGGTAATAGAAGGAGTATCGCTTTCAATATACAT
>JAAYUZ010000119.1 GCA_012517385.1 Treponema sp. | reverse complement strand
GGGATCCTCTAAAAACTGAACAAGGAAATCCCTGAAAACAGGCTGTAAGGATGCAGAAATACTATGTAATTGATATATGTGAATATGTATTGGCGTATTCTTATAAATCGTAAGCCATACACCAAGCAGTTCCTGCAGCAATAGTTGTATATGTTCATTATAATGTTCGTGCAACCGTTCAGATGTAAGGAGCTGTATTTTATTAGTATATTCGGAAAATGCGTCATTCCTGTCTGCAAGGCTTTGCATAAAGAGCTCAATAAAGCCGTTGATATCCACCACAGCGGAATGAAAGCTCATGGTAAACTCTAACGCATCGCCAAATTGTTGTTTTGTATAGATTCTACCTAACAGAAAAAGTAATTCCGTATCATTCCCAAGCAGCATTTTGCATCGTGCATCGGAACTTTCCATTTCATTGGAAAACCGATTAACAAGGGTCTCTAACTCGGGTTTTTCTAATTCTGGAATCTGTTTAAATTCCTTTAGCCTGCTTACCGGTACCTGTGTAAGCGGTTCAAAGACATAAAGGGAAGTATAGGTTTCTGCTGCTGCGGGAGCAAAATAAATCCCAAGTCCATCCTTTATATGTAAAAGTTGTTTTAAAATCTTATCATTTTGTAACTCATCATCTTTTTGAAATAGTATGGAATAACCAAATAATTTCTTTTCTAAATTATCACACAATGAAACTAATTGCTGAATAAAACAAAAAAATAAAATGGGAAAACTAAAGTTTTCCTCTGAGAATTCAGCAATAGTCTCTTTTCCTGAACGTAGGATCGTACCCCCAGAGCTATGAACCAGATCATGCATGGTTTGCTGCAGAGATTGTAAAAGTTCCGGCTGGGTACGATGAAATTGAGAATAATACCGAATGGTGAACAACATGGTAATCATATTGGTTTAATAATCGTACAATACTAACGATAAATAAAGTGCCTTTAATACTATTGCATAATAATACGGTTTTATTGTATATATATTCACATATTGGAGGCACTATGGATCCTAAACAGTTTAAAGGAAGATCTCTTCTTACGTGGAAGGATTATACGGCGGAAGAAATCCGGTATTTGCTGGATCTTTCTGTAGAAGTAAAGCAGCAAAAAAAACAGGGGCAAATTCATCAGCGTTTTATCGGTAAAACCCTGGCCCTTATTTTTGAAAAGCGCTCGACCCGTACCAGATGTGCCTTTGAGACCGCCTTTGGAGAAGAAGGGGGGCATCCTGTCTTTTTATCCACCCAGGATATTCAATTAGGGGCAAAGGAATCGATTGAAGATACGGCCCGGGTTCTGGGGCGGATGTTTGATGCCATAGAATTCCGCGGCTTTAAACAGGAAACGGTGGAAAAGCTTGCAGAATATTCGGGGGTACCTGTATATAACGGCCTTACCGACCAATTTCATCCGACCCAGGTGTTGGCGGATATCATGACCCTGGAAGAAGCCTTTGGAAACAGCCGGGAAAAAAAACTTTGTTTTGTTGGAGATGGCAGAAATAATGTCGCCCGGTCCCTCATGGTTATATGCGCCAAGCTTGGCCTTCATTTTGTTATTATTACCCCTAAAGCATTAATGCCCGACCAGGCCTTACAGGATGTATGCCAGGCTTATGCGGCATCCAGCGGTGCAACCCTTGAAATCACCGATAATCTTAATGCGGTACAGGGGGCTAACGCGCTTTACACCGATGTATGGGTTTCAATGGGCGAAGAGGCTGAACGGGAAGAACGGCTGCGGCTGCTGAAACCCTACCAGGTGAACAAGGCACTGATGAAGAAAACCGGCAGGGCAGATACCATCTTTTTACATTGTTTGCCCGCTGTTAAAGGCGAAGAGGTTACACAGGATGTAATCGATGGGCCCCAAAGCAGGGCCTGGGATCAGGCTGAAAACCGGAAACATACGGTAAAAGCAATCATGCTTGCAACAATAAAGTAAATTTCCTTCTTGCGAAGTACTGCAGGCAGTATTATACTTTCATATAAACAGAAGTGATGCTTCTGCGTTTAAAATAGGAAATTTCCAAGGAAGGGAGGCTCCCGTTGAAAACTCGAAAGGTACTGCTTGCAGTTGTAGTGTTTTGCATGAGCATTTTGCCGGTAATCGCACAGGATGCGCGGATTCCGGCGGATACTAACCCTAATAACTGGGCAAATTTGTTTTATATCAATGTCCCAATCGAAAAGATTTATCCCCATACCTTAGGCTTTATGGTGTTGTACCAGAAGTCCAACAATGAGCTGGGGCGCTTGTATCTGCCCGATGCCTGGTTTGCAGCATCCGGAGGCAAAGGGGATCTTATAAAAATGAATGCGGACACAACCTGGCCCTATCTTGTCATTTTCTATAAGGATGGAAAATTCAGCCATGTACGGCTCTATGTGAAACGGGATAAATCCCACCCATCCTGGGGCGTTCTGCCGCCCGATGCGAACCTTGCCGATAAATTTAATGTTGAGGAAGTAAAGATCGAATTTTAATGAACACTTTAGCACTAGAAAAACTTCAGGAAGCCATCCGTGAAGAAGGTTTAGACGGATGGCTTTTTTATAATTTCCATCATCGGGATCCTCTGGCGGATGAATTATTAGGGCTCAGTGTTGATTCTACCAACTCCAGGCCTTGGTTCTATATGGTCCCAGAAAGGGGAAACCCGGTTAAGCTGGTTCATGCCATAGAAGCTTCTATTCTGGATTCTCTTCCCGGCACGAAGGTTTTGTATTCCGGAAAAGATCAGCTGAACCAATCCTTGCGGCAATTCGCCGGAAAAACCCTGGCAGCCCATAGGGACAATAATCTCCCGGTGATTTCTTTTCTGGACGCAGGAACTACTGAAAATCTGGCACATGCAGGGATTCAGGTTGTAAGCGCTGCTAGTCTAATTCAGCGGATTAAGGGTCTGCTTTCAGAGGAAGATCTTGAAAGCCATAAACGGGCAGCCCTTGGTTTATATGAAATTGTTGAAGAAACCTGGCAGGTTGTTTCTGAACATTTTCATACCAATAAGACACTCTATGAAGGGGATATACAAAGTCTCATCCTTAGGGGCATGGAAAAACGAAATCTCTTTACGGACCATCCTCCCATTGTGGCTGCGGGGGCCCATGCAGGGGATCCCCATTATGAGGTTTCGAGGAAAGGGAGCCCAGTTTTAAAAGGAGAGATTATTCAGCTGGACCTCTGGGCCAGGGAATCTGGCCAAAGGGCCATATATGCGGATATTTCCTGGGTAGGTTTTTATGGAACAGAAATTCCTTCCCCCCTTAAGGCCATATTTCAGGACCTGGTAGACAGCCGGGAGCGGGCCCTGGATTATATTAATGAAAACCTTTCGAGGGGGATTCGGCCAACAGGAGCAGCTGTCGACCGGGAGGTGAGAAAACTCCTTATAGCCAGAGGATATGAAGGGGCAATCCAACATCGTACAGGCCATGGGATTGACACCGAATGTCACGGTTCGGGGGTTAATATTGATTCTATCGAATTCCCCGATGATCGGAAGCTTCTAGATGGAGCCTGTTTTTCCATAGAGCCAGGGCTTTATTTTAACGATTATGGATTCCGTACCGAAATTGATGTTTACATTTATCAAAATCATGCGTATATTTCTGGCAAAGAACGACAATTTACCCTGCTTACACCCTAGAGAGAGGCCCTATGAAATCCATAACAGTTCCCCACAATTTGCTCGCCTATATTCGGGAAGGCTCTACCTTTTTAGTTGCCGGCCATAAAGAACCCGATGGAGACTGTGTAGGGAGTCAGCTTGCCCTCTGTTCGGTGCTGACCAGGCTTGGAAAAAGGGCAATCCCCTGTTCTGCTGGACCTTTTAAAAGACCCGAAATTGCCCCCTATGCTGAACGATTCACCGCCGATCCCCCTATCGAAAAGGACACCCAGGTTATCATTATGGATTGCTCCAGTCTGGAACGAACGGGGGAACTGGAGCAAACATTAAGGGGGCTCCCCCTCGCGATTATAGACCATCATGCATCAGGAAATACTGCGGGGCACATCGCATTTTTAGAACCGACTGCACCTTCGGTAACCGCCCTGACCCTATTACTTATCGAAGCTCTGGGCCTAGAACCAACCAGGGAAGAGGCGGAACTGCTCTTTTTCGGGCTCTGTACCGATACAGGATTTTTCCGTCATATTGATTATGGCGGCGAAGTAACCTTTGATATCGCAAGCCGCCTCATACGGTTCGGCGCAAGCCCAAAACGAACCTTTCAGAAAATAAATGGTGGGAAGAGTCTGGAATCCCGTATACTATTGGGACTCATTCTTTCAAGAACAGAGGCGTACTTTAATGGCAAGCTTTTAGTATCCTACGAAAACCTGGAGGATACAGAACGGTTTGGCCTTCAGGGCCGGGACTCGGATATGCTTTACAAATTGCTGCTTTCTGTAGCCGGTGTCGAAGCGGTAGCTGTTATTAGGCAGGAGAGCCCCACCTCCTGCACGGTAGGGCTCAGGTCCATAGATACGGTCGATGTATCGGCCATAGCAATCCAATTTGGCGGTGGCGGGCATAAACAGGCTTCGGGTTTTACCGCGACGGGGACCATAGGGCCCCTCAAAGAAAAACTAATCAGGGCCTTCGCAGAACTGTTATGAAACTCATTGCAACAAATTGTAACAGGCTATAGGATTTCACCGCTCCAGGGCTTTTAATAACTCCAGATTTGTAACAAATTGTAACCGACCAGTTTATTTTTTAACGTTTTTAAAGCTATTGGACTTCTGAATTGTAACAAATTATAACAACAAGTTCCTTCCCAGGAGAATTTCATCAACCTATATCTTTATATTATATACATATAGTTAATTGATATCTCCATTCATCTTCAAGTTGGCACAGTCTCTGCATTAATACCAGTAGCCTCGAGGGGCTACAAAAAAGTGATGTGGAGGCAAGCAATGGATACAGTTAATCCTATGGATACCCTGCTCAGGGAGTTCAGGGCAGGCCAGTTGACAAGACCCGAATTTGAACGAAAGGTAATAGCCCATCTTGTAGACAATCCTCACCGGTTCAGCCTTAAGCTGCTTCATCCTGAGGACCGGATGGACTTTATCTCCTTTTATTTTCCCCGTTTTCGTAAAGCCCTTGAGAACTATCGCAATACTGGGCACAGTTTCGATGCCTATATACATCGAAGTATTCAATTTGCCCTCCGGGACTACCGGAAAGAAGAACAGCTTAAGCATGAGGAAGAACTGCGTCTCTGGCATCAGTCCGAGGGGAGCTCCGGCACTGGTGAAGCAAACTGCCTTGTATTAGATATGGAGGATCCATACGACCAGAATGATACTGCAACAAGGGTACGGAATCCCCGGCAGGTATTACTGCTCACCCTTAAAGCCTATCGATACATTTCACCGGACTTTGCTCAAAGAGTTGCCCGATCCCTGGGCATTGAAGCAGGCAAATTAGAACAATGGATCCATGAAATACGTTTAAGACGGGCTAAAATTGATGAACGGATAGATGCGTTACAGGCTTCCATACAACTCTGTTATATAAAAAAGCTGCGCTATGAACAGCAGCTTGCAATTATCGGAGTGGAACCGCTTGCAAGAACAAAACTGGAGTGGCGGGCCGCAAAAAACCTGCAACGTCTGGAAAACCTTTCAGCAAAACTTGAAAAAATTAAAAAAACCGCCAGTAACCAAACCCTGGCGGAGGTACTTCAGATCCCTAAGGGCACCGTAGATGCTAACCTGTTTGCACTGAAACAACGGTGTAAAGCCCAGCATCAACAATGGAATTAATCCAGTTTCGCTGGTTCGCAATGCCCCTGGTCCTTGAGTGAATACCGGAAAGCATAGTAGGATGCTGCCATGCTGGGATATAGGCACGCCTTTCATGCGGGAAATCATGCAGACCTTTTAAAACATTTTTTTTTATTCCACAGCCTGGATTATTTAATCCAAAAGGATGTTCCACTCCTCTATGTGGATACCCATGCAGGAGCAGGAGCCTATGACCTAAGTTCTGGCTATGCAGCACAAAATGAAGAATGGCAGGGCGGTTACCAGCGTCTCATGAGCTCGCAAGGACCACTGCCCCAGAGTATCCAGCGGTTTAAGAACTTTCTTGAGGCTTCTATTTCTGCTTCCGGCATGTATCCCGGTTCGCCTCTTATTGCAGACCGGATACTCCGGGAGAAGGACCGCAGGGTCTTTTTTGAGCTGCATCCCGCTGATTATGAAACATTAAAAAATCTGTTTAATGGAGCCAAACAGGTTACAGTCTTCAACACTGATGGGTTTACAGGCCTAAAGGCGCTCCTCCCCCCTCCATCCCGCAGGGCCTGTGTGTTCATTGACCCGTCCTATGAACTTGCAAGTGATTATGAAAAGGTAATAACATCGATACAGGAAGCCCTCCGCCGTTTTGCAACAGGGACCTACATCATCTGGTACCCACTCCTGGCTAGAGAGGAGGCCCGCACCTTGAGAGAGTCCTTACTGTCACTCCATAGGGGAAACAGTGTCTATCTAGAAATTCAGATCAGCAAAGCCCGTGAACGGGGCATGTTTGGGAGCGGTCTCGTTATTTTAAATCCCCCATGGTCTTTACAAAGCATTATTCCCGAAGCACTCCCCGTTTTAGCCGATATGCTGAAGGAAGAACAGGAAATATACTTGCCAACCTATCGTTTTGTCAGGGAACTATGAAACATTTCTCAGTTTTTCAGGTCATAAGAGACATGAGTAAGAAACCATTAACACAAAACAGGAAATTTCCTGAACCCCTCCCCTTTCAGACCCCGGGGGAAGAAATAGCGAACTCC
>JAAYUZ010000118.1 GCA_012517385.1 Treponema sp. | reverse complement strand
TTTAAGGGTCTATAATATTTATTATACAGGGTAAAACGATTAAAAATCGTATCTATATGTTGGCCCAAATCCTGGCGGGAAAGATGAAGGTACTGTTTTGCCAGGCGGTTGCTCATGACCAGATGACCATTTTTAAAGAGGAGTAACCCTATGGGCAAATGGGAAAACAGGGTCTTATACCGTTTAAGCTCATCTCCGAGTTGCTGAGACAGGGTTTTTACCAGGGTAATATCCTGTATCAGACCGGAAACATGGGTTGGTTTGCCCGTCTGGGTTGTATCAATAAGCCCTGAATCCCGGACCCAGCGATAGGTACCATCGGCATGTCGGATACGGTATTCTACATCATAAGGAACCCCATATCTAATTGTTTGTTCCATGGCCTGGTTAATTCGATCCAGATCATCGGGATGCACCAGGCTGGTAAAAAGGGTGTAATTGACCGCTTCGGTTGTTGCTGGCAGGCCCAGCAGGGAAAACTTATTTGAACTACAGAGGACCTTTCCGGTACTTATTTCAAAATTCCACCATCCAACCTTACTTTTTTCCATGATGAGATCGAGCCGGTTTTTTAATATAATAAGGTCCCGATTTATCGATTGAATCTCATGTTTATAGTTTTGTTCAATCGTATTATCGATACAGCTGGTCCAAAATATATCCGGCCGTTCTGGATCGAGGATGCTCGATAAAATAACCGGTATTTCTTTGAGGTTTTTACTCCGCAGCCTGATCTGGATATTCTGTTCCTTCCGGTCTGCCCTATTCTTAACCTGTCTTAAAAAGAGGTAGTACCGGTCCTGATCCTCCGGATGTATCCACTGTTCAAAGGTTATTTTCAGTAAGGCTGCTTCATCCGTCTCCAGGAGCCTTACCATATATTGGTTTATATTCTGGATTTCTCCCCCTTGTGTATGAATAATATAGCCAATAGGGGCTAACATAAAAAAATTCCTGAAACGGGATTCTGAGAGAACTAGTTCTTCGGTAATACGGTGCAATTCATCATTCTGGTATAGTATTTCCTGGTAATAGGTATTTAGTTCCTGGGCAAGCACTTTTGCATGTTCGGGGGAAATTTCGTCCGGTCCTTGTTCAAGAAAACGGCGTATATCTGCTTCTATAGAGTCCTTTTTTTTGTTTATCCATAGTAACCCCCTTTATATTATTTCTTTCGTTCAGCAAAAAACAAGATGTATATTGATTTTTACTTTGCCTGTTTTATACTTAACATCAATGAAAACCTCATTTTATATTAAAAAGGCCTATCTCTGGCTGGTTTATGTTGCCTTCATTTTGCTGTCCTTGGTATTTTTATTCCTTTTTCCCCCGGGGCTCTGGGTTAGTATAGCCCTGTTTCTGATCTGGGGCGTGTTCTCGATCATAGAGGACCGCTCGAAAACCCGGGAACTACATGAGATTGAAGAATACTAATCAAAGGTAGCCGAATTATTCGACCTGTCTCCCCAGGATAAAAATCAGCTTTGTCTTTTAATCGGGCAGAAACTTAATGATTTACACGACGAAAGGACCCAGCTCCTATCCCGTATTCAGGAACTGGAGTCCCGTCTGGGGCCCCAATCACAACAGCTGCAGGCTATGGATGAGCTGTGTCCTGTCCATATTCCCGTCGATATTGGAAAGCGCTGGGATGCTCTGATAGATCGGGAATGGGGGGTCGTGAACAAGGAAGCCCTGGAAAACCTGAATACGATAAAATTGATGAATGATGAGAACCAGGAATTTATTACCGAGGTTATTCATGAATTCGGAGAACAGCAGGAAACCTTTACAGAGTTTTCCCAGAAATATCGTATAAATATGGAAGAATATTCCAAAAAAGCAGAGGGTGCAAAAAGAGCGGTATTAGATGAGCTGGGACAGTCCTCCAAAAAAATTGAGGAAACCTTTGCACAATTTGGTCAGGTGGAGGATATAACAGAAAAGATAAAAATGATATCCCTGAATCTGAGTATCGAAGCTTCTAAAGTTCGGGGTGCCGATGCTTTTTCCCTTCTGGCAAGAGAACTGCGGCGGCTTGCCCAGTCTACCGATGAAACTATAAAGGGTATCAGCAGCTCAATAAAGAATACGGTAGAGGCTATGAACAAAAGCCGGGAGATGCAGGTTCGGGATCTTTCGACTATGGATAGCATACTCCAGCAGTTTGAACTTCTGCTTACCCAGTATGACGAAGCATCAAGCAAACTCCATGCGTATATGCGTAGAGCGATAGATCGGATTAATGGCAACCAGGAAGCACAGAAGGCTATTTTGCTTAATTTCTTTAAAACGCTACAGCGGATTGCTATTACCAAAGAAGAACTTGAACACCAAATACAATATTACGGAATTTTTGTACGTAATACTAACGACTATGTTCAAAGGGTGCTTCGAGTGAATAAGCAATGCAAAGGCACTGCCTGCCCGCAACGGAGGGCAATGCTGGAAGAACTGGCTAAAATTGCCAACACCGATGAAGAACGTAAAATGGTCAATGAGCTTTTTAAGGAGTTATTAGGGGAAGACCGAGAGGCTGCCCATGGTACCCTGGTCAGTGATTTCAATGATTTTATTAGTTTTTAATTTGAGGTGATTATGTCTAAGGGTTCTGGTTTACTTGCTAAGGTACAACAGCTTCGCGCTCAGGTAGATTCCTATGAAGCTGGGGATGTAATGGGCGCGCTGGATATTCAGGACTCCATCTCAGACATCCTGGAAGAGCTTTCGGGGAAAACAGGACTGGAACGGCTTGCATCCCTGATCAGGCATTTGCTCCCCCTGGCGCAGGCCCTATCCCAGAGCTCCTTAGAATCTCAGGCGCTTACACTTTTAACAGAACTGACAGAAGGTTTGGAACAGTATGTAACGGGCCGCCTGTCTGGAAAAGCCTATGGAGAATTGATACGAAAGCATGAAGGTGAACTGCGGCGTTTTACCGGCAGGGCTCCAGCCCCATCGGGAACTAGGACTGAGACTGGCACGGTATCCGGTGCTCCCCCGTCACCTGATCATGAATCAGTCAGGACTGCTCAAGATGAAAGTGGTACGGTCCAGGAAGAACCTCAGGTTGAACCACCACTCGAAGAGACCTACCCGGAAGGCTATTTTTCAGCAATTATTGAAGACACAAAGCTCCTGGAACAGTTTTATACGGAAGCCCAGGAACACCTGGAAGAAGCCCAGGCTACCCTGGTAGAGCTGGAATACGACGCTACAAACAAGGAACTGCTCAATACCATTTTCCGTAATTTTCACACCATTAAGGGGTCCAGCGCCTTTCTGGGGTTAAAAAATATCGAAGAAACCGCCCATGCTGTGGAGGACCTTCTGGCGATTGTGCGGGATGGCAAGCTCATTTTAAACAAGGACCTTATCGACCTTATTTTTCATGGGATGGAGCTTTTAAAAAGTCTTCTGGATACGATGCTGGCCAACGACTATCAGAAGGAGGCCATGATTCCCTCCTTTAGAATCATCAATATATATCCCTATATCAGGCTTTTTAAGAAAATTAAAGAACAGTACGGCTACAAAAAAATTGGCGAAATTCTTGCAGAGGAAGGAAAAATCCAGCCCGAGGTTTTACAGGAAGTTCTGCAGATACAGCAGGAGACCGATAAAAAGGTTGGAGAGATATTAATAGAAGAAAAAATCGCAAAACCGGAAGATGTGGTAGAGGCCCTGAAAAAGCAGAACAGTCTGGCGAATCGGATAAAAAAAAGCGGAATTGTTAAGGTTTCCAACGAAAAACTGAACACCCTTATCGATATTGTGGGGGAACTGGTAATAAATCAATCTATGGTAAAACAGGAGCTGGTGAATCTGCAGGTTTCGGAGGCTACTGAACGGAGCATAACCCAGCTGGAGAGCATAACCACTACCATTAAAAATCTGGTGCTTTCCATGGGAATGGTGCCGATTGCGGAGATCTTTAACAAGCTCAGGGTTGTGGCCCGGAATACGGCGGAGGACCTTGGAAAATCGGTATACCTGGAACTAAGGGGCGAAGAAACAGAGCTTGACCGAAATGTTATTGAGACAATATATGAACCCCTCATGCATTTAATCCGTAATTCCATAGACCACGGGATAGAACATGCTGAAGATCGGGACCGGCTTGGGAAAAACCGGCTCGGTCGTATTCTCCTTTCTGCGGAACATAAGGGGAGCGGCATAGAGATTGTGGTACAGGATGATGGCAAAGGTATTGATACAGAACTGGTGCTTAAAAAGGCAGTGGAAAAGGGACTAGTAAAACGGGATGAAGCGGGAAAACTCAGCCAGAAGGATGTCTATAACCTCCTTTTTCTGCCTGGTTTTTCTACCGCTGAGCAGGTGACTAATGTGTCCGGCCGGGGTGTAGGCCTCGATGTGGTTAAAAAAAATCTGGACAGCATCCATGGCCGGGTGGAGGTGAGCTCTGAAGTGGGAAAGGGTACCCGGTTTACCATAAAGCTCCCCCTTACTCTGGCTATTATCGAAGGCTTCGTAACCCGGGTGGGGGACAACAAGTATGTGTTCCCCTTCTCATCGATAGAAGAAATAAAGGTCATACAACAGGATGAACTGTTCCGGAATGATGAGGAATCGGAGGCCATGATTTTTCATCGGGGACTTCATATCCCTGTCCTGTATGCTCACCGGGTGTTTAGAGAAACCTGGCAGGAGCCCGAGAACAGAACCATGTTATCCCTGCTCTTCAGTCTGGATCAGTCCCATTATTGTGTGGTGGTGGATGAGCTCATTGGCAAACAGGAAATTGTTGTAAAGAGCATGAGCCAGACCATTCTGCAGGACTGCAGTTTCTTCTCTGGGGGGACTATTTTTGGGGATGGCAGCATCGGCTTTGTAGTGGATATGCAGGGATTTTTGGAAGCCCTTAAATAAGTAGTTACACTAAGGAGGATAGTGTGAAAAAACATATTCTTATTGCAGACGATTCCGATGTTATTCGGAGCATTGTGGAACAGACCCTGCGGCTCTATCACTATGATTCCATTATAACTGCAATAGATGGTCAGGATGCCCTTGAAAAGGCAAGGGCCCATAAAAACGAAATTGCCCTGTATGTATTCGATGTAAATATGCCCAGGATGGATGGTATCAGTCTTGTGAAAGAGGTCCGCGCCTTTGATGCAAGCACCCCAATCATCATGTTGACCACCGAGACCGATAAGGCAAAGATGATGACCGCCCGTGACAATGGAGCTACCGGTTGGATTATTAAGCCCTTTCAGGGAGACAAGTTTATCCGGGTGGTAGAAATGTACCTCAAAAACTAAAGGAGGTGTTCTGCATGGCAGGAACAACCAATAAATACCTGGTGTTTACTATAGAAAAGGAATCCTACGCGATACCGATTATTAAGGTTCAGGAAGTAATCCGGTATACACCGATCACACCACTGCATGAAACATCCCGGTTTTTAAAGGGGGTTATTAATCTGCGGGGCCGGATTATACCAATTATAGATATGCGGCTTAAGTTTAACCTGGCTGAAAAACCTTATACGGACCGGACCGTATTTATCATCGTGGAAATATTGGGGGCCCGGGAGGTAAGCCATATCGGTATGGCCGTCGATGCGGTCCAGGATGTGGCGGATATTCAGGAGGAGAGCATTAACCGTACCCCCGAAATAGGGTTTAAGTTCAAGAGTAAATATCTGCATGGGATTGTACAGCTGAACGGACGTATGGTGATGCTTTTAAATCTGGATACCATCCTTTCTACGGAGGAAGTGGTGGAACTTCAGGAACAACTTGCAGAGGGTACAAAATAAAGGAGGCGTGATCTAATGTTTAATAATTTGAGTTTACGGGTAAAAATACTAAGCGGATTTATTGCGGCCATAGTAATAGCCGTTATTATTGGGCTTGTCGGATGGTATGGCCTATCCCTGTCATCACAGGATGTGGCCTTGCTTGGCAAGGGGTCTATCCCCTCTATTGTTAATCTTGAGGTAGTAATGGTCCGACTGGAGCGGATTAAGTCAGCAATCAGGACCCTCTGTTCTCCCTATTTATCGAAAGAAGACTTACAACGGCAGTTTGATAACATAGAAAAGGCCCGGTCTGAATATACCCCAGCCCTGGCCGCCTATGATGCTATAGCGCGAACAGCGGAGGAAGATAAATTATACCAGGATTTTAAGCAGAAATTGGAGGTATCTAAAAACGAAAACAACATTATTATAGAGGAGGCAAAAAAACTCCTTTCTATTACCAATGATGCAGAAAGGACAAAAATAATAGAGGATATCAATAAGCGTGCCCTGTCTGGATCGAACCGGACCGCCTTTGATGCAATGATTGCTGCCCAGACAGCACTCATAGAGTATGTAAAACATTACTACGGCGAGGTTTTAGTAGAAGAAAGCATAAGCGCAACAAACCAGATGACCATAATCATTATTACGGTCATCATAGCCGGTCTTGTCCTTGCGGTTGCCCTGGGGCTCATTATCACCAATTCCATTATGAAGCCCATGAATAAGGCTACCGGGGATCTGAATGTGTCGGGCAACAACCTGGAAGGGGCTGCTAACCAGATTGCCTCCGCCAGTCAGGAACTTTCCAGCGGTGCCAGTGAGCTTGCAAGCTCAGTAGAAGAAATAACGAGCAGCATGGAGGAACTCCAGTCTATCATCGAAAGCAACACCAAGAGCGTAAACGAGGCTGAACTTCTTATGAAGGAAACCGCCACTGCGGCAGCTACCTCCAGTACCCGCACGGATGAACTGCTGACTATGATGCAGGAGATTAATGAAAACAGCCGGAAGGTTGTTAAGGTAAATAAGGTAATTGATGATATTGCATTCCAGACTTCTATTTTAGCTTTGAATGCTGCGGTCGAAGCTGCCCGGGCTGGTGAAGCGGGGCGGGGCTTTGCGGTAGTGGCTGACCAGGTTAAGGCACTGGCACAAAAGAGCGCCGAAGCGAGCAGTGAAACCAGCGAGCTTATAGAGACCGTGGTAAACAACATAGAAAAGGGAACTGAACGAACCCAGGAAGTTACCGCCGATGTAAAGAAGGTGAGCGATGCCGCCAATAAGGTAAATATTCTGCTGGATGAAATTAATCGTGCCTTTAAGGAACAGAGCAAGGGGGCTAACCAGGTTACCAAGGCTATCAGTCAGGTGAATACGGTGGTGCAGCAGACTGCGGCTTCCAGTGAGGAAACGGCCTCTGCGGGCGAAGAAATGCTCGCCCAGGTGGAACAGCTCCGGGAGATTGTGCTTGTACTGAATCGCATTACCAAGGGTGCGCGGGCAGCTGAAGAAACGGCCCAGGCAAATCAAAAAATGAGGGTTGGTCAGGCTCAGGGGGCAGAGAGCAGGCAAAGGTCCCAATCGGGTTCCGGGCAAAGCCTGAAAAGTAAAATTCATGAGGAGCTTGCACAAACCCATGAAACAAATGCCCGCCTTTCGGGCCATAAAAAGGGTGAAGATGATCTGGAAAAGATCAGCCCCGATAAGGTAATTCCCATGGATGAGTTTAAGGGCTTTTAAGGGGAAAATGAACCTGCTGGGCCTTGAGCCTGCCGGGCAACACCCGGCGGGAGCAGCACCCGGCTGGAGCAACACCTGGCGGCTGCAAGGCCCGGCGAAGTAGGCTACAGCGGCTGCAGCGGCTGCAAAACCCGGCGGGAGCAAAACCCATCGAAGTAGGCCACAGCGGCTGCCGCCTTTCGCCCCAGTCAAAGTTCGAGATGAGGGCAAAGCCAAATGTAGCCTGGCTTGTTTTTATTACAAAATGGAGGATTTGTGGAACCCATTTCCCAGGGCCCGGTATTGTCGGATGGGCTGTTTCAGCAAATAACCGATTTTTTATTCCAAGAGACCGGTATTACCATCAATCAAAATAAAAAATACCTGGTAGAATACCGGCTTCAGAAATATGTGGGACCAGGAAAGGAGTTCTCCTCTTTTAATGAGCTCTTTAAGGCCTTGAAGGAGGATAGGGGCGGAGCGTTAAAAACCCTGTTAATTAACAGTCTTACCACCAATTATACTTTTTTCTTTAGAGAACCTGTCCACTTTCGTTTTTTAGCCTATTACTTAAAGACCTATGGCAAGACACAAAACTATATAAGGCTCTGGAGTGCGGGCTGTTCTTCCGGAGAAGAAGCCTACAGTATGGCGATAACCTGTGTTGAGCAGGGCTTTACCAGTCAGACTAGGGATATCAGAATATTAGCATCTGACATCTCCCAGAAGGTCCTCCGTGTCGCCGAATCGGGGGTATATCATTATTCAGCTATCAGGGGCGAATTGGACGATGCTTACCTTCGACGGTATTTTTCTTTTAATCCCCGGGTAAAGGATTTTACTATAAAGGAACCTGTTAAGAGCCTCGTAACCTTTAGAACCTTGAATTTAATGGAACCTTTTCCCTTTACAAAACAGTTCGATGTTATATTCTTAAGAAATGTTCTTATTTATTTTAATACTTCGGAAAAGGAACAGATACTTGCGAAAATCTGGGATGTATTAAAAACCCCGGGCTATCTTATTTTAGGTCTATCTGAAAGCCTTGTGGGGGTCAAGCATCCTTTTACCACCTTGAGCAATTCAATATATAGGAAAGATGGGAGATAATATGGCCGACCTTTTTGCTGATGCAATGCCTTTGGAAGAGGTCTTTCTGAACCCCGGGGACCTGGTGTTTTCTAAAAAACCGGTGGTGCTGAAAACAGTGCTGGGGTCCTGTGTCGCGGTCTGCCTGCATGATACGGAACATCATTGGGGCGCCATGTGCCATTATCTATTACCAACCGCTCCCTCTGATCTGCATCGGAGCACCAAATATGGTGATATTGCAATAAAGGTACTTCTGCATCGTTTTTTAGTAAAGCATAAATCCAGGCGTGAAAAGCTGGTAGCAACAATCATTGGAGGTGCTTTTATTGTCTTTGATGAGCGGGAAATATTTTTTATTGGGGATCGGAATATAGAGGTAGCCCAAAGTATTTTACGGAAAGAGGGGATTCGAATTCTTGCAATGCATACGGGAGGAGAGGCCGGGCGGAGGGTTGTTTTTAATACTGCTACGAATAAGCTCATAGTAAGCAGTCTTGAGCATATCAACCTGGAAGATCTGTATAATCCTAATCTGTAACACAAGGCAGGCGGTACATGATTAAGGTACTTGTGGTCGATGATTCAGCTATTGTACGGGATGTGCTTTCATCAGCTATCGAAAAAGAGGCTGATATGGAACTGGTGGGTACCGCTCCGGACCCCTTTGTAGCTCGAGATAAAATTGTCAGACTTAAGCCGGATGTTATTACCCTGGATATTGAGATGCCGAGGATGGATGGCCTTTCATTTCTTGAACGGCTTATGCATTATTTCCCCCTACCGGTCATTATTGTCAGTTCAGTTACAACCCATGATCCCTATGCGGCGGTAAAAGCCCTGGAATTAGGAGCCTTTGATGTGGTGAATAAGCCTGGAGGGAGCATCACCGTAGAGGAAGTAAAGGAAGAGGTGCTTCGTAAAATCCGGGCCGCCTATGAAGCGGGGGATAGGTTTATTGAACAGGCCAGGAGACTTAGCAATGCCAGGGCTGGTTCAGAAAGCAGGAACTTGAATGTTAAGCGTCGCTCCTCATCTATGGGGCTTGCCCCTCGTGACAGTAGTTCCGAAGCCGCCCTTTTAACCCAGGTTCGGACCACTGAAAAAATCATTGCCATAGGTGCTTCTACCGGCGGGACAGTTGCCCTCGAACAGATTTTTCGAGCCCTGCCAGCCCATTTGTACCCCATTGTCGTGGTCCAGCATATGCCGCCGGATTTTACCCGTCAATTTGCAGGGCGGCTTCGGGAGCTCAGCCAATTAGAAGTAAAAGAAGGGGAACATGAGGAAATTCTCCAGGCGGGCACCGTATACATTGCTCCCGGGGGCTATCATATGGAGATTGAGCGGCGGGGAGCCAGTGTATTCATCAATCTTAATCAGAAAGAACGGGTCCATTTTCAACGACCCGCAGTGGACGTTCTTTTTCATTCGGTTGCCCGGGAGGTGGGCAAGAATGCCCTGGGGATTCTGCTGACCGGCATGGGCCGGGATGGTGCAGAGGGGTTACTGGCTATGAAAAAGGCCGGGGCCCTGACTATAGCCCAGGATGAGGCAAGCTCCATAGTCTGGGGCATGCCCCGGGCCGCCATAGAACTGGGAGCCGCTGGAAAGGTCGTTTCTCTGGAACAGGTCCCCGGTGAGATTATTTCCTTTACGGCTAAATAGATTATGCGGTCAGTACCCGGTGGGCCTCAGCCAGGGAGTTGATGATATCAATGTGCTGGGGGCACTTGGGGAGACACGCTCCACAGGCAATACAGGAGTCGGCCCCTTTCCCCGCAGACACATAGCCCTTCTGGTACCACCTGGAATTACCTTCCCGTTCGTTAAAGGCCATGGCACTATTGTAAATACCGAATACATCTGGAATGGCTACCCCATTAGGGCAGGGCATACAGTAGCCGCAGCTCGTACAGGGGACGGGCATCTTTTCACGAAAATAGGCTGCGGCGGAGGCATAGGCTGCCAGCTCAGGGCCAGAAAGCTGCCCAGGGTGGACCTGGTCCGCAACTATGCTGTTTTCCAGAACCTGCTGACTAGAACCCATGCCGGAAAGGACCGTCACTACCTCATTCCGGTTCAGGACAAAGCGCAAAGCCCAGTCGGCGGGGCTCCGCTCCTTGCCTGTGGCGGCAAAGATGCGGTCCACCGGTTCTGGGACCTTTGCCAGGGCGCCTCCCCGGAGGGGCTCCATGATGATAACTCCGATATCCTTTGCCGCCGCATATTGAATACCTTCGAGCCCCGCCTGATACTCCGTGTCCAGATAATTATACTGAACCTGGCAGAATTCCCAGTTCTCATAGCCATCGATAATCCGCTTAAATACGGAGAGAGAATCGTGGAACGAAAAGCCGATATGGCGAATCCTGCCCTGGGCTTTAGCCCGTTCCAGCGCCTCCAGGCCCCGATAGGTTCGGATGGTATCCCAGCGTTCTGCATTGAGTGCATGGAGGAGGTAAAAATCGATATGGTCGGTGCCGAGCTTTGCAAGCTGTTCAGAGAGGAGCCGATCCCAGTCCGACTCACCTTTAACAAGCCAGACCGGGCATTTGGTTGCAAGATATAAGCGGTCCCGCAGCCCATGTTTATTGATGAGCCGGCCCGTAACGATTTCGCTTGCCCCATTATGGTAGGGGTAGGCCGTATCCACATAGTTAACGCCCCGTTCCAGTGCAGTCAGGAAGAGCTCTTCCGTTGCCTTTTCATCAATATGGGTTGGATCACTGTCTGTAGTAGGCAGACGCATCATGCCAAGCCCCAGGGCCGATACCTTAAGGTTTGGGATTTTAGGAAAGCTTCTGTATTGCATAGGATTACTGTACAACTAATTTTTATTGGCCTCAAGAGTGAAGAAAAGTGGGCAAAATCAGAAAGTGCTGCTTGATAACTCTCCTCCTCCGTGTCAATGATGTATTGTATGAAGAAAATTAGAAATGTTTTATGTATATTGATGAGCCTTTCCTTCTGTGGTGCTCTCGGTCTGCTTTCCTGCACCACCAGTTCAGGCGGTACCTATTCACGATCGGTTAATGCGGATGAAGCTGCGGCCCGCAAGAGCAAGGCTTCCAAACCGGCTGGTTCCAACGGTTCCGGTAACTCAAACAGTACGGGGAATTCCGCTAATTCCGGCGCTGCTGTCAGTGGTTCAATCGGCTGGTCCGGTTCATCAACCTACAATCAGGATGATGCTGAAATAATAATCGTGATCGACCAGACTCCCCGGGGAACGGTTAAACTCCAGGGGCTTCCTTTTGGTACTCCAGTGCTGGTAGATGGTCAGCTGAGCGGAGGAAATGTATTTGATCTTTTACCAGGACAGCATCATTTTGAGGTCCGTGCCTTTGGTTCTGAAATCTGGGAAGCGGATGTTGAGGTAGAAGTACATAAAACCTCCCTGTTAACTGTTACTCTGATTCCGGCAAGTTTTCATATTATTGATGTAGATTGCTTTAATCGATCCTTTAATCCGGGAGATCCTGGTTATTTTGGCCAGGTAAGGCTCAGAGTAAATGTTACGACACCGGGAGCTTTCCAATGGCAGGTACTAGATAGTAAGAGCCGGCTTGTGACGACACCGGCTCAGGTCAAGGCTGAAAAGGCATCTACGGATGTTTTCTGGAACGGTCATGATGAAGGGGGACGGATACTCCCTCCGGGACAATACACGTTGTTAGTTCAGGCTCAGGATCAACAGGGAGCAGTTGTTGGTCCCGAGTATCGGCAGGATGTATTTTTAAATGATGATTCGGAGCGGCGGACCTGGGTTGGCGGTTCGGGCTTTTCTGGTCCCTTCTTTGTTCCCGATGCAAAAGTTGCACCTGAACACACCTGGACCCTCTCTACCGCTTTGGTTTCTCACCTGGCAGCACCGGATGAACCGATTGCATCTACCCTGGTCTGGTTCAATAGTCTTAGAGCCAGTCTGAATGAGTATTCGGAGATTTCCCTTCTGGTAACCAATGTGTTTCGACCCCTGGCTTCGGACATCAGTACCAATTGGACGGGCTTCACTGGTTCCTGGAAAATGGGGCTTTCAGAAGGAGCCCTTTCTTACGCAGTCGGCCTCCGGGGCACCTTCCGAAGTTTTAACGATGACAGTACCGACTATTATCCTCCAGCCTGGGATGGACTGGCTAATTTTGATGGGCTGAGCATAACCTTTCCTATGGAATACAGTGACGGTCCGGTACGGCTCTTTATAGCGCCGGAAGTACAGATTTCGAGTTTTTACCCCTTCTGGACCGATAACCTATGGCCTTCGCCGGATCTTTTTGTCTGGTCTACCCTGCGGTTTGGCTTAGAAGCCCGATTAACCAATCCGCTCAGGGTTGCCCTTTCTGCGGCAATGAAAAGCGAACCCTTGAACAAGGGCTCGCCAGCCCTGCAGTTACCCCTTTCTATCGGGGCAGAATTGAGTTTGTATACCAATAGTCCGGTAAACTTTACTGCCTATGCCCTTGGAGAGGCTGGCGGCCCCTACAGCTATGCCGTCTATGGCGGCATAGGTATAGGGGTCCAGTTTTAAAAGGTTAGAAACGGCCCGAGCCCAGGCTGGCGTTCAAGCTGATGGTGACTGCGGGCCCTTTGTTTAACAGCACATATTCGCTGTGTTTGCCCGTGCCCCAGAGGCCGTCGATATAACAGACAAAGCTGGGGGAGATGGACAGGTTCATATATTTAAATACCCTGTATTGAATATTCGGATTGATGAACCCCGAAAGGTCCGCAAGGTTAGCCAGAACCAGCACTGATGCACTCAGGTCCTTTATAAACAATTCCGAACGGGAGACTGAAAGGGCCCCATAGTGCTGGCTGGCCCCGTACAGGGCGCCAACCAGCGCCGGTGCTAAGTTATCCTGTAAAGTCTGAGGAAGCGAATAGAACTGGTCCACCAGGCTCTTCCGTTCATCGTAGGAATAGCCTTCGCCATTGTAGTAGTACTGGGCGGCGATAGTTGTGTAGCCGTCCCGGGCGGTGTAGAGGAAGCCCGCGGTGCCCTGGAAATACCAGACCCCGTCCCGTGTTTCGGTGCTAATTGGCGGGGTGCTGATCGGTGAAATGTTCGTTACATAGGTCCGGTCGTTGCCCCAGCTTGCAACCGCCTCTCCAAAAAGATCAAAGCGGCCCAAAGAACCCGTGGCGGTGGCCATGAGGCGGGGAGCCCTGTCCTGCTGGTAAAAGCCCCCAAAACCCACTTCAAAGTTTCCAATGAGGAACTCCGC
>JAAYUZ010000117.1 GCA_012517385.1 Treponema sp. | reverse complement strand
GTTCTTTAAGATTATTTCCCGCATCATCAAGTACGATTGCCAAAGAGCCCTTCCTGCGGGGCGGCGGCTGGGGCGGCCGTTCTATCGGGGCAGATACAACAAGGCCTGAGCCACCCTTTAATGGAGATGGGATATTTTGTGTACCTGAGGGCTTCAGGTTAGTCCCTTTAGCTGGTTTTGTTCCAATAGACTGGTCTGCAGGCTTCTGTTGTGGGTGTACAGGAACAGTCTCTGCGGGAACAGTCTCTGTGGGAACAGTCTCTGCGGGGATAGTCTCTATAGGGGCAACCTCTGCAGGTGTAGTTTCCACAGGGGCCGCTGTAATCGGTTCAGTTGTAATCTCAGAGAGGGGTGATTCTCTAGGAGACAGAAAAACAATGAGGATTATGCTCAGAAATACCGCTAATCCAATAAAGATAGAACTTATCAGTACTGCCCGGATCGAATCATCCGGCCCCGGTTTCTTTTTTCGTTTCTGTCGTCCATTTTGGGAAGTTTTCCCCTGTACCTTAGCCACTAGCTATACTGTAACGGCCGCAGCCTTCAGGGTCAAGCCTTTTTGCCAAGGCCCCTGTATAACATACAAAGTGTGCAGAGGCCCTTAGATATAGACGTATTCTTTCAGATCCGCTGCTTCTTCCTTGAATTTTCTCAGTGCCCGCATTTCAATCTGACGGACCGTCTCAGGGGAAATACCCATCTCATCTCCAATTTCTTTGAGGGTATACCGATCACCCCCAAAAAAACGGAACCGGTACATCAATATTTTCTTTTCCCGCTCCATGAGTTTTTCAAGAAATTTCAGTGTATCTTCCCGGACTGAATTTCGCATAAATTCCACATCGGGGCTGTAGGTATAATCTTCACAAAGATCGATGAGAGCAGTGCTATCCTCATCACCGGCGTCTGCATCCAGGGAAACCATGCCGTTGGCTATATTCATGATATATTCAACCTCCTCCTGGGGAAGTCCCACCTCAGCGGCAATCTCATCGGTGCTGGGCCGCCGCATATAGAGCTGGGAAAGGGTATTGTAGGCCTTCTGGATCTTCTTGAGTGCTTCTTCCTTTCGATGGGGCAAGCGGATCGTACGGCGTTTATTGGCAAGAGAGCGGGTAATCGCCTGCTTAATCCACCAGCTTGCATAGGTAGAGAATCGGACCTGTTTTTTAAAATCGTATTTTTGAGCCGCATGGATCAGTCCGAGATTACCTTCCTGTATAAGATCCAACAGGCTTACATCGTTCGACATATATGCTTTTGCAATTTTCACCACAAGCCTCAGGTTAGATTCAATGAGTCGTTGCCGAGCTGCCTCATCGCCCTCCATGATTCGCCGCGAAAGTTCCAATTCTTCTTCAAAGGTCAGAAGGGGAGCTGCCTTTATCTGGTCAAAGTAGGTCTTAAGCACATCGTCGGTATTAAAGTTGTCCTTCTTCCTGGCCATAATATCCTCCAGAGCTTTCACTCTATAGAATATATTGCAATAACCGTGCCAGGTCGCTTCATCAATGTTATAAAAAAATTATTTATATATATTATAACAACTTAAGAAAAATAAATAGCAATCTTTTTACAAGAAACCAAAAAAATGTATGATTCTTTATACAATAACTAAAATTCCATGTATGGAAAAAGTAACGGCCCTGTGCTATGCTTGTCCCATGGAATCTGGCATTACCGCAAAACAGCGGGGAAGGGACGTCTTTTTTACTATCCGCTGGTCAAAACTTATCAGTGCCGATCGCTGGACCATTGCCAGTTCCGTTCCAGCGGTTGGCGGGGTCTATGAGATATACTGGATGGATGAACACCAGCATCTGCGGCTGCTTACCGTTGGCAATGCACGGTATGGGGGGCTCCGGTCTGAAATTCGCAGACTTACCGATCCCCAGCTTGTGGAAAATCCTGAGGTCAATACCATTTTACAGAATAAAAAGATATACTTTAGATACGCCGCTGCTAACTCAGCAGATGATATGGCCGATGTGGTCTGGTTTTTCAGGAAGACCTACTTTCCAGAGAATCCGGGGGTTGCCCATTCAGGGCGGTTCACGCGAATATATATGAATGAATGGGCCCCGGACAGGGTCCGATGGGTAGATTAAAGGGGTATATATGAAACGTATAATTGGATTAATTCTGCTGGTAACGGGCATCGCGGTCGGAATCTATGGGTACTATGAGTATCAGTCGGCCCAGCAATCCCTGGGAAATGTCATAACCAAGGTCTTTACCGGTACATCCCAGGCTGAACAGCAGAGCATCTACCTTATGATTGGCGGCGGAGCGGTTGCCCTTATAGGCCTTGGTGTAAGCCTTTCAGGACCGACGCGCCGACGCCGGTAAAAGCTCCCTATCCTCTCGACGGTACAGATTTGGCGTCATACCAAAGGCTTCACTAAACTTCCTTATAAAATAACTTTCCTCAGAAAAACCACAAGCCCAGCTTATTTCTTTCACAGAAAGGGGGCTTTCATTAAGTAATTCTGCAGCCCGTTCCAGTCTTATACGGTTTATATAGGTAGTCAGGCTCTCTCCAGTTTCTGCCTTATATCGATGACTTAAATAATCAGCAGAACAGCCAACCCATTCAGCCAACAGTTGCACCGATAAGGCCTTATCAGAAAAGGCTGCAAGCACCCGTTCTCTGGCTTCATATACGAGATGAGAACCATAGTGAACTTCTTGCCATGGTTCTAAGTTGGTCATCAATGGCAAGGAATGTTGGGGATCGGAAGTATCTAAAGCAAGCAGGAAATGGGAAAGAGCTGTTGCTAAAAGCAGGCGTACTGTCTCAGAACTGCTTAGTTCATAATCAGATTTATATAAGGTTTCATATAGCATGATTGCATCGGCAAGGTATTGAGATATATGGGATACATAGGATGGATTTCTTCGTTGAATATACGAGATGGTAGGCCGTTTATCCTGGCCTGCATGGGCAAGATGGACAGAACAGTAACGCTTACCTGCATAGGCAACAAGATTCTTAAAGGAACTGGGATTTCCCTGTACTTTTTCAAAATGGGTTACCAGGGGTGGAACAATTAACACATGATTAGGCTTAAGCGTGTATTCAGAAGCCGGAAATTGAAAGTAGGTTTCCCCTGAAATTTGATAAAAAAGTGCAGCCTGCAGATGGAACTGACCAAACTCTGGTGGACGTGGACGTGCCTGCCCCAGAGGAATATACACCGGTATTTTGCCCGATAAAACTCCATCCTTGCATTGGATTAGCAAGGCCTTAATTTCCTTGCTATTAGAATCAACCTTCATGATCTAAGATTTTTACTATGCATCAAAGATAATAACAAGCCTTTCTTGACCTAACAAATTCCAGAACTCATATGTTTTAATATAGATTTTCTGCAGGAGCATTACATGAGCACACCAATACGAGCAGTAGTATGGAATGAATTCGTGCATGAGAAAGAACACGAAGCGGTAAAGCGGATTTATCCAGAGGGAATGCACCGGGTCATTGCAGAGGCTCTGGAACAAACAGGGGACTTTACGGTACAAACCGCCACCCTGGAAGAACCTGAACATGGATTAACCAAAGAAGTCCTGGAAAAGGCCCAGATTCTTTACTGGTGGGGCCACATTGCCCACGATAAGGTAAAAGATGAAATTGTAGAACGGGTTAAACAGCGGGTGCTGGAGGGTATGGGGCTTGTGGTATTGCATTCTGGCCATTTTTCTAAGATTTTTCGCACTCTTATGGGCACCACCTGCTCGCTCAAATGGCGGGAGGCAGCAGAAAAGGAGCGAATCTGGGTCATTGAGCCAAGTCACCCGATTGCAATGGGTCTACCGTTACAGGAAGGTGGATATTTTGAGATACCCCACGAAGAAATGTACGGGGAACGGTTTGAAATCCCTAACCCTGAAGAATTGGTATTTCTAAGCTGGTTTCAGGGCGGCGAAGTATTCCGTTCAGGATGCTGCTGGACCCGGGGAGCGGGGAAGATATTCTATTTCCGACCAGGACACGAAGCATACCCTACATACTACAACAAAACAGTACAAATAATACTGGCCAATGCGGGCCGCTGGGCTGCAGAACGGGTAAGAATTCCAGATCAGTGCCCCAATAGTCCCGCTTTGGAACCCTTGCCTCCGCCACCAGCGGAATTCGGCCAAGCCGGCGTTATACAAACATTGGAGGATATACAATGAAAATTCCCGTTGGAGTTATTGGTTTAGGTATTGGGAAACATCATATAGAAGGTTACCTGAGCAATCCAAATTGTACCGTGGTAGCCATTGCGGACACCGATAAAACACGGCTGGAGACGGTAGGAAACCAGTACGGTATCACCAATCGCTTTTTAAGCGCTGAAGCCCTTATTGACAGCGACCTCTGTCAGGTTATTTCGGTAGCCACCCCCAACAAATTTCATCGGGAACTGAGCATCCGGGCTCTGGAAAAGGGTGCCCATGTGCTCTGTGAAAAGCCCATGGCAATGAATGCAGAAGAAGCGAGATCTATGATCGAGGCTGCCCAAAGGACAGGGAAACGGATCATGATTAATTTTTCATACCGCTTTACTATGCCTGCCAGGGCCTTAAAAAAACGTATCGAAGCGGGAGACCTGGGCGAAGCCTATTACGGAAGATCCCTATGGTTAAGACGGCGGGGAATGCCTGGATTCGGCGGCTGGTTTGGCAATAAGGACCTGGCAGGAGGGGGCCCCCTTATCGATCTGGGGGTACATCGGCTCGACCTGGCCCTCTGGTTCATGGGGTATCCCGAAGTTGACTATGTAGCCGGCGCTACCTATGCGCCTATTGCAACCGAAATTGCAAAACGGGAACACAAGCCCTATTCGGTAGAAGATCTGGCGGTAGGCTTTATCCGTTTTAAAAATGGTGCGTCCCTTAGCCTGGAAGCTTCCTGGGCAGGAAATATTAAGGAAAATGAGTTGATGGAAACCCGGATTCTTGGCAACAAGGGCGGGCTAGTGCACCGCAATATTGGCGAAGGTTATCAATTCGAAGCGGAGTTTTTTAGTGAACATGAAGGTTTTCAATGGGATGAACGATACCATGAGGCCTCAGGCTGGGCAGCAGGGTCACCTAAACCAGACACTGCCATGTCACACTTTATTGATGCCATCGTGGAGGGAATCCCCCACGAGGCAGATGGCAGGGAGGGATTGGTAGTAATGCACATTCTCGATGCCCTGTACCGGAGTGCAGAAATCGGACAGCCGGTAAAACTGTGAACAAACTCTGCTGGTATGAACAAGCTATAATAAATGAAATTACGGCTTAAACATCCAGCAAGGTGGCGGTTGCCTCCAGATTATCCGTTACGAGGGTGTCTGAAGGGGGCGCTGAAGTTGTAGCCTTGGCAGGGTGGTCTGTGTCAACACAGACGCCACCCTGGGTAATTTCGCCCCCATCCTGTTCACAGGTGGTCTTAAAATGGGAAATACGGGCTTCCAGATCCTTCCCTATGTTTGCAAGCTGATGGGCCAGGGAGATGGTAAGTTCAGCCACCTGAGCCATATCGGAGTTTTTCTGGCCCATGGAAGCCATCGCTGATCGGAGACTTTCTGCCACCTGGTCCAGTTGTTCCATGGTAGCTTCTATAGACCGGGTATTCTGGGCCATATTGCTCGATTCCTGGTTGATGGAAGCCGAGAGTTCCCGCAGGCTGGTCATGGCTGTGAGGATTTGCCTGCCGCCCTCATTGGTTTCTGCCAGACTATTGCTAATCTCCGCTACCGATCGGGAAACATCCTTAATTTTTTCTTCTATTTCAGCAAATGCCTGATTGGTATCTGCGCTGCCTGACTTGGCGCTTTCTATGGCTTCTACAATTCCCCGTACCGAGGCGGCTATTTCCCGGGAACCCTCCTGGGAAGCCTCTGCAAGTTTACGGATTTCATCGGCCACCACTGCAAAGCCCTTGCCCGCATCCCCCGCATGGGCCGCTTCTATGGCTGCATTCATGGCGAGCAGGTTGGTTTGACCCGCGATGGTATCAATAATCGTGATCATTTCTTCGATTTTATCAACCTGTTCGGTAATCGCTTCTACCCGTTCAAAGGCTCCAGAGAAGACTTCCTTTCCTTCATCGGAAATTTTAACGAGGGCATCGGCCAATTCCTTATCCCGTTCTGCGAGCCGGGCCATGTTACCGATGGTGGCCAGCATCTGGGTAATGGAGGCGGTGGATTCTTCCACCATGGCAATCTGGTCCGAAAGCCGAGCATCAAGCTGTTCCACGCCGCTGGTCATATCGATAACCGTTTTGCGTGTATCCGCAATACGCTGATCCAGCAACCGAGCCTGGTCTTCCACATTTTGCACGGCGAGCCGCATCTCATGCAAGGTCCTGTTCGTTCGTTCGGAGGAATCAAGAAGTTGGTCCTTTACCTTGGTATTCCGATCCGCCGCATCCTTGATGCCCAGGAGGGCTTCATCCAGGGAATGGATAAAGGCATTCATCTGACCCGCAAGTTGTCCTATCTCATCCTTAGTCTTAATAGAGAACGATACCGAGAGGTCCCCCTCCGCCAGGGAACGAACGCCATTTGCAATAAGGATTACCGATTTGGCAATAGTATTTGCAAACAAGAGGGCTGCCAGGGCTATAATGAGAATCAGGGTACCAATAATAGAGAGGGCTGCCAAAATAGACTGCTGCTGGATCATTTTTATGTGCTTATCAATCACATCACCCTGTTCCTGTATAACATTGATAGAAGATTCCAGACTGTCGTTTAACACGTTGATAAAGGAGTTGAAACGACTAATATTGAATATAGCCTGCATTTTTGACTGCGAATCATTATTTGTAATGGATGTTCCATCATAGAAATTACGAAGTGTAGCCTTATCGGGGAAGGTGAACAATTTCTGAGCATCATTATAGAGTTCTTCGTATACGTCTACAAGATTGGATAAATGTTCATCGTTCAATTTCTGGAGCCGCTCCACAATATTTAAAGCATCTGCGAGGTCCATATCGGATTTTCTTAAATAGGAAATTTGCTGAATATATTTAAAGGCTTCACCGAATTTTACCCGGGCGGCATAAAATTTAGGCCGTTCGACCATAAAACTATTAGAGTCAAGCCGGTTTATTTCGGTCTGAAGCCCCATGGTTGCGATGACCAGGTTATCAAGATATTCCCGCTCTTTATCAATCTGCATAAGCGGAGCCTGCAGTATAAAATACACCGATGAGGCACCGGAAATGAGGATAATCATGCCCAGTACCAGTAAGACAAGTTTCGCTCGAATATTCATAAATAACAGTATACCATTATTCTCTAAAATGTAAAATTGCTGTATAGTGAGATTTTTACAAAAGTCTGTTACTTTTGCAAAAACCTCTTGCAGTATTTTTACAATAACAGTTTAATTGTTATTCTAGTATAGTATGGTAAAAATACTGCAATTACATCTAAGGCTGCTCATTCAAAACTTCCTAAGTTTTGAATGAGCCTTAATTGACAAAAATCCTGGTATTATATATTTTTTCATATATAGGAGAATCTGAAAATGAACCGTGATGTAGATCTTATCATTATAGGAGCAGGGGCAGCGGGACTGACGGCAGCCCAGTACGGTGCCCGGGCAAATTTAAAGACCCTTATGATTGAAGAGATGGCCCCCGGCGGCCAGGCCCTTCTTATCGATCATCTGGAAAACTACCCCGGCTATGTGGAACCAAAAAGCGGTTTCGAATTTGCCCAGGATATGCATCGGCAGGCAGAAAAGTTCGGTGCCGAATTTGTGAATGATACCGTTGTTAAGCTTGAAAAAGAAAACAATCTTTTTATCGCCCATCTTGGTTCTGGGGATACGATGACAGCCCCTGCGGTCATCCTTGCCACCGGTGCGAAACATCGGCACCTGGAAGTCCCCGGCGAAATGGAATTCCAGGGCCGCGGCGTTTCATACTGCGGCACCTGTGACGGGCCCTTCTTTAAGGGGAAGAAAATGTATGTGGTCGGTGGCGGCGACGCGGCCTGCGACGAAGCACAGTACCTGTCAAACCTGTCAAACCAGATAGTCATGGTTCACCGGCGGGACCGATTCCGGGCACAGAAAGCTCTGGCGGAACGGGTGCTTAAAAACAAGAATATCCAGGTTCATTTTAATACCCGGATCGTGGAAATTAAGGGAGACAACAAGGTCCGGTCTGTGGTGCTTGAACGGACCGATACGGGAGAACGTTACGAGGATGATACGGAAGCGGTCTTTATCTTTGTAGGCTCTATTCCCCAGACAGACCTGGTCCCCGAGGCCGAAAAGGACGAAGCGGGCTATATTATCACCAACCAGCGGATGGAAACCTCTATAAAGGGCCTTTTTGCAGCCGGCGACGTCCGGTCCAGTCCCTTCCGGCAGGTGGTGGTCGCCGCCGGTGAAGGAGCTATTGCAGCCCACTGCGCATCCCAGTATATTGATGAAATCAGGGGTGAAGCATATCGGTGAGGCTTGCTGAATATAAAACTATTTTCTTTTCAGCCATCTTTCTATCAGTCTCATGGTTATGTACCACTGGTATCGGTGCTGTAGACTTTTACAGCCCCGGGAAACCAGAGGAGCTTGCAGAAAAACTGCTCTCCGCCATGTCCGACGAAGAAGCCCTAGCCCAGACCTTTATGCTAGGCTGGGTTGGTGCAGACCCCTCGCCGGCTATTATGGACTGGATCCAGAAGCGCCATATCGGCGGCATAAAAATATTCGGCTGGAATACGGAGGACACCTATCGGCTCGCAAATACGGTAGGAACCCTGCAAAAAGCTGCATTGCAGAGCAATCTTAAAATTCCCCTTCTTGTAGCCACTGACCAGGAAGGGGGCTGGATTCGCCATGTAAAGGGCTTAACCAGCGAAACCCCAGGCAATATGGCGATAGGTGCCTCAGGGGTGCCCCGGGATGCATATTTAGCCGGCTATTATATAGGCCGGGAGTTATCAGTCCTGGGCATCAATATGAATTTTGCCCCCTCGGTAGACCTTTTTACCAACCAGCAGTCGGTGCTTATCGGCCCCAGGGCCTTTGGCGATGATCCGGTTACTGCGGGGGTCCTTGGTATTGCCTTTGCAAAGGGATTAGAAAAGGCAGGAATTATTCCGACTGCCAAACATTACCCCGGCCATGGGGATACGGAACTGGACTCCCATGGGGTCCTGCCTCAGATTCAGGTATCCTTTAACACCCTGTGGAACCGGGAACTGGTCCCCTATAGGATGCTCAGCAAGGAAGGAATTCCCGCTATCATGACGGGGCACCTGGCCTTCCCCAATACAAAAGGAGGCACTGAACCCGCCTCTATAAACCGTTGGTTTATCACTACCGTACTACGGGAAAATATCGCATTTAAGGGGCTGGTAATAACCGATGACCTGTTGATGAACGGAGTTACAACCGCTGCAGGGAGTCTTTCCCGGGCGGCAAAACTGGCCCTAGAAGCGGGGAATGATATCCTTATGATTTCCAAAACCCCGAATCTCAGCGATCCGGTGTGGACCAGCCTCATAGACGCAATGAAGCATGAACCGGCTTTTCGTCAGAGAGTGCGGGATGCGGCCCGAAGGACTTTGATTTTAAAACTGAAATACCTTAAAAAGCCCTCTGCCCCACCCCTTTATCCCCAGGTTGATGAGATTAAACGGCGTTTACCCGATCCGGAAGGGAAAGCCTTTTTCCTTAACCTGGCAGCCCGCAGCGTAACCCTGGTTTCGGGCACCGATCCAAGTCCCCTTGCCCCCGCCCAGGCAGGCAGGGTCCTCATTGCTGCTCCTTTTGAAGATTTTATTACCATTGGACTGCGGGCATACCCTAATGCGGACCGGTTTAAATATCCCTATTCTGATGAAAGCTCCCAGGCGGATAGGCTTACCTTTCAAGGTCTGGTAAAACAGGCTGACACGGTGATCTTTTGCCTTGCCAATGGCTATGGAGTAGAACTCCTCCAGACTATTCGTTATTCCGGGAAACGGGTTATCGTCATTTCCGCCCTCTCTCCGGTCTATCTGCAGCGGGTAACCTGGAATACCAGTGGAATTGCGGTCTACAGCTATGCCCAGGAATCCTTTATCGCCGCATTTTCAGCCCTCCTTGGCAGAATCCCCATACAGGGGAAACTGCCCTTTACCATGAAGGGCATTGGGAACTAGCAGTACCATGGCAATCGAAGGGCTTCATTGGAAAACCGCCAGACCGCAGGATTATGAGCATATTGAGACTTTTTTAAAAAAACATGAACCTTACCTGGTGGCGGCAGCCAGCCGCTTTATTCAATATAAAAACAGAACACTTGGTAAGGGGAAAACCTTCCCAGGCCGGGACCAGATGCTGCTTGGGCTGGACAGGGCACAGCACATTCAAGCCTTTTTATTCCGTTCAGGCCAAATTCTCCACCCTTTTTTTCTAAACTATGAAAAAGAACAGGCATCCAGAATCACCCGTCGTTTTATCAACCTGCCCTTTTCTAAACGGATCTACTCCCTACAGGGGCTCAAAGAAGATGTGGAGATCACCGAAGAAGCCCTGAAACAGGAAGGATACCACATCCAGGATCAGTTTGATTACTACCTGATGCACCTAAGCATACCGGTTCGGCTTCCCCCAAAACCGGAGGGGCTTACCTTGATAGATAATCCCGCTGCGGAGCAGGTCTATCCCCTGCAGGCTGCCTATGAACAGGAGGAGGTAATTCCCGCCCACAGCACCTTCCATGAGGCCCATTGCCGCCAGGGTTTAGAACGAATTCTTGCTGAGGAGCTCCTTATATTTGCAGAATATGGGGGAGTCAGTGCTGCCAAGGCAAACACCAATGCGAGGGCTTACACTTGCCGCCAGATTGGCGGGGTGTATGTGCAGCCCCGGTTCCGCGGTAAAGGCATAGGAACCTATGTGGTCGCAAAGCTGGTGGAACAAGTACAGAAGGAGGGGTGTGCCGTGGGGCTCTTTGTAAAAAAACAAAATCTCCCCGCCATCCGGGTCTACGAAAAACTAGGCTTTACCCCTATCGGGTCCTACAGAATCAATTACTATTGATGCTAGGCTGCTAGCCGGCGGGTCCGCCAGTCTGCAGGTTCGCCAGCCGGCAGGTCCGCCATCCCTGCTACACAGCGGGCCCTGCTACCCCGTGGGCGTGGCTACCTTGCCAGCCAGACTGCCCCGCCAGCCCACAGGACCAGTGGGGCCGCCAGCCCTGCTACACCGCGGGCTCAGCTACAACGCCAGCCCTCGGACCTGCAGGACAGGTGGGGCCACGGGGTAGCCGGGCCCGCAGGATACCTGGCTTTTACCCTAGCCCAGCTCTTTTGAGCGGCGGAATGCCGCATCCACCGCGGACATGACGGTCCCGCGGAAAGCCCCCTGCTCCAAAGCGGCGATTCCTGCAATGGTGGTCCCCCCAGGAGAGGTAACCGCATCCTTAAGGACCCCCGGGTGCTGGCCTGTCTCTTCCACCATGGCTGCAGCCCCCAGTACGGTCCGGGCTGCATAGCGAAGGGCCCTGTCACGGCTTAAGCCGGAGCGGACCCCCGCGTCAGCCAGGGCTTCGATAAAGAGGTAGACAAAGGCAGGCCCGGAACCGGAGAGGGCAGTTACCGCATCCATGAGGGGTTCATCAATCTGGTCAATGATACCCGCCTGGCCCAGAAGCTGCTTCAGTTCCTGGACTGCATCGGAGTTCACCTCAGGGGATGGTGCCAGGGCGATCATCCCCTTGGCTACCAGAGCCGGGGTATTGGGCATCAGCCTGATGATGGGCTGTTTGCCGGTACACCCTCCATCTGCCAGATGTTTCTTCATAACCTCGATGGAAAGGCCCGCCACAATCGATACCAGTACCGCGGGTTTACCATCCTTAAGTCTTTGGGCCAGTACCGGTGCAATTTCCACCAGCACGGTCCGCGCCACCTGGGGTTTCACCGCCAGAAGCACAAACCGGCCCTCCGCTGCGGCCACGGTATTCGTGGCCAGGGCGCCGCCGCCCAGCTCAGAGGCAAAGGCCTGCGCCTTGGTTCTATCCGCATCAGTGACCCCAATGGCGGCCCCGCCGACCACCCGGGCGGCGGCCTTCATCAGGGCGCTGCCCATATTGCCGCTTCCGATACAGGTTATGGTATAGCTCATGGTTTACCTCCCGGTGGTACAAAGGCGGTCCCCCGCTGGGTCCCCTTACGAAGGGCTTCCAGCACCCGGCTCTTTCCGCCGTGGGCAAGTATCATGGGAATTCCATAGGAGAGGACCTTCTCGGCCGCCTCCAGTTTGGTTACAATGCCGCCGGTACCAAAACTGTTGGTACTGCCCACTGAGATAGAAGCCCTGAGGGTCTCCATATCCTGGACCGTTTCTATCAGTTGGGCGTCCTGGTGCTCCTTGGGATTTTTGGTATAGACCCCATCAATATCGCTGAAGAGAATTAAAAGGTCTGCGCTCCAGAGTATGGCTGTTAAAGCTGCCAGGTTGTCATTATCACCGATTTTAATTTCATCAACACAGACTGAATCGTTTTCGTTGATAATGGGAACCACCCCCTCATCCACCAGGGTAAAGAGGGTGTTCCGCATATGCAGGGTCCGTATATCATTGGAAAAATCGTCGGCGGTGAGGAGGAGCTGGCCGATGTGGATACCGTGGGATTCAAAGGCCTTCCGCCAGGCTTCCATAAGCTCCACCTGGCCCACCGCACAGAGGGCTTGCTTGTAATGGATATCCCGTTTCCGCTCCCACTTACCGATGGTAGAAATGCCTGCGATGCGGGCTCCTGAGGAAACCAGGACAATCTGTTTGCCCTGATTCAGGAGTTCCGCTACCTGTTCTGCAAATTCCGAAAGAAAGGCCCGGTTTATATGTCCCTGTTTGTCCGCCAGGGTGTTGGAGCCGATTTTGATGACAATCTTTCGGGATGTATCGATTAATTGAGGAATCATGGTGTTGTTCTTTTTTACTCCCGTATCTGACCTGTACCTCTGACACGATACTTTATTGTGGTAAGGGCTTCAAGTCCCATGGGGCCCCGGGCATGAAACTTCTGGGTGCTGATGCCCAGCTCTGCGCCAAACCCAAACTGACCTCCATCGGTAAAACGGATGGAAGCGTTGGTGTACACACAGGCCGCATCGACGCGCCGTTCAAACTCGGTGCTGGAAGCCAGGTCGTTGGTGAGAATTGCCTCGGAGTGACGGGTGCCATACTGGTTAATGTGGGTGATGGCTTCATCCAGGGAGTCGACCACCTTGACTGCCAGAATATAGTCCAGGTATTCGGTGGCCCAATCCTCTTCTGTGGCTTTTTCTACTGTAAGGTTTGCAGGGAGGGATGCAGCCTTCTCCAGGATAGCCCGGCTCCTGTCACAGCAGCGGAGCAGGACCCGGCCAGCAAGCCGCTGGGCTACCAGGGGAATAAAGCGTTCCGCCCCATCCCGATGCACCAAAAGGGTTTCTACGGCGTTGCAGGCCCCAGGCTTCTGAATCTTCGCGTTTTCTACAATGTTTACCGCTGCTTCAAAATCTGCGCTGGGCTCCACATAGATGTGGCAGTTACCTTCGCCGGTCTCGATAACCGGAACCCTTGCATTATCCACCACCCGGCGGATGAGGTCACGGCCCCCCCGGGGGATAACCACATCCACCTTGCCCCGGGCGGTGAGAATTTCATCGACCTCGTCTCGGCTCCCAGAATCGGCCAGGGCGACCGCGTCAGGATACCGGTCTACCGAACTCAGGGCCCGCCGTATGGTAGCCACCAGGGCCCGGTTGGATTCCAGGGCGGCGGAGCTGCCCCGGAGCAGGATTGCACAACCTGCCTTATAGGCGAGGCAGAAGGCATCGACAGTAACATTGGGACGGGATTCGTAGATGATGGCTGCGGTCCCCAGGGGCACGGTTATCTTTTCGATAAAGAGCCCGTTGGGAAGGGTCCAGCCGTCGAGGACCCGGCCAATGGGGTCATCCTGCCTGACCACCACATCGATGCCGTCGATGATTTCATTAATCCGCTTATCATTCAGGGCAAGCCGGTCCACCAGGGCTTCCTTCATACCGGAGGCACGGGCCCGCTCCACATCCTTTCGATTAGCTGCGAGGATGGTTTGCCGGTCCTCATCTATGGCCTTCATGACTGCCCGAAGGCCCTCGTCCTTTTCTTTTCGGCTTGCCAAAGCCAGCCTTTTCTGGGCTTCCCTTAGGGAGGCAAAGACCGTATCGAGATTTCCCATGTTTATTCAGCTTCTCCTAAATAGGCCTTGCGGACCCGGTCGTCAGCCAGGAGTTCCTTTCCCGTTCCGGAGAGGGTGATGCGGCCCGTTTCAAGCACATAGGCCAGGTCGGCCGCTTCCAAAGCGGCCTTGGCATTCTGTTCCACCAGAAGCACCGTGACCCCTGAGCTGTTTATTTCCTTAATAATATCAAAAATCATCCCAACGATGATAGGCGCAAGTCCCAATGACGGTTCATCCATCATGATGACCTTGGGCTTGCTCATCAGGGCTCTGCCCACGGCGAGCATCTGCTGTTCACCCCCCGACAGGGTTCCCGCCTTTTGTTTAATCCGTTCCTTGAGCCGGGGAAACAGGCTGAAGACCCGTTCCCTGTCCTGTTCGATGGACTCTGCATCGGTGCGGGCATAGGCTCCAAGGGTTAAATTCTCCTGGACTGTCAGATTCGGGAATATCCTTCGCCCCTCAGGAACCAATACAAGGCCCTGTTCAACGAGGTTTTTTGTGGGCTGGCCGAGAATATTTTTACCTTCGAACATAACAGAGCCGGAGGAGCTCTTTACAAGGCCGATAATTGTATTCAGGGTGGTGCTTTTCCCGGCTCCGTTGGCGCCGATAAGGGTTACAATTTTACCGGCAGGAACTTCCAGGCTGATGCCCTGGAGGGCATGAATTCCCCCGTAATGGACAGATAAATTCTCTATTGTCAGCATGCGTCTGCCCCCAGATAGGCTTCGATAACCTTTGGATTCTTCCGGATATGTTCCGGGCTGCCATGGGCGATGGTGATACCGTAGTCGAGCACATACATGCGCTCGCAGACTCCCATGACTACCTGCATATGATGTTCAATCAGGAGTATGGTCAGGTTAAAGTCTTCCCGAATTTTAAAGATAAAGTCCATGAGGTCCCGGGATTCCTGGGGGTTCATGCCCGCCGCAGGTTCGTCCAGGAGTAACATGGTCGGCCCCGTCGCGAGGGCCCGGGCAATTTCCAGCCGGCGCTGTTTACCATAGGGCAAAGCGGTGGAGTTTTCATGAGCCTGGTCCGCTAAACCGAGGCGTTCCAAAAGCGATATGGCCAGTTCCCGGGATTCCCTTTCCTTTTTCTGATAGGAGGGCAGCTTCAGCACCGACTCTACCAGGTTGGTTCCCATCCTGAAATGGTGGGCCACCAGGACGTTTTCCAGGACACTCATTTCTTTAAATAAACGGATATTCTGAAAGGTTCGGGCAATCCCCATGGCGGTAATTCGGTGGGGTTTCATCCCATCAATCCGATTACCCTCAAAAAGGATGATCCCCGAGCTTGGTTTATAGACACCGGTAATCATATTAAAAGCGGTAGTTTTTCCCGCCCCATTGGGACCGATGAGACCGATAATCTGCCCCTGGTCTATTTCGATGTTCAGGTCGGAAACCGCTGTGAGGCCTCCGAAGGTCATGGTAAGATTTTTTGTTTCCAGTAAGTGTGCCACCGCTAGCTCCTTTTCCCTATCCGTCGCAGACTTTTAATCCAACCATCTATCATTGACCAGGATAGTTCTTTCCGTCCCATGAGCCCCTGCTGTCGGAAGAGGATAACCACCATGAGCAGAATGGAGAACACCACCATCCGTATACCGGGTACACCGGGTGTGGTGAAAAAGATGAAATTGAGGGGACCGTCCAGAAAGCGGAGGGCTTCCATCAATATGGTGACGACGATGGCTGCAATAATGGACCCTGATATGGAACCGATACCGCCGAGCACAACTATGAGCAGGATATCAAAGGTTTTCAGGAACATGAATTGCTTCGGGTCAATGGTCGTAAGGTGGTGGGCCAGGAGAGCGCCGCCAATTCCTGCAAAGAAGGATGAGATGACAAAGGAGAGAAGCTTCATTCTGAATATATTTATCCCCATGGCCTCTGCGGCGATCTCATTGTCCCGGATAGCCTTAAAGGCCCTGCCGTAACTGGAGTGTATGAGGCTTACGATGATGACCACCGTCACGACCGCCGTCCCCCAGGCCCACCACATGGTGGTAAAACGGGGCAGGCCCTTAATGCCCAGGGAGCCGTTGGTGATGGTCTGCAGATTGGTAAACACTACCCGGATAATCTCCGAAAATCCCAGGGTGGCGATGGCCAGGTAATCATCACGCAGACGCAGGGCAGGAGCCCCGATGATAAAACCGAAAAAGGCTGCCACAAGGCCTGCAATGAGCAGGGCTGGCAGGAAGGGAATGGTAATGTGGGCCAGAACGGGTTCTATGGGCTTCAGGAAAAAGTTCATCTCCTTCTGGGCTGTGGTCATGGTAAGGAGGGCACAGGTATAGGCGCCGATAGACATAAAGCCCGCATGGCCCAGGGAAAAGAGACCCGTAAAACCGTTCAGCAGGTTGAGCGACAGGGCCAGGATAATATTTATAGCACAGAGCTTAAATATTTGCATGGAAAAGGGGTCCAGGAACGCATCGGCAAGAAAAAGAAGCGCGATGAAGAGGGCTGAAGCTCCTAAAGAAAGCTGTACCTTTCTTTCCTTGAGGTTTGGCAGTTTCATCATACCTTTTCCCCCTGATTCTTACCCAGGAGACCCGTGGGTTTAACAAGAAGCACAATAATCAGCAGGATAAATGCAAAGGCATCTCGATACCCCGTGAGGTCCGGCAGGAAGGCTACCGTCATAATCTCGATAATCCCCAGGAGAAAGCCTCCTAAAACAGCTCCGCCTATGGAACCAATACCGCCGATAACCGCGGCAATAAAGCATTTAAGCCCCGGCATTACCCCCATGAGCGGCAGCAGCTGGGGATATTTTAAGGACCACATGATACCGCCTATGGCAGCAAGCAGGGAGCCGATACCGAAGGTAAAAGAAACGGTCTTATCAACATCAATAGCCATGAGCCGGGCCGCATCCTGATCGGTAGAAACAGCCCGCATAGCCATACCGGCTTTCGTCTTATGAACGATAAACAGCAGTATTCCCAGAAGGGCAAAGGTAATAAGGGGAATGAAAAAGCTGACACTGACTATGGAAACTCCGCCGATATTGACCACGGTGGAGAATATATCCGGCACTTTAAAAGCCTTGGGTCGGGCGTCGAAAAGCACGATGGCCAGGTTTTCTATAAGAAAGGATGCGCCAATGGCGCTTATCATGATAGAGATACGGGGAGAATCCCGGAGGGGCCGGTATGCTACCCGTTCAAGGCCAATACCAAACAGACAGGTGAGACCAATGGCAACCAGAAAAGCAACCCACCAGGGCATGAGGGCAGAAGACACCGGAAAAAAGGCGATATAGGCCCCCAGCATGAATACGTCCCCATGGGCAAAGTTGATGAGCCTCAGGATGCCGTAGACCATGGAGTAGCCTATGGCGATGAGGGCATAGAGGCTGCCCAGGGACAGGGCATTAGCTACATATTGTAAAAAAGTTGATAAATCCATACGTCCTTCATACAAAATTAAAGGGGGTGTTTCGCAGGTGCGGTCCAGACGAAACACCCCAGATTAGGCCGGCAAGCAGTGCCAGCCTTTGCACAAAACCTTTTTTGGTTCGAGGACTGCGCTCCCCTCGCCTTCTTTAAGGTTCGAAAACCGCGCTCCCTTTGCCTGTATTATGGTTTTACAGTGGTCAGATAGTGGAATTTACCGTCCTTTACTGTTTTTATAACCGCATCCTTCTCGGCATTCCGTTCCGCGTTGATGGTAATTGAACCTGCAGCGCCTTCGAAATTAGTAGTCTTGGCAATCTCATCCCGAATCTTTACGGGGTCCACAGAGTTGGCCCGCTTAATAGCATCGAGGATGACCAGGTAGGCATCAAAACCAAGGGCTGCTACCGCAGCGGGTTCCTTGTTAAACTTTGCCCGGAATTCCTTGAGGAAGACCGCACTGGTACCGTTGATCGGCACATCATTGGCGAAGAAGGTGGAGAACACCGCCCCTTCCACTTCCTTGCCGCCAACTTCCAGGAAAGCCGCTTCGTCCCAGGTATCACCGCCGAGGAAGGGGGTAGTGATGCCCTGCTGGCGGGCCTGCTTGATGAGAAGTGCACTTTCGGTAAAGTTACCGGGAGCAAAAATCACATCGGGCTTGGCTTTTTTAATATTGGTGAGCTGGGCATTAAAGTCCTGGTCCCCCGTATTATAGTCAGCCTGGGCAACGATAGCGTTCGGATCTCCGGTCAGCTTGATGAAGCTGTCCACAAAGAATTTAGCGAGCCCCACAGAATAGTCATTGGAAACTTCCCGGATAATGGCTGCCTTTTTTGCCCCCAGATTTTTGAAGGCATAGGTTGCCATGACTTCGCCCTGGAATGGATCGATAAAGCAGACCCGGAAATAGTATTCGTTACCCTTTGTAACGTTCGGATTCGTACAGGATGCACCAACCGCAGGAATTTTTGCCTCTGCAAAGATTGGTCCTCCAGCCATAGACAGGGATGAGCCCCAGCTTCCAACAACCGCATTCACCTTGGCTTTCTGAGCAAGCATAGTTGCCGCATTAGCCGCCTCTACCTTGTCGGACTTGTTGTCTGCAACAACCAGTTCAATTTTGTATTCTTTGTTTCCAACTGTTACTGCGGGATAAAGCATATTGGCCAGCTTTACCCCCTCTGCCTCATCGGCACCTCCAGCGCCATTGGCACCGGTGAGAGGCTCAAACACACCAATTTTGATGACATTTGACTGGGTGCTGCTCCCACAGCTGAGAATGATCGCAGCCAGACCAACCGTAAAAACTGCAGCCAGGATACCTGTAAAACGCTTTTTCATAGAAGTTCCTCCTACCTCAGATGCATAATAATTGTATAAATATAGATTGTCAATGAATTTTATAAATATTTATGCAATTTTATATACAGGAATGACTTAATAGACAAACTGCTTCATTTTGTTTATTATTATAACTTCATAGGAGTTTTTATATATGGAACAAACCCTTTCCTACGTTCTCGTTACCCCCTACACCATTGCTAAAAGCCGGACCGGCGGCGTAATAGCCCGACTGCTTTCCCGGCTTGATCTGGAGCTGGTCGGCGCACAGATGATCGCCCCCGACGAAGCCTTTGTAAAAGAATATGCAAGCCTCATCCGCAGCCAGAAGGACCCTCAAAATCCAAAGGCAGCGAACCTTCTGGCAGATTATGTTGAAAAGAACCTCGCTCCCTCTGGCGGTCGGCGGCATCGCTCTCTGCTCCTGCTTTTCCGCGGTACCGATGCGGTAAAAAAACTATCCGATATAGTTGGCGCCTTGTACCCAGAAAATATGGGAATTGAGTCGATAACCGGAGAAACAATCCGGGATACCTATGCGGATATCATTGTAGACCCCAATGACCCCAACAAGGTGACGTACATGGAACCGGCGGTCCTGACCCCCAGGAGCCAGGAAGCGGCGGATCAGAATCTGGCCCTGTTTGCCCGTTTCCTTAAGGATCAGCCTAACATTATCGAAAACATGGTCTACCCAGACCCCTCTAAGATTGAGCGAACCCTGGTCATACTGAAACCGGATAACTGGAAATACAATTCTTCCCGGCCGGGAACCATTATCGATATGTTCTCCCGTACGGGTTTAAGAATCATTGCAGTTAAGGTCCACCGTTTTTCCATTGCAGAAGCCCTGGAATTCTATGGTCCGGTAAAGGATGCCCTTAAAAACAAACTCAGTCCTGTGTTCGGCAAGAAGGCTAAGGAGCTGTTGGAAGCGGAATTTAAAATTACCTTAAGCGACGCAACCGAAAAGGCCCTGACCGAAAGTTTTGGTGCAGAATATGCGGTTGATCAGTTTGAACAGATTGTAGAGTTCATGTCAGGCCAGAAGCCCAGTAAGTGCCCGGTGGAAGAAATGAACCATCCCGGATCGGTGAAGTGCATGATCCTGATATATGAAGGAGAAAATGCGGTGAACAAGATTCGTGACGTATTGGGCCCCACAGACCCCCTTAAGGCTCCTATGGGAACGGTCCGCCGGGAATTTGGGAGCAATGTCATGGTCAATACAGCCCATGCTTCTGATTCACCAGAAAATGCAAAACGGGAAATGGGCATTGTAAAGATTAATAACAATAATTGTGTTGAAGTAATAAACGCATACCTGGCGGTAAAGTAAAACCCTGCTATATCGACCTACCGGATGTACATATAAAAAGACCCCTGTAACGGGTATTACAGGGGCTTTTTTGTTTTCAGCGTTTCGGTCGCTTATTTCTCAATGCCTAGTAATTCAACTTCGAAGATGAGGGGTGAATTGGGAGGGATGACACCTCAAGCACCGCTTTCACCATAGGCAAGGCTGGAAGGAATATAGAGCTTATATTTGCTGCCAACGCTCATAAGCTGAATTCCTTCGGTCCAGCCGGGAATAACCTGGTCCAGGGGAAAAGTGGCAGGCTCGCCACGGTCGATAGAACTGTCAAATTTGGTGCCGTCCATCAGGGTGCCGGTATAGTGTACCTTTACCGTGTCAGTAGCCTGGGGCTTTAGCCCGGTACCTTCGGAGATAACCTCATACTGAAGTCCGCTTGCAGTGGTCTTAACACCCGGTTTCTTGCCGTTATCTTCCAGGAATTTGGTTTCCTTGGCCTTGTTATCCGCAGCCTTCTTTTCCTGAGCTTTAGCGATTGCTTCCTGAATATAGGAAGTAGCCTGTTCATCGGTCAGCTTGAGCTTTTTACTTTCCATGTTGTCCTTAAAGCCCTGCAGGAAAGCATTATAATCAAGTTCAATACCCGTATCCTTTACGCTCTTACCCAGGGCCATGCCAACAGCATAGCTGATATCGGCCTTTGACGCAGGTTTAGTTGTCGTGGTCGTATCTTTACTCGCGGCATCCTTCGCTGAATCCTTAGAAGCCTCTGCGGTGCCTTTGGCGTCACAGGCAAATAAAACGGTAGAAGCTAACAGAATCGATAAAATGGTCTTCTTCATAACAAAATTTCCATTATACTTAGATTTTTCAGGTTCCAGGCCCCTGAAGGCCCTAAAAAAGGGTCTTAACTAGCATACAGAGAAATCGTAAGTACGGCAAGGCCGTACTAGGCCTTCGTAAAAGAGAGGGTTGCTACCGTTTCTTGCACCTGTACTCCAGCCCGCTGTATAGCAAAGCTTGCTCCAATCTGCCTCGCCATAAGTTGTACCACCTGTAAACCGAACCCAGTCTGGGCACCTTCGTTTACAGGCTCCTGGTAGCGACCGCCGCTATCAATGACTTTAACGGTTATACGAGGGCCCTCAGATTCAGCAATGATACGAACCGTACCTCGCTCTCCACGCTTAAAGGCATATTTAAAGGCGTTTGTGAGAAGTTCATTGACAATAATCCCCAGAGAAAAGAGAATGCGGGCATTTAACACTATAGGTTCCAGATGTTTTTCTACGTTTATATACGGATCTATGGGGAACATGGCTACAAGTTTATCAATTAATGGAGATAAATATTCATCCAGGGGCATCTCATTGGCCCCATCGGAACGGTACAAACGGTCATAGAGGACCGACATACTTTGCACCCGGTTGCGAGCCTCCTGTAGGGCTGTTTTTGCCGCATCATCCTGGACCGTGTCGGATTGCAGAGAGAGCAGGCTTGCGATAACACTCATATTATTCTTAATTCGATGATGAACTTCCCGCAATAAAAGATTTTTCTCTTCTAAAAGCTGCTGTACCTGTTGTTCGGAAGCACGAAGACTCGTTATATCATGCAATAAAAAGAGTGTTCCAAGGGTTCGAGAATGACTATCGATAATAGTCTTTACCGAAAGGTCAAAAACCTTGTTTTCTCCTTTAATGTTTAATGCAACATCCCGCTGACCGGTGCCCAGAGCAGCCTGAGCATCAAAGAAGGACCTCCAGGGTTCGGGAACAAAATCGTTGGGAATTCCCACATAATTTTTTGGATTAAGTCCTAAAGCCTGCAAAGCGGCAGGATTACAATCCACAATCTGGACCTGATTGTCGAAAACCACCACAAGATCGGAAATGTGTTCCAGCACCGTTGAGCGGGCGATAGAGACAAAACCGAAAAGGCGGTACTTCATGAGGGCCACAAGATATGCACCCCCGGTAAAGACTATGGTACTTGCGGCAAAATTATACCCCTTAATCGGGGTGATGTTATTGGTAAATAAAATTTCCACAATAATAGGAATAAAAATACCAATGATAAGCAACAGGGTAGATTGGGCTTTAAGGGCCCGGTCCCTCAAAGAAAATAGCATAATAAGCAGTGAACCAAGGATCACCACCGCATTATAAATATTACTCAAGGTAAAGATCGGTCCCGGCGTGTAATACAGGATAGGAATCGGTCCGGAAGTATCCAGATTAAAATTATACCGAAAGAGGTTGTGCCAGGGGCTTGTCATGGAGGCAATGATGGCAATGACAGGGATAATAAGAATAAGAATTACATTTTTAGTAGTTATCCATCTTTCTTTTCCGCTATATTCAAGGGCTAAAAAGAGTATTGCAGGGGCCATAAGTCGGGAAGGAATATACATGGCCATGGAAAAAAACAACCGTAATGGATACCAGATAGTAATTATAGAAAGTCCATATAATGCGGTCCACCCTGCACCGATTAACATCATATATATAAAAGGACGGGAAGCGGGTGTCTCCGGGTATTTTTGTACATACAATGCAATAACGATGCAGAGCGCCGTAGCAATGATCAAAGGCCATATATAGGGTGTATATACAAACATTGATTTAGTTTGACATCATTTAAGTATTTCGTCAATCTTTTTCTCTAATACCTCCACTATAAAGAACCTGCTCCAAGAGAACAAGATTGATATCTCCAGTTTGTTTCACCCTATAGTCCGCCCCCTTAAGGTTCTGGCCAACCCCTATGGCCTTCATTCCCGCAGCCTTAATTCCATCAATCCCTGCTTGGGCATCCTCTATACCTATGCAATCTTCGGGACACGCACCGGCAAGTTCTGCGGCCCGTAAAAAGAGTTCTGGATCGGGCTTGCCGCAACAGACCGATGCGGGGTCTACAATGTCATCAAAATAGGTTCCTGGGATTGGGCCCATTGTAAGCTGATTGATAATTTTCGGTGCATTTTTGCTTGCGGAGGCTATTATCCGCTTGATACCCCGTTTCCCTAACTCAAGAAGCAGGTCCTGAATACCAGGCAGTATATCCTCTGGGCCAAGATCGGAAAGCAACTCATTATAATAGCCGTTTTTCCGTTCCGCTAAAGCATGTTTTTCCTCATGGGTCAGGGACACTTTATTATGGGTGATGATTATTTCTAATGACTCAAGACGGGAAACGCCCTTTAAGCTTTCATTCAATTTTTCATTAAAGGACCAGCCCTGTTCATCGGCCAGCCGTTTCCATGCTGCAAAGTGGAGACGGGCCGTATCGGTGATAACCCCATCCAGGTCAAAGATAACAGCCCGCAATACTGGTTTCAGAGAGATGGTTACCGAGTCTCCGCTATACAGGGTAAGCCGCTGATTGCGGTGTAAAAAGGTGAAACCCTCTGGACGCACCCCATCTTCTTTGGCATGTAATTCGTCGGGATCTGCAGGGCCGGTTTCGACAGGTGCATCGAAGAGGCTGTACTGTACCGCATGGCGGCCCATATCAACCTTAAGGATCTTTCCTTTGATAGACAGCGAAAACACGAGGCGGTTCCATTGGGCTGGCAATCTGGGGTTAAAGGAATAGGCCACATCGGATCCTGGCCGGGCACGGTCTCTAAAACCTGCAAAGCCATAAATAACCGAAAGCCAGCTTCCAGCCATGGCGGCGGTGTGGATACCATCCTGGCTGTTGCCATGGACATCATCCAGATCCATCCGGACAGTTTTTAAGAAATAGGAATAGGCCTTCTCAGATTCGCCAATTTCTGCAGCCATAATACTCTGAATGCAATGGGAAAGGGATGAGTCTCCGGTGGTGAGTTTTTCATAGAACCGATAGTTCCGTATTTTTTCAGCCAGACTGAATTGTTCAGAAAGAAGGAACTGGGCCAGTACCAGGTCTGGCTGTTTAAGTACCTGGTGCCGGTAAATCACCAGGGGGTGGAAATGTAATAAAAGCGGATATTTATCCCGGGGTGTCGTATTAAAGGGCCATGGTTCCTTCTGCATAAAGGAGTCGTCCTGGGGATAGATACCTGTTTTTTTATCAAAAGGTACATACATGGAATTGGCAGCCCGTTCCCACTGGGAGAGCTCTTCTGCTTGTAGGCCAAGCCGCCCAGTCAGCGCAGCATAGTCCCGAGAGGCTTCGCTTTGCATTAGTCTAAGGGTGTTCAGGGCAAAATGCAGATTGTTGCGGGCCATTACATTGGTAAAGGTGTTATTGTTGACTAAAGCCGTATATTCATCGGGACCGGTAACACAGTCGATACGGAACCGGCCATCAGAACCATAGTGTCCCAGGGAAAGCCAGAGCCTCGCCGTCTCTGCAGCGACCTCTGCGGCCTGGTGAAACAGAAACGCCCGATCCCCTGAGGCCTGGCAGTATTTTTCCATTGCATAGACAATATCCGCGTTGATATGGTACTGGGCTGTTCCTGCAGGATAGTAGGCGCTGGTTTCTTCCCCGTCTATGGTACGCCAGGGGAAGAGGGCTCCCGCCTCTGCCATGGTACGGGCCCGCTGCCGTGCTTTATCCAGAATTGCATAGCGATATTCCAGGAGATTCCGGGCAATTTCTGGCTGAGTATAGGTGAAAAGGGGGCATACATAGATTTCCGTATCCCAAAAAAAGTGCCCTTCATAGCCTTCGCCGGTAAGGCCCTTGGCGGCAATACTGGTTTTACCCCTTCGTCCTGAGGATTGCAGAATATGAAAGATGTTAAAGCGAATTGCCTGCTGTATTCCAGGATCCCCGCCAATTTGTATATCCGCCCGGCTCCAGAAATCCCGCAGGTACTCGTACTGTTCCTGGGCCAATGTGGCAAAACCCGCCTGTACTGCAGTATCCAGGGCCTGGGCGTTCTGCTGCTGGAGAACCTCTTCATGCCCCGCTTGTCCCATGGTATAGGAAAAATATTTGTAGAGCGTACAGGATGATCCCGGTTCCAGCTTCCCTTCCCAGCTATGCAGCACCGAATGTTCCATGATGCGGTGGCTGGCCTGTAACTTACGTTGGGGAAGAATCTCATGGTGGAGTAAAACAGCTGCAGCGAGGGCGCTGTTATGGGTCTCCAGAACGAGTTCGGCACGCTGCGCATCTGCATTAAGTGCGCTCATCCTATAGGGATGCCGTGAAAATTTAGAACCAACCCGGGGGTCCTTCTCTGCCTTTCTATTCGACGCGAGAGCTTCCAGGGGACATTCTAACCGTATATCTACAGGCTGATTATCGGGGCTTTCGAGGAGTGTGCACTGATACTCCAGAGCGCCAATGGTGTCCCGGTTCAAGCTCACCAATCGCCTGCTCTTTAGCAGAATACGGCGGCCCTTCGACAAAACAGCTTCCACTTCACGAACCAGGAGGCCCGCTTTCATATCAAGGTACCGGCGGTATGCAAGCACTTGCGCGGTATCCAGACGAAATTCGGTCTGATTTATATACAGCCGAACCACCTTCGGATCGGGGAGATTGAGAATGGTTTCATGGTTTTCAGCATAACCATAGGCTATCTCACCGTAAACAATGGGCTCCTTTTCAAAGAAACCATTAATATAGGTTCCACGGTGAAAGGCAGGCCCAGGTTCATCAAAATCGCCCCGGAGCCCCAGGTGTCCATTGGCTAAGGTAAAGAGGGTTTCATCTTTTCCAAGGGTCTTTTTATTCCATGAAGTTTCAACTATTTTCCATTCCAGCTGTTCATTGCTGCTCATGATGTACACTCCTGCAAGATTCACGTTGTGCAAGTACGGTCGGTAGTATGATTCTATGCCCTTCGGTTTCATCGGACTTTGTATTTATTGGGGTTGATGAATCAGAAGTTGATAGTATTTGTTTTAAAAGAAGTCGTGCTGCCGCCTCTCCCAGCCCGGCTGCCAGCTGGGTCACCGTTGTAAGGGGCGGATTGAGGTACCGGGACAGGTAGTCATCGTCAAAGCCTGCCAGGGAAATATCTTCCGGTATACTGAGCCCCGCATCCTGGATTGCCTGCATGGCTCCATAGGCCACCACATCGTTACCTGCAAACACCGCCGTAGGCCTGTCTTTAAGGTCTAAAAGTTCCCTCATGGCCCGATACCCCGATGCTTCGGTAAAATCTGCAATCCGGATGTATTCGGGGTTTATTTCTAAACCCGCTGCTTCCATGGCAGCCCTATACCCTTCCAGACGATGGGCCGCGGCATAATATGAAATTGGAGCATGAACAATCATCGCGATTTTAGTGTGCCCCAGAGAGAGAAGATATTCGGCCATTTCACGGGCCGCGGCTGCATTATCAATATCAACCTGGGGAATATGGAGTCCCTGGATTGAGCCAATAACCACAAGCGGAATTTGGGCCTGTTCCAGTTCCAGGATACCGGGGTCATTTACATGGGTATTGATGAGAATAACACCGTCCAGCGAATGGGAACGGACCAGTTCTACATAATTCGTCTGGGACTGCCGCAGGGGCTGCAGTACCAGCCGGCACCGGTGCTTATTGAACACCAGAGCCATTCCATCAATCAACCTGATTATATATGCATCGGTAAAGATGGAACTTGAATGGCTGATGAAAAAGCCGATGGTAAAGTGGGTCCGCCGGGCTATGCTGACCGCATCCTCATCGGGAACATATTCCAATGCACTGGCTGCCTGGAGTACCCGCTGACGGGTGGCCTCACTGATGTGCTTTCCCGGAGTATTATTCAGAATAAAAGAAACCGTCGTCCGGGACACCCCAGCCAGCTTCGCCACATCGGATGCTGAAACTATTCGTTTTTTCATCTGCCATCAATCCCCTGGGGCTATTCCTTAACCGAACCGGCCAGAACGCCCTTTACAAAATATTGCTGTAAACCAAAGAAGACCACAAGGGGTAATGCCATGGAAATAAAAGCTGCCGCAGTAAGATATTCCCAGCCGCCGCCATAGGAGTTAACCAGGTTCCCAATGGTAACCGTCATGGGGGCCACATCGGGGGTTCCACCTAAATAGACCAGAGCGATGAGCAGATCGTTCCACACCCACATAAACTGAAAAATAGCCAGAGAAGAAATTGCGGGTATGGACGTGGGAAGAATAAGTTTAAGGAAGATAAGGGGGTGGGATGCGCCATCGATCTCGGCGGATTCAATCATGGATCCTGGAAGCTGGGCAATAAAATTCCGCAATAGATAGACCGCAAAGGGAAGCCCGTAGGCGGTGTGGGCAAGCCATATACCGGCAAAACTTCCGGTGAAGCCCAGGGCATTAAAGATCCGTAGAACGGGGATCATGGTCATCTGCAGAGGGACCACGATGAGGGCTACCACCAGTAAGAAGAGGGTTTTTCGCAGGGGGAAACGCATCCAGGCAAAAGCATAGGCTGCGGCAGCGGCTATAAAAATCGGAATTATCGTAGAAGGGACCGCTATCAGCAGACTGTTGATAAAACTCCGCCCCATGTTTCCCTGGGAAATAACGTGGATATAGTTATCCAGGGTAAACGAAAAGGGACTCTTCAGGGCTTCCCACCAGCCGCTGATTGCAATGAGATTTTTAGGGCGGAAGGAGCTGATAAAGAGGCCCACCGAAGGAACCATCCACACCACACATGCCAGGATGAGCACCAGATGGAGCGGGATTGATGCAAGAGCCTTTTTATACCGGGACTCTTGTGAATTGATAGACCTACTCCTACTCATGGGAGCCCTCCGCATTAAATCGCTTAATATTCATCACCATGACCGGAATTATGGCCAAAAGCAGGAGTGTCGCGATGGCGCTCGCCCGGCCATAGTTTCGGTAATTGAACATTTCCTTATACATCCGGTTTGCAATAACCTCGGTTCCCAGGTTCCCGTTGGTCATAACATAGACGATATCAAATATCTTAAGAACATTTATAATGAGCGTGGTGGCAACCACGGTAATGGTCGGAAGCAAAAGTGGAAGGATTATTTTAAAAAAGATGGTAAACTCCCCTGCCCCATCGATACGGGCAGCTTCCAGGAGATCCTCGCTGATTCCTTTAAGTCCCGCAGAAAGTATGACCATGGCAAAGCCGGTCCACATCCAGATACCGACTATGATGAGGGCGAGATTGTTGGTCGAACGGTCGAAAAGCCAGGCCTTAGGCTCAAATGAAGGGTTGATGGCGGTCAGAAACGCATTCACCGTACCAATCTGGGGGGAACCTGCCGGCCGGAATTCATACATGAACTTCCAGATGACACCCGCAGCAACAAAGGAGATGGCCATGGGTAAAAATACAAAGGCCTTGGCTACCGATTCATACTTAACCCGGTCCGCCAGAAGCGCAATAAGAAGCCCAAAAAAGAGACAAAACAGTGTAAACAATACCAGCCAGAGCAGATTATTTCGCAGCACAATCAGCATGTTGGGATCGGTAAAAATATAGCGATAGTTTGCAAAGCCGACAAAATTGGCGGATTTTGCATCGAGAAAACTTAAATATACCGTATTTAATGCAGGATAGACGAGAAAGACAAAAAGCAATGAAAGGGTCGGCAGCAGCCACAACCAGGGCCGCAGGTTTCTGGATAACTTTCGGGAAGTTCTGGATACAATAAGCTCGGTGAGAATTAAATAGGCCCATATAATGAGGGGTATCAGTGCTATTGCCAGAACCGCAATTACAAAATAGTTGACATGCATGCTTTTCCGCCTTTTACAAAATTCAGGCTAGAAACGCCGAGCCCAGGAGGCTCCGGCGCTTCCTATTATTATTTTACCTATTATCAGAGGCTCTTTCAAAACTCAGGGAGTTTTGAAAGAGCAACCTTAGATGTACGGGCAGTATTTTTACTATTTCTATTCTATATATAGTTACATTGTTAATGTAAAAATACTGCAAGAGGTTTTTGCAAAAGTAACAGACTTTTGCAAAATCCTCATTATTTATAAGCATCCTTGCGGACCTTTTCGAGGCCGGCCAGGATGGAATCCAGGTTCTTTGGATTTTCGATATAGCTGACCACCGCAGACCAGAAGGCCGCATTCATTTCGGGTTTCATCATATCCGATGCATCAAAGACAACAATTTCTGCCTTATTCATGATATCCGCAGCCCGTTTCGTGAGTGCATCGGGATAGAAGACCAGGGATACATTCTTGTTGGTTGCCAAAGCACCGGTCCCGGCAGCCCAATAGGCTTGAGCTTCTGCACTCGCCAGGTAATTTACAAATGCACGGACTTCTGGCGTGTTTTTAAATACACCGATAACATCCGCTGCACCTTCTACCGCCTTTGCATACTTAGGTTCGATGCTGGGGAAGGCCACAAAGTCAAAGTCTTCCACAGGTTTCAGGCTTGGGAACTGATTGGTGATAAAACTCTGAATAAAACTGGCCTGATGATGGAACAGTGCCTTGGGAGGATTGGTAAAGAGGGGTTCATGGGCATTTCCAAAATTGGTAGAGTTCACATAGTTTGAACCGCCATAGATCATTTTGGGATCCGCAATAATCTGGCCCCAGATTTCCCAGGCTTTCCGAACTTCCGGGCTGGTCCAGGCCAGTTTGCCCTCATACCATTCCTTATATTTGTCGGGGCCATTTACGCGCAGGAATATATTTTCAAGCCAGTCTGTCCCTACCCAGCCGGAAGCAGCACCGCTTTCTACACCAATCGCCCAGGGAGCAAGGCCCTTATCAATAGCCTGTTTGGAATAGGCCATCATGCCATTCCAGGTCCACGTATTGGACGGAGGTGTAATGCCTCCGGCCTTAAATGTCTTGGGATTATACCAGACAAGACCCTTAATGGCTGCCTTGGTAAAAATACCATAAAGTTTGCCATCTACAGTCCCGAGGGCTTTCCAGCCGGCTGAATAGTTTTTATCAAATTCAGCCATGTCCAGCACCTGAGACAGGTCTACCAGTTTGCCCGCTTTAGCCAGCTCGACCAGTTTACCAGGACCGGGAAGACCTGCCACATCAGGAGGATTCCCCGCCTCTACCCGGGTAGTAATAACCGCATCGAGGTCCCGGGTGGCTTCCAATTCAACTTTTATCCCCGTCCGCTCCTCAAAGGGTTTTACCATTGCCTTGAATACTTCCGCTTCCTGTCCGCCCCAAACGGCCAGGAAATTGATGGTCTTTTGACCACCCGTGCCAGTTGAAGCCTTTTCGGTCCCGCCTCCTGCATAGACCAGACCGAATACCGCAGCGGCCATGACAATCGTCATTGTAAGCCTTTTCATAGGTACCTCCATTCGCTTTTTTAGGTTTGGCGCGTAAGCATAGCGCCTGCAACCTGAATATATGCGTTACTAACGCTTGTTAGTAACACTATAAATCCACTTTTAAAAAAATGCAAGCAAAATTTTGATAAACTGAGGAAATTCAGCAAAAGTCTGTTACTTTCAGAAAAAACTCACCTCTTTACAAATTATAATCAGCACCCTATTATCAATATATGCATAATTCTATAGAAAAACCTGTGGTGTATCTGACCAATCTGCGGACAAGACCAGGTAAAAATCTTCTGGACAAATTCGAAATCCTTGTAAAGAAGGCGGGCCTTCTCAACATCGACTTTGAGAAAAAGCTAACAGCCATCAAAATCCACTTCGGTGAGCCGGGAAACCTGGCCTATATAAGGCCCAATTATGTGCTTCGGCTGGTTCAGATCCTTAAAAAACAGGGAGCCCTGCCCTTTCTTACCGATTCGAATACCCTCTACAAGGGCCGCAGAGCCAATGGGGTGGATCATATCGAAAGCGCCTTTGAAAACGGGTTTAACCCAATTGCTACGGGGTGTCCGGTCATTATTGCCGATGGTATCAAAGGCACCGAATACAGGGAAATCGAGATTAACCAAAAACATTGCAGGACCGCAAAGATCGGTTCAGCCATCGCAGAAAGTGATGTGCTTATTTCGATGAACCACTTTAAGGGCCATGAACTGACCGGTTTTGGAGGGGCCATAAAAAATCTGGGCATGGGCTCAGGCTCTATCGGCGGAAAAATGGAAATGCACTCCAATGGCCAGCCAAAAATCAACCTTGAACACTGTATTGGCTGCGGTATCTGTGTAAAAAATTGTGCCCAGGATGCAATCCATCTGGAAAACAAAAAAGCGTTAATTGATTACAATCGATGCGTGGGCTGCGGCCAATGTGTTGCGGTCTGCATGTACGATGCAGCCCAACCCCAGTGGGATTCAGTAGGTGCCCAGGAAAAAATTGCCGAGTATGCCCTGGCGGTAATTAAAAACAGGCAAACCTTTCATATCAATTTTATTATGAATGTGTCCCCCAACTGTGACTGCTGGTCCATGAACGATGTTCCTATTGTGGGAGATATTGGTATCGCCGCCAGCTTTGATCCCGTCGCCCTGGACCGGGCATCGGTGGATCTGATTAACCAGGCACCGATTAACCGCGCAAGCTGTATCGGCCATGCTGAACAGGGGGACCGGTTTACCCTGGCACAGCCTCATACCAATTGGAAACTTGGTCTTGATTATGCAGAACACATAGGATTAGGAAGACAGGACTATGAATTAATTGTGCTTGATTAAGAAGCCGCCAATGGGAGGGGAACCATGGGTGAAACTATAGAAAAAGTTGAACAGGAGTTAAAGGAATGCCGGGAATCGCAAAACAGGTTGTTGCAGCAGGTTTCAAATCTGGAAAAACAACTTAAGGCTCTGGAGTTTCATCATCGCAGTACCAATCAGCTGCTATTAAGCATTGTCGATATGGATACTTCTTCAGGGGGCGACAGGTCGAGTCTGCGACGCAGGATAAAAATACTTTCTTATATAGACGACCACATCCATTCAATGGGCTCAAACATTTCGGAGATTACCCTCCATGATATTCTTCTGGCATTCATCACATCCCCCCAGGAATTTGGCCTTCCCCCCGGGAGTCTGCAATTTGAGAACGTCTTAACCTCTTCCGAACATGACACTGTTAACCATACTCTGGATACTCAGACAGCCCTTATTTTAGCAATCTGTATTTCCGACATTTTTGCAAGCCTGTTTACTATTTCAGATACAATAAGTCTTCAAGCCCTCCATGAAAATGAGAAGGATCGGCTAAAAATAAGATGCCTGGCCGGTGTGAGTTCACGGTTAGCTGAAGAAAGTATGACACAAATCCTGCAGGGAGCTTTTTTCCCCCTTCTGCAGAAACAGGTTTCCCTAAGCTACAATCCCCCCAATCCCAGACAAGGACCGGGGGTAGAACTCGAAATTAATTATAATTTCTGATATACCCGGACATAATCTACGTCTAGTTGAGCCTCTTTAAGTTTCGGATCTATCCCTTTCTGGCCGCCCCAGGAACCACCCATGGCAAGATTGATAATAAGGTAAAAGGGTTTATCAAAGGGCCATTCTGCGGAAGTCTTATGCTCGTTATCAAACTTAAAGAAGGGCTTTCCATCAATAAACCATTGAATCGCATTTTCGTCCCAAAGAATCGCATAAATGTGAAACCCATCGGTGACGCCTGGAATTTTTTCATGCTGATTTTTCTGGGTCCCAATTTTGTGATTATAGGCAAGGGTATGTACCGTCGTATGGACAACATCGGGATCAAAACCCACATGTTCCATGATATCAATTTCACCAGACCGGGGCCAACCGCCATAAGCATCAAAGGTGGGGAGCATCCAGATGGCAGGCCAGGTCCCAACACCTTTAGGGAGCTTCGCTCGAATTTCAATATATCCGTAGGTCCAGTCCGCCTTATACTGGGTCTTTATACGGGCGCTGGTCCAGAGTCCATTTTCATTACGGGCTTTAATAGTCAGGATTCCCTTATCAACAAAAGAATTGGTCCGCTTATCCGTATAAAACTGGGCCTCACCATTCCCCCAGCCATTACCGCCCAGGGAATACCCCCATTTATCGGGATCAGGGGCTCCTGAATAGTTAAACTCATCTTGCCATACAAGTTTATAGCCCGGAGGGACCTGAGCAGTCCCTGGATCAGGAACAGAAGAAGCACAGGACATATTGATGAAAAATATGGCAAATAATGCCACATAGAGCAAAGACTTCATAACACAGTCGTTTTTCATAGGGGTACTACCTCACTATAAGAAATCTAGGAGGAATAAGTAAAACTGTCAACGTAAATGAAAATTATCGCTTTACAGATAAGTAAATCAGTGGCAGGATTATCCCATGAAAACACAACATTGGTTTATGATTTTAGTTTCATCATTTATCCTTCTTTCCTGTTTTTCACCAACTATGCGGAAAATCGCAGATACTAAGCAGTTTCTCCTTGGCGTGGCCGTACGCCCAAGCGACCTCCTGGATCCAAAGGATACGAAACTGGTACAGGATAATTTTAATATTCTGGTCCCCGAGAATATTATGAAGCTGCAGTACCTGCGACCCACTGAAACCTTTTGGAACTGGTCCGATCCAGACAAATTAGTCCAGTTCGCAGAAGCAAATAACATGAAACTGCGGGGCCATACCTTCGTTTGGCACAATCAAAACCCGCCCTTTATCAATAATCTTTCAGATAAGAATAAAGCAATCCAGATTTTACAGGACACTATTACCCAGGTTCTCACCAGGTATAATGGTAAGTTTTATGAATACGATGTCTGCAATGAAGTGATTGATGATAACGGAGTATTACGAAATTCTATCTGGATGAAAACCATAGGGCCTGAGTACATTGATATGGCTTTTAAAACAGCCCGCCAGGCGGACCCATCGGTTAAACTCATCTTAAATGATTATAACAATGATTATGCCGGAACCACCAAGGGGGATGCCTTTTATAAGCTGGTTAAGGATATGGTAGATCGGAAGATACCGATTGACGGAGTAGGATTTCAGTTGCATGTCATGGCGGAACAACCAATCAATGAGCAGGCCCTGAGGGCAAATATTAAAAGATTCCGAGACCTGGGACTCTCAGTTTCTTTTACCGAAGTTGATGTACGAATTAAGTTGCCGGTAACCCCTGAGAAAGAAGCGGCCCAACAAAAGGTATATCTGGACCTCCTGCGGATTGCCAGAGAAGAACAGGTCTCCTGTTTCATGCTATGGGGTTATACCGATGCCTATAGCTGGATACCCGGTACCTTTGCCGGTTATGGCAGTGCCCATCCCTTTGATGCAAAAAAGAATCCAAAGCCGGTATTTAGTGAAATGAAGAAGTTGGTCACCAGTTTTAAGTAGGGAGAAGTTAGCGGCCGAGCTCATAGTTCGGCCGCCATCTTTTACATATCAGTGGGCACTATCTTCGCAGACCACACAGGCCTGTCCGCAGTTACCGCATTCAAACTGAATAGTTACATGGTGAATGCCAAAGACTGAATCCAGAGTGTTTTTAATACGCTCAAGAACTTCAGCGGTTTTACTTACCAGCTGATCCTCCAGCACCACATGGGCGCTGAGCACCGTGTATCCCGGTTCTATGGTCCATACATGTACATCATGGGCCGAAATAATCCCGGGGATACCTTTCAATTCATGTTCCACCGACTCTGCAGAGGAGCCCTCCGGAGCACCTTCATTCAGGATATGGATCGTTTCCTTGAGTACCCGCCAGGCGCCGGTTAATATAACAATACCGATAAGCACACTAGCCACCGTATCGACCCAATACCAGCCGGTAAAGAGGATGATAAGACCAGCTGCAATTACACCGACTGAAGAAAGGGCATCCCCAAGCACATGAAGAAAGGCGGCGCGGGCATTCAGATCATCATGATCGTGGCCACCTAACACCAGGGCCACCAGCAGGTTTGCCACAAGACCAATACCTGCAATAATAAGCATAGGACCTGCAAGGATATGTTCAGAAGTAAAGAATCGATTGTAGGCTTCACGGAATATTTCTATGGCAACCACAAGAAGGGTGGTCCCATTTATAAAAGCCGCAAGCACCTTCATTCGGCGGAATCCAAAGCTATGCCGAGCGCTGGGGGCCCGCTGTGCAAGCCGGACAGCTCCATAACTTAAGGCAAGGGCGAAGATATCCATAAATACATGGGCTGCGTCAGAAAGGAGTGCAAGACTTCCTGTCAGGATTCCACCCACAACCTCCGCTACCAGAGTAAGGGTGGTAATCAGGATAGACGCCAGAAGTTTCCCGCCCGAACGATTGTCCCCATGTTCATGATGGTCATGGGCTGTGTGCTTGTGGTCGTGGCCGTGGTCGTGGCTCATATTATGCCACCATTCCAAAGAGGAGACCCGCAAGGGTAGAAAGGACTACAACCAATGCAACATATACTGAGGTCTTCTTCCAGCCCAGTTCTCCACCGATAACCAGCATAGATGGCAATGACAGGGATGGTCCGGCCAGGAGTAAAGCGAGGGCAGGACCCTGACCCATTCCGCTTCCCAGAAGACCCTGGATAATGGGAACTTCTGTCAGGGTCGCAAAGTACATAAAGGCTCCTGTGATGGATGCAAAAAAGTTTGCAAAGAGGGAATTGCCGCCAACAAGTTTTGCGACCCATTCATTAGGGAGAAGGGCTTCATGGCCAGGACGGCCCAGGAAGAAACCCGCCACGAGGACACCGCCAAAAAGATAGGGCAAAATCTGCAGGGCAAAATCCCTGGTCGCAATGCCCCAGGTTACCATATCATCCCTGGTAAACCATTTGACTAGAGTATACACTAAAAGCAGCGCAAAAGCACCGGTGATCCAATATTTGGCATTATAAATTGCGTCCCATACCGGAGAAGTTCCCTTAGAATTAGCCCAGTTGACGAATACTAAAATACCGATCATGGAGAGCATATACACAATCATCTGGCCCAGGGTACGCTCCCCCTCGGTCTTTTCATACTTGAACATCCGCTCATCGGCCAGACGTTCTTCATCACTTTTTCGGAAAATAAGCTGCATTAAAAGCCCAATAACTACTGCAAAAACAATTGCACCTACCATGCGGGCGGTTCCCAGCTTCCAGCCCAAAATTTTATAGGACATGACAATTGCAAGTATATTAATGGCCGGACCGGAGTAGAGGAAAGAAACCGCGGGTCCGAGGCCGGCACCCTTTTTATAGATTCCCTTAAAGAGGGGAAGCACCGTGCAGGAACAAACTGCCAGAATTGCCCCGGAAACGGAAGCTACCCCATAGGCTAAAGCCTTTGGCGCTTTAGGTCCCAGGTACCGAATAACCGCCTGCTGATTCAAGAAAACCGTAATCGCACCGGCAATAAACATGGCGGGAACGACACAGAGCAGCACATGCTGGCGGGCATATTCGCTCAGCATTAAAAAGGCTTCCTGCAGGGCTCCAGCTACACGGGGTGCATCAAAGGGAATAAAGTATGCACCCAGAAAAACTAATGCAACAATTCCTAACATCTTGTTAGGAGACATATTTTTTGAAGCCACAATTTACCTCGCTAAAAGTTCTTTTATGCTATCTTTTGAAAGGACCTTACCGACAACCTTTACATCTCCGTCAATAGCCAGAGCAGGGGTCATCATAACTCCCATTTCCATAATGTCATCCACATTGGTGACCTTTTCTATTTCAGCCGCAAGACCGAGTTCAGCAACCGCTTCCCTGGCATTTTTTTCCAGCAACTGGCACTTGGCACAACCGGTACCTAATATCTGTATCTTCATAGCAACCTCCTGAATATTATCATTGTTTCAAAATATAGCAACATTGTAGATTGTCGTCAATAGAGGATAGGATAAATATTGTAATATTTTGCAATATTAAAATATTTAAGGATTAAATATAATGAGATTTTAAAAAATCCTCATGATATTAAAAATACAATTTAAAGTACTTCTTCCCGCCAGGGAATAGAGGCGGCCGCGCCGGGGCGGCTCACACATATTGCTGCTGCGCGGGAAGCAAGATCCAGAGCCTTGGAGACGGGATACCCCTCAACCAGACCAGCAACAAAATAACCAGAAAAGGTATCCCCCGCAGCGGTGGTATCTACCACTTGAGCAGAATACGCCTGCTGTTCTATACGCTCTGAATCACGGGCCCAGATGGCCCCCTTTTCACCCAGGGTAAGTACAATTTGAGATACAGGGAAGCGCTGTGCAAGGGTGTTCAAGGCTTTATGTGGATCAGAGTATCCTGTAAAGCCTTCGGCCTCAATCTCGTTAAGGATAAAAATATCTACAATTTCCAAGGGATAGCTTAGCAGTACCTTTGTGTAAGGTGAAGGGTTCATAACAATCGAGAGCCCCTTCATTTTCGCTTTTTTCATAATTGTCGGAACGAGGGAGATTTCATTCTGTAAAACCAGGTAATCCCCAGGACCGAAGGAGGACAGCACATGGTCTACATAGGATTCATCAATATCCTGATTTGCACCACCAAAGAGGAGAATACAGTTCCGACCCTGATCATCAACTTGAATAATAGTGTGTCCAGAGGGCTGCTCAGACCGGGCGATAAGGCTTGTATCGACCCGGCCTTGACGCAAGGTTTCTACAAGGAAGTCCCCTTCAGATCCCACTTTGCCCGCATGAAAAACCGGAAGACCCGCTTTTGCCATAGCCAGGGATTGGTTTAAACCTTTACCGCCCGCAAAAACAACACGAGATTGGGCAGGTTTTGTTTCACCAGGCTTCAGAAATGCATCTACCCGATATACATAGTCAATATTGAGGGACCCAAAGTTCAAAATACGCACGGGGGACTCCTTGATAACAACCTTATTTTACCAGCTCAAGTGGTACCGGAATTTTGGCTTGAACAGTTTCACCCTTTAGGTATTTGACCGCCGTCTCGACCGCCATTGAACCAATTAAAGCCGGTTTCTGGGCAACCGTAGCTTTCATTCTTCCTGCTTTGACCGCGGCTACCGCATCATCGGTTGCATCAAAACCGATAACAACCACATTTTTCATATTAGCAGCTTCCAAAGCTTGGACCGCACCAAGGGCCATTTCATCATTATGAGCAAAGACGCCTTTGATATCCTTGTTTGCCTGAATGATATTCTGCATAACCGTAAAGCCCTTATCCCGGTTAAAGTCCGCACTCTGACTGGCCACTACATTTAATTTCCCATCAACAGCTTGATGGAAACCAGTTCCCCTATCCACCGTTGCGGAAGCACCAGGAATACCCTGGAGTTCTACAACCTTAGCTCCCTGTCCTACTAAAGCAAGCAGTTCTTCACCAGCCATAGAACCACCAGCAACATTATCGGAAGCAATATGGGAAAGAACCGTAGCACCGTTCACTCCCCGATCCACAGAGATGACGGGAATTTTTGCTTTTGTTGCTTTTTCAACCATGGTCTTCGCAGCGTCTGAGTTGCAGGGATTTAAAAGAATAACGCTGACCTTTTTCTGAATCAGGTCATCTATTTGACCAGCCTGTTTTGCGGGATCATCCTGGGCATCGGTAACAACTAATTCATAGCCCAGTTCTTTAGCCTTCGCCTCTGCACCTTCTTTGAGGGTCACAAAGAAGGGATTATTCAGCGTAGAAATGGCTAGCCCGATTTTCTTGGACGGAGCACTTGTTCCGCCACAACCGATTAGAATTGCTGCCCCTGCCAATGCGACAAGAGCTACTGTCCGAAGCTTTTTCATAGCTTCCTCCTTTCAATATATCATTTACGGCGATCCAAAAGAACCGCCAGCAAAATGACTGCCCCTTTAACAATCTGCTGATAGAACGAGGATACTTCGAGCAAATTGAGCCCATTATTGAGCACACCAATGATAAAAGCACCGATAATCGTGCCTACCATAAAACCTCTACCGCCTGCGAGGCTGGTCCCTCCAAGAACGACCGCAGCAATAGCATCCAGTTCATAGCCCTGTCCAGCCAATGGTTGGGCAGAATCGAGGCGGGAAGTTAAAATAACACTCGCCAGGGCTGCAAAGAAACCAGAAATGGCATAGACGCTCGCCCGCAGTCGTTTTACCGGTAAACCGGACAAACGGGCAGCCTCTGCATTTCCGCCTATTGCATAAATTCCCTTGCCAAAGACAGTTTTATCAAGGACGAAGGCGGTAATAAAAAAGGCTGCAAGCAAAACAATCCCCGACCAGGGAATGCCTAGCACATCGCCGCGACCAGAGGCTACAAATACCCCCGTATCTCCGAGACCAGTGATGGGGCGTCCCTGGGTAAACACAAAAGTAGCCCCCCTATACATGGTCATAAACGCCATAGACACAATAAAGGGCTGTAAATTAAACCGTGATATGAACGCACCATTTACTAGTCCCATTAAAGTTCCAAGAGCGAGGCCAAGCACGATTGCAAGCATATCTGGTAAGCCCATTTTTAATAGTGCCGCGAGCACTGCCCCAGAAAAGGCCAATACAGAACCAACAGACAGATCAATTCCACCAGAAAGAATCACAAAGGTCATTCCGATAGCAACAAGACCGTTTAAGGAAACCTGATTCAAGACGTTCATCAAGTTAGACAGGGATAAAAAACTGGGGGAAAGAATTGAAAGTAAGGCCCCTAACAGCAATAATCCAATTAGTGAACCATATTGTTGCGGTATCTTAATTTCTATCTTTTTCATATTAAACTCCTGCGGCCAGGGCCATGATGGATTCCTGGGATATTTCAGATTCAAGTATTCCGGCCTGATGCCCCAGCCGGAGTACCAGGACCCTATCACTCATTCCAACAATTTCAGGTAATTCACTGGATACCATAATGATGGACACCCCCTTACTTGCCAGCTCGTTCATAATTTCATAAATTTCTCGTTTTGCGCCCACATCAACACCCCGGGTAGGTTCATCAAGAATGAGAATTTCCGGATTTCTTCCCAACCATTTTGCAACCACAACTTTTTGCTGGTTGCCACCTGAAAGATTTTTTGCAGTTTCATACATTGAGGGGGTTTTTACCCGTAGAGATTGGATCAGGTTTTGAACATAGGGGGTAATCCTTCTGTTTTGAAGAACACCATGTTTAGAAAGATGTTCAAAATTGGCAGCCATAATGTTAAAATCCAGCTTAAAATCCAAAAAAAGACCTTCCAGTTTACGGTCTTCGGTAACCAGGCCAAATCCGAGCTTCATCGCATCCGCAGGGGATTGAATAGACACAGCTTTGCCTTTTAACTTAATTTCCCCCGAATCTGCGGGCTCAGCCCCAAAGAGTGAACGTACTAACTCTGTTCGCCCTGCCCCCATAAGACCTGCAATACCAAGGATTTCGCCCTTTCGTAACGTGAAGGAAATATCTTTAAAGGCTTTAGCACGGCTTAAATGCTGAACCTCTAATACCACTTCGCCTGGATGGTTCGTTTTTTTAGGGAACCGGTCTCCAATCTCACGGCCCACCATCATAGAAATGACCTGGTTAAAAGATAGATCCCCTATATTTGCGCTGCCAATATATTCACCATCCCGCAAAACCGTCAGTCGATCACAGATTGAAAAGAGTTCTTCCAACCTATGGGAAATATACACAAATGATACCCCTTCCTGTTTCAGTGATCGGATTATGCCAAAGAGCCGCTCTATTTCATGATCTGTTAAAGCACTGGTAGGTTCATCCATCACGATAAGCTGTGCCTTATGAATAAGGGCCTTGGCAATTTCTACCAGTTGGAGCTGACCGACCCCCAAATTTCTACAGCGTTCTTTCGGATTAATAGTAAGACCTAATTTGCTTAAAACTTCCTCTACCTGCTGGTTCATCCTTTTTTCATCAACAAGACCTAAGGATGTTTTCAGTTCGTTTCCGAGGAAGATATTTTCCGCAATAGTCATATCCGGTATGATACTTAATTCCTGATGGATAATAGCAATACCAATTTTTTCAGCATCCCGGACTTTATTTATTTCCACCGGTTTGCCATCAATATATATTTCCCCTGCATCTTTAGGGATTACACCACCCAGTATTTTCATTAAGGTCGATTTACCTGCACCATTTTCTCCTACAAGAGCATGGATCTCCCCTGGAAGGATCCTGAGCTGCATATTTTTTAAAACCTGTACAGGACCAAAGCTTTTCTGAATACCAGACATTTCAAGCATCATAGGGGAACCTCAAAAATTAACACCGGAATGAAGAATTATATTTGCATAGGGACTTGCTTCTCCGGTTCTGATGACTGCTTTACAATTGGAAGTAAGCTCTTTAAATTTTTCATGGCTCACATAACGAATTTGAGCATTTGGAAAACGATCCACAATTTTTGCATGAATATCGCTGTTATGAGTCCTTATTTCCTCCGCCAAAGTAATTGACTCGACAACCATATCGTCTCTAACTGCATCCAATACATCAAGAAAACCTGGAAATCCCTTTCTTATCGCCAAGTCAATCCTTTTTGTTTCATCTGGTATAGGCAATCCACAGTCGGCGATCACAATGGTATCCGTATGACCCATATAGGCGAGCACACTGGCGATATTGGCATTCAGAATCCCCTGTTTTTTCATCATACTCCTCCTTTGGTTGTTTCTCTCACCATAAGAGAAACGCTTAAAAGATAGGTAACAGATTCGAGCTTTTCCCCGTCTATTTGTCGCAGCAAAAGTTCTGTGGCAGCCCGTCCCATTTCATAAATAGGCTGAGCAACCGTACTTAGAGATGGTGTATACAATTTTGCGATATGGATATCATCAAAACCAACGACCATTGAGTGGTTAGGAACCGCAAATCCTGTCTGATGTAAAGCCCTAATAGCTTGAATTGCTGCAAAATCATTCCAGGCAAAAATACCTTGATAGTTTGAGAGCCGCTGTCCCTCCTGATAGAGGGCCTGATATTCATCGGTATCATCGGCTATAAAAAGAGCGGGGGTCGAAAGCCCTAACCGTAGAGCCTCATCAAAGAAACCTTCTCGCCGGTGTTTCTGGCTTGTAGACTCCTGGGGGGCTCCAATAAATGCAAGGTTAGTACAGCCCTTCTCTACCAAATGATCACAGACAATCCGTCCTCCTGAATAATTATCCGAGGTTACATGGGGGGCACCAGTTCCCAATTCACGATCCACGGATACCACCGGTATTCCATTTCTTTCATAATATTCACCGCAATTTCCAGTGGATGTAATTATTCCATCGGCAAAGCTTGCAGTCAGAGTATCTATAAAGGATTGCTCCTTTTCCACAGAACCCTCCGCATTACAAAGAACTACCTGATACCCCCTCCGACTGGCTTCACCTTCTACAGCCCGAGCTAATTCAGGAAAGAATGGATTCGTAACACTTGGAACCACTAGACCTATTACCTTAGATGACTTATTCGTTAATGTTCGGGCAATGTGGTTCGGTCTATAGGCCAGAGCAGTTACTGCCGTATCAATGGCTTCCCGTGCAGCGGGACTCACGTAACCGCCATTAAAATAACGAGAAACTGTTGCAACTGAAACTCCGGCTTTTTTAGCCACATCATACATGGTTGCCATGTGTAACCGCTTCCATATCTATTACATATTATAGAGACTAGTTTGCTATATTGTCAACATTTTTTTGATATTAAAGTAACTTCAGTAACGATGAGATCTTTTATAAGAGCAGAATATATTATTCACTCTTTGTTCTTAGATAAAGTCACTATATATTTCTTCAGAAAAGCAATCCCCTTGTCTGCAAAATTCCAGAGTATTTCAATTAACAGCAACCCACCTATGCTCTGAACTGCAGCATCTAGATATGAATAAAAATCCCGAATATTTTGGTTAATCAAGTCTGTCAGTATAAGTGTGTAGAAAGGGACCATCAGGGTTATGGCTCGCTGAAAGGGATTAAGATTCTTCTGGGGAGTTTTAAGGTCCTTATCAGTTAACTCCTGCAGTTTATTAGGTTCTTCACCTGCCACAAGAACCCCATTCACAAGAAGACTGTAGGTAAGGTCCTGATACTCGGTTTTACCATACCTTATATCAATCTTATATTCTTTATTATCTATATTGATGAACAGACGATGACTGAGTTTATAGTCTCTCCAGGTTCGCAGCACCACCCGTTCCCGGTAAATTGGTTTTCCCTCCCGGTAAACTATAAACTTCACATATATAAAACCAGTAACTATTTTTAACTTAAAAAGCTGTAAATCATAGAAAAACTCTATAGGCCTCAGTCCGGTCATGAAAACACTATAATTGAGGTTTACGTTTTATCACAAGCTTATAAACAGAAAATATGATACTACTTGCAACACTCAGACCCACAAAGATCCATTTCATCGAAGTGCAAAGACTTGCTGCTGCCGCAAGGGGCCGCGGGATCTCTGGATACAACGAAATCATGGTAACTATACCAAGGTTCTCCAGAAGATCGGAAAACCAGGCCAGGATCGGCAGAAGCGGCAGATACCGTAAAAGCTTTTGATCGAGAGGGGTGTTCCGCAGCAACGCCGTAAGTACCATACTTAGAAAAAGGCTATATACAACCGGATACACCAGGTCCAGGGAAAGTTCTACTAGGCGGTAGCGGCCTAGAAGCGGACCAAGACATGCCAGGGTTTCGCGGGCTTCTTCCGGTGTATACATAAATAGGGTATCCAGAGTTTTACAGAGCTGGCCTCCATTAGTGAATTGTCCATACACTGCGGGGACCAGGAAAAACATAAAGACCATATCAAGAACAGCCATGAGAACCAAGGAGTATCTCATAGTTATCCTGTCTGCTAGATTTCGCAATAATCGCAGCATTGTTATTAAAAGGAAAAACTGCCCCGTTCATCAAACCCTAAGGGAATGGGTTGTTTGCTGATATCATCGGGCAGCTTGAGGCTCGCCTTCCCGGTAACTCTGAAATTGCCTTTTTTTTCTGCAAACAGTCTCTTCACTTGAGTGCTGAGACGTTTGGAACTAAAGGTATTGGTCACCGTAATAAGAATATCCTGCCCTTTCTGGTTGATAGCACTACTATCCCCAAGGACAAGACTTTCGTCATTGATAAAGAGTTCATATCCCAGGGAATTAAAATTGATGGGAAATCGGGCGTCATTACGAATCTTGATGGTAAATTTTATACGCAACGGCAGGTCCAGTTCAGCTGGGTCGATGACCGGAGCTGCAGGCTTCTTGCCAGCTAACACATTTGCTATAGCTCCCCGGGCTTTTTCAGGATCAACCTTTTTTCCTGCCTTTTTGAGTGCAGCTGATACTTCAGCCGCACTGGGGGGTGTAACAGTAAAATCGGTTATGGCTACTTCCGGTTTGATTGCAGGGATCTTCTTTTCTAACTTATAGTTAAAACTTATCGTAGCCGGAACCCCTGGCACTTTAGGCAGTGGAATAGTCAGAGAGCCATCGATAACTGTGTTCAGCCATTCCTTTGTGCTATAGTTCTGAACGAGTTTGTAGATATCCTCATAAGCAAGTCTTACATCAAAGGTGTTCGATTTCTTACCCTTAGCGGGTACAGTGAAACCGCCCTTGTTAGCGGCACTGAAAACCTTTGAACCTTCTACCGAAAAGTCCAGAGTCATACCAGAGAAACTTAGTGCCAGAGGATAGGGATTACTGACCGTCAGTTCGAATTGAAAAGTTACATCCCGCAGAGTAATTTCCTTGATGGTGAATTTGCTCAGCTCAGCCGTAGGTTTTGGAATGGACTGAGCAATGGCTGCAAAGGCAATCATACTCATCAATATGAAAAATACTCTGCGTTTCATAGCACACTCCCTGACTATTTACCTCCCATTAACGATAAGGCAGGGGCCAGGGCTTTGTCAATTTCTTCCAGAATTTGCTGGGTCAGCTTGGGAAGAAGTTCCAGGGCCTTCATGTTTTCCTGGAGCTGTTCAAGCCGGCTCGCCCCGGTGATTACGGTGCTGACATGGGGGTTCCGGAGACACCAGGCTATGGCGAGCTGGGATGGGGTTCCTCCCAGGTCCCGGGCGATTGGTTCCAAAGCCGCGACAGAACTAAGGACTTCCTGGGGGAAGCGGTCCTTGAGCCAATCATAACCGGGGAGAGACAACCGCGATCCAGCGGGAATCCCCTTAGCATATTTCCCGGACAGGATTCCAGAAGCCAGGGGACTCCAGGTGGTAAGTCCAAGACCAATATCACTGTAAAGCCGCTGGTATTCCTTCTCTACCCTGTCGCGGAACAGCAGGTTATACTGGGGCTGTTCCATCTGGGGCTTTCTGAGGTTACGCCGATCCGCAATTTCCCAGGCCTGACGGATTTCCTCGGCACTCCATTCGGAGGTACCCCAGTACAAAGCCTTGCCGGATGCAACCATATCGTTCATTGCCCATACGACCTCTTCCATGGGGGTATTCGGGTCAGGCCGGTGACAGAAAACCAGATCCACATAATCAAGACCGAAACGGGCCAGGGAGCCATCGATGGCCTGCATGAGGTATTTTCGGTTTAAGGTATTTTTCTCATTGGGCCCCTCGTTCAGTCCCCAATAAAATTTGGTACTGACCAGGTAGCTTGCACGGCGGATCCCCAGCTTTTTAAGGGCTGCCCCCATGATTTCCTCCGATTTGCCCCCCGCATAGGATTCGGCATTATCAAAAAAGTTAACACCCTGGTCATAGGCAGCCTTAAGCATAGCTGCCGCTGCATCCACATCAACCTGAGACCCATAGGTTACCCAGGAACCAAGAGAAAGAGCCGAAACCTTTACACCCGCGGAACCAAGCCGTCTATATTCCATAAAACACTCCTCATTTCATATTGGTTGATATTTATCAATCATTAAAAATATAGTAAAGTTGAATCCGTAAAGCAAACAGTATTTTATGAATAAAATCACTCAAACCCCTTCTCTTGGATCGCTTCTACACAATCTCCATATCCCATTCATCATTGCTTCACATTTCCATTATATAGTCCACTGAAAGAGCGATTTCGATCTGGAGGATGATATCTATGGGCATAACACAGATAACCCTGTATGTAGATGGAATGTCTTGTCAGGCTTGTGAAAAAAAGATAGAAACCATAGTTTCAGCGCTGGAAGGGGTTACATCAGTCCAGGCACAACTCCGCGGAGGCAGAGTTACTATTGCATATGATGCAAGACTGCTCAATGTTGATACGATAAAGGAGAACTTAGAGAAGGCTGGATACAGCATCCGTAGGGGGAGCGGGAACGGCCAGACCCTGATTTCCCTTGGTGTTGGTATAGTCCTTGCGGGGATATACCTTTTTGCAAGTGCATCAGGTGTTTTCAACACATTACCCCAGATCGATTCCTCCCTCAGTTACCTGATGCTCTTTATAGTAGGTATCTTGACTTCGATCCATTGCGTGGCCATGTGCGGCGGAATCGCCCTTTCCCAGAGCATCCACATAGAAGATGGAAAAAATACTACAGATCGCAACGGTACCTTGACCCTTTTTGCGCCTGGACTCCTGTATAATAGTGGACGGGTCATCTCATACACCATAATCGGCGGTATTGTAGGAGCCCTTGGGTCGGTATTTAGCTTTTCTCAGGGACTTCGCGGTGTCACCACCGGTTTGGCTGGTTTACTTATGATCTTTATGGGGCTGCGAATGCTTGGGCTCTTTAAGATTCCTGCATGGCTGCCAAAACTGGTACCACTCTGGTTTCGATCGGTAGTTGAAAAAGCCTTACCCCGACTCCGTTCCCGGGGTCCTTTCGCCGTAGGGATTCTTAATGGTCTTATGCCCTGCGGACCGCTTCAAACCATGCAGCTCTATGCTCTCGGTACTGGAAGTGCAATCGCAGGGGCCATCTCGATGTTTATTTTTTCAATAGGGACGGTTCCCCTCCTGCTGGTATTCAGCTTTACTGCAGCGCTGCTGCCGAGAAAATTAGTTCCCGCCATGGTCCGCTCGAGCGCAGTACTGGTCATGGTTCTCGGCCTTGTAACCATTACCCGCTCTGCAGCCCTGGCGGGGATTCCATTCCCTGAGATCCCCATTCCCTCGCTGTCCCAGAACATTGTAGAAGCGGAGTCATCGGGGAAACCGCTTATTTCAAAAGCCCTTCCATCCGGCAGTCTTACCGCCCGGGTAGAAAATGGCGCACAGTATATTACTACCGAATTTAAGGGAGGATACTACGTCCCCTTCACCGTGCAGGCAGGCATTCCCCTAAAATGGACAATCCGGGTCAGGGAGGAAGACCTGAATGGCTGCAACAATCCGGTCGAGGTGCCGGCCTATCGTATTCGAAAAACCCTTGTCCCTGGAGACAACCTCATCGAATTTACTCCTTTAAAATCAGGAGTCATCCCCTACAGCTGCTGGATGGGTATGATCCGGAGCAGAATTACTGTAGTGGATGACCTTTCCCTTATAACATCGACCTCGAATGCGGCCACCGAACCCCTGGATCAACTCATCAGCCCTGACAACGGCAGTCCATCCTGCTGTTCCAGCACCAACAATCCCGATTTCCTTGGTGGTAAGGTACCTGCAGAAACCATAGGCATGCCAGTTATCAAGGACGGTATTCAATATATCACGATCACCGTGAATGACGCTGGCTATTTCCCCGCTGCCGTTGTGCTCCAGAAGGGAATGCAGGGGGTCATCAAATTTAACCCTGAGGCAATCTCTTCCTGCAACTCACCGGTAGTATTCCCTGAACTCCGGGGGACCCTCGATTTATCGAAGGGGCAGCTTGAAACACCCCCGATTCTTATAAATGAAGATTTTACCTTCCAGTGCTGGATGGGGATGCTCCACGGATATGTGAAGGTGGTGGATGACCTTTCGAAGATCAATATCGAGAAGATACGTACAGAGATTGAGAATTACCGGGCCTCTGGAGGGGGATCCTGTTGCGGAGGGTCATCGTATTCAACCTATTGATAGAAAAACAGGTTACTTCAAGGCATATTCCAATGTATAATAGACAGGGTAAGGAGTACTTCTTTGAAGCTGAGATACCGATTATTTCTCCTTTTTTTTGTAACTATCGCCATGGCTTCCGTTACTTCATTGATTCTGGTACGGCGCTCTACGGAACAGTTGTTCCGTTCTTTTGTATTTTATGGAGATGCACAAAAGGCAAATGCCTATGCGTCTATTCTTTCCGAGTACTATACCGCGAGTGGAAATTGGAATAAGGTGCAGGAATTCCTGATCGACCTGCCTATACTCTTGTCCGCCACAATCGATTCAAAAATATATGGAGAAAACCACTGGACGTCCCTCATCACTACTCCCGCCTCCACATTACGATCCCTCCTGGAAGATCGCGTTGTAGTGGCAGACATCCGGGGCCTTATTGTCGCGGATACCGCAAAGCCCCTGATAGGTACTATTCATCCTGAGCGGCATTTACAGCATGGAGTCCCAGTTTACAGCAATTTCGGGAAAATCGGCACGGTCCTTGTCGGTTCCATGATAGATTCATCCCTCACCGGTATGGATGAACAATATCTTCGCTCAGTAACGGAAGGCATTGCATGGTCAACCGCAGTTGCGGCACTCATCGCACTCTTCGCCGGTCTTTTCTTTGCATCCCGTATCACCCACCCCCTCATGGTATTAGCTAAGGCAGCCAGAAGTGTAGCGAGGGGAAAACTGGCTGAACCGGTTCCGGTGGTCGGCAAAGACGAGATTGCAGACCTCTCGGCATCCTTTAATGACATGGTTACTGAGCTCAAGAAGCTTGAGGCCGCAAAAAAACAAGTTATTGCCGATTCTGCCCATGAGTTGAGAACACCGGTAACACTAATCCAGGGAATTGTGGAAGGCATGATAGATGGGGTATTTCCCCGGGATGATAAAACCTTAGCATCGGTATACGAAGAAACAAAGCGGCTTTCCAAACTGATCGATACGCTTCGGGAGCTTCAGATCATCGAATCGGGGGAGTTGCATTTATCGCCCGAAGGGGTGGATTTAAAGGAAGTTACATTGAGGGCTATTGGTTTATTTAAACCGCAGGCCGCAAAGAAAAAAATCGACCTCAGGGTAGAAATGGAAGCAGCTGCTACTGCCCTTGTCCGGGGGGACTATCTTCGCATAGAGGAAGTACTGTACAACCTCCTATCGAATGCCCTTGCCTATACCCCGGAGGGCGGTGTCATCCGTGTCGGGGTAGCACAGGGACCTGGAACAATGATGTCCATATATGTCGATGATTCGGGTCCGGGGATCCCCCCGGAAGAAAGGGTTCACATTTTTGAACGGTTCTACCGTCTGGATAAATCCCGTTCTACCAACTCAGGAGGAAGGGGTCTTGGTCTGGCAATTACGTCAGAAATAATTAAAGCTCACGGAGGCAGCATTCAGGTAGAACACTCGGACCTGGGCGGGGCTCGATTTATAATCCTCCTCCCCCGCCATATTTCATAGAAGCGCACCGGGAGATACTAACAGTATTTTCCGTTATATAATTAAGTATGATACAGAGGGGAAACCTATACTATGAAAACCATGGGTATAAAAATTCTCCTGGCGGATGACGAACCAAAAATCCTCCAGCTCGTAAAAGCTTATCTTGAAACAGCGGAATACACGGTGCTTACTGCATCAGATGGGGTCCAGGGCTTTGAGCTATTCCGAAACGAAGCTCCCGATTGTGCCATTCTCGACATCAATATGCCAGGAATGGATGGATTGGAACTTGCCCGAAGGATGAGAAAAACATCGGATATTCCGATCATTTTTCTTACCGCCCGACTTGATGAGGTAGATCGGGTTGTCGGTCTGGAGCTCGGAGCTGATGATTATGTTGTAAAACCCTTCAGTCCCCGGGAGCTGGTTGCCCGTGTTAAGGCGGTTCTGCGCCGCACCGCACGGGAATCGCCCCAGAATGTGGAGATGAAACTCGGCAATGAATATCGGTGCGGTGATGTGGTGGTGAACTGCGATAAACGTACTGCATACCTACATGGCACACCTGTTGAACTTACCAAGGTGCAGTTTGATATTCTGGAAGTGCTGATAAAAGCACCTGGGAGGGTCTTTACCCGAGCAGAATTGCTTGAAGCTGCCATTGGAAGCACCTTTGAAGGATATGATCGAACCATCGATGCCCATATAAAGAACCTGAGGAAGGCTCTGGGAGATGATGGAAATACACCCCGGTATATCGGTACCGTCAGGGGCGTAGGCTATCGCTTTTTAGAACAAAACTGAAAAAGAAACATTCACCACAATTTATTTGTAAATCTTCATGCATAAAGCATCCAACATTCATAGTTCCTACACATTTCTAATGTAAAGTTTTATTACACCTTAACCCGGCGCACTTGGTTACTTTTATTATACAGGAGGATCCTATGAAAAATCCTTTACAATCCTTGCACCTAAGTTTTTCTGCCTGGATGAATCGTCTGGCAGAAAAAAATGAACAGACTTTTGGTATTGGCGGCAGACCGGATTGCTGCAATCTGCCGGGCAAGAATTCCATCACTGAATCTTCCCATACTGCCATAACGGGGGCAAACGCAGATCCCATGACAGATTTTTCCCCCTATATGTCCGAATACAGCATGGTATCTTTAGAAATCGAATATCTCGATCCCAAGGACATACAAAACGTACAACTTGTTATAGAAGGCATCCATTGCGAAAACTGCAGACAAAAGATCTACAGCACCCTAAAGTCGCTGCCTGGGGTTGTTGAACTATCCTGGGAAACCCAGAACCAGGTAGCAATTCAAACCCAGAGCAGCATCCAGTCCCAGGCTTTAATCTCCCGAATTAAGGACCTGGGCTACGGGGCATCCCTTGTGAATTAAATTGTCGTAATGAGCTATACTCGAACTAGTCACAGACAAATATAAAACAGGGAGCATACCCCCAACAGTAAAGCACATGCTTTGATTATTTTTATCCAGATTTGCAGAAAATCTTAATAGCTAATAGAGTAAACAAAGCACCGAACTTGGTTCGGTGCTTTCGGTTTAATTGCGATTCCTGACATGCGTTACGCATGTAACTCAAGACAGATTCATCACAGATTAGGCTTAGCTTAGTTTGATGCTTTTCACACGGAGGGCATTGCCTAGAACAGATACGGAACTTAGGGCCATCGCTAAACCGGCAAAGATAGGATTTAATAAACCCAGAGCGGCTATGGGAATACCTATTGCGTTATAAGCAAAAGCGAAAAAGAGGTTTTCTTTTATATTCCGCATTACCAGTACGCTCAAAACTTTGGCATGAGCAATACTATTGAGATCACCCTTCACTAAAGTGATATCTGCACTCTCCATTGCCACATCTGTTCCGGTTCCCATGGCAATTCCTACATCGGCTTGTGCAAGGGCTGGAGCATCGTTGATACCGTCCCCCGCCATTGCAACAAAGGCCCCAGATGACTGACGTCGTTTAACTTCAGAATACTTATCTTCAGGCATACATTCAGCCTTAAAATCATCCAAGCCCAAAGTCTTCGCCACAGCCTTAGCGGTAACCGGGTTATCGCCGGTGAGCATCACAATCCGAACCTTTCGCTCATGAAGCAGCCGCACTGCATCCTTTGTGGTATCCTTTATGGGATCTGCAACACCAATATAACCTGCAATATGGCAGTCATCCAACACAAACATAACCGTATTTCCTGCATCCTGCAATTTGCGGACATATTCTTCATCATATGGAGCTTTCCCGCCGAGTTCGCGCAAAAGCTTTGCATTACCGACCGCTACTTCATGTCCATTTAAGCGAGCCTTAACACCCATCCCTGTGATTGAAACAAAATCGCTTGCATCTGAAAGGGGAAGTCCCTTATCCTTCGCAGCCGTTACGATTGCTGCCGCGAGGGGATGCTCACTGAAAGCATCGACTGATGCAGCTAGACGCAACACGTCATCATCAGAGTAAGAACCGTTTCCCCTAAGGACTGTTACTTTCGGTTTCCCAACCGTAAGTGTACCCGTCTTATCTACGAGGAGGGTATCGACCCTTCGCATTTGCTCGATCGCTTTGGCGTTCTTGATAAGGATACCCGACTTTGCGCCCTTGCCAGTACCTACCATAATGGAGACCGGTGTCGCTAAACCGAGAGCACAGGGACATGCGATTATAAGAACCGCAATAGCATTCACGATGCCATGGTCCCATTTTGAAAATCCGATTCCCCATATCAGAAGAGTCGCCAGAGAAACGAGTATAACCACCTGCACAAAGTATGCAGCCACGGTGTCCGCTAAACGCTAGATTGGGGCCTTAGACCGCGACGCTTCGTTAACCATATCAATAATCCGGGCGAGCAAGGTATCACCACCGATCTTTCGGGCAATCATTATGAAACTACCATTCAGGTTTATTGTACCTCCTGTCACAACAGAACCGGGCCCCTTTTCACCTGGTTTTACCCGGACACGATCACCAACCCGTACTTCAGCAAGGGGAACGACCATCTCGTTCCCGGAACGGATCACGAGGGCGGTTGGCGGGACGAGGTTGAGCAGTTCCTTGATTGCCCCATTAGTTTTAGCATGGGCCAGTAGCTCAAGCATCTGCCCTAAAATGACAAGGGTAATAATAACGACCGTTGCCTCGAAATAAATAGGGACAAGACCATTGCTCATCTTAAGCGATGCCGGGAAAATCTGCGGCAGGAACAGGGCGACGACGCTAAATCCCCAGGCAATGCTTGTGCCTAGCGATAGGAGCGTGAACATATTGAGTTTCCGCTTTACAACACTCTTCACGCCCTTCGAGAAAATAAAAGAACCAAAAAAGAAAACCACCGGGATGGAAAGAATGAACTGAATAAAAAGGTTCGTCTTTATAGGAAGAAGCTCGGCAAGCAGTTCCTTGAGTCCAGGAACGAGCTCTCCCATGGAAAGCACCAGAACAGGGAACGAAAACAATGCGGAAAAAATAAATTTTCTGCGCATGGCTCGTAAGCTTGGACATCCTCATCCTTGTCTGTATCGCTTGAGGTTCCAAATTCCACAACCTTCACTAGATGCATACCGCAAACAGGACAGTCTCCCGGTGAAGGATATGTCTTCTCTCCCTCGCAACGCATGGAGCATATATACCTGTCCTGAGACGCGGGCCTTATCAGGTTCTGTTCCTGAAACGTGCATTGGCAATTGGTCCGGCAGGACCCGTCGCAACCTTCGGTACCGCAGATACAAAGCGTTCCAGCGGTGCCGGGGTAGTTCATTCCGGAGGCATATTCATGATTATTTCCTCCATCTTCGGTTTTTAAAGCTTCATGACCGCCACCGTGGTGAGTATGGCCATGATCATGATGATCGGGCTCGCCTTCTTTCTTTTCGCCTTCCGAGATAGGTACCAGCGTCATACCGCATTTCGGGCACTTACCCGGTTTGCTATACGTCTTTGCCCCCTCACAGTTCATTGGACATTTATATTCCATAATGCACCTCCAATAAAATTATAATATCTGCATGTACATCTAAAGGTTGCTCTTTCAAAACTCCCTGAGTTTTGAAAGAGCCTCTACTAACTCAAGATTCTGCAAATTTGCCTATAGATATCACCGTTTGCCCAGTTACCCTGATCAAATCATGTGGTAAAAGCATGGCCCGCAATCACAAAAAAACCACAACCCAATCACTATAGTACTTTCAGGCAGGTGGTTTTTACCGGCCTTCAATATCCGATTTCATTTCCAAATACTCTTCCCGAGTCAGTTCACCATTTGCATAGCGTTTTTCAAGAATATCCAAGGCAGATTCATCTCCTTGATCTCTTTCATAATTGTTCTGTTGCGCATTATTTCTCATTAAGTATCGGATCAAGAACACGACACCAGCAATTACTGCTAACCAAAAAACAATCATCATAAATACCACCCTCCATCCTGTTGAGCAAAATTCATATAACCACCACATACACAACTCCTTGGGACTGGTATTCAGGTAGTCCCTTAATATTTTATTATAACCCCCTTTCGTGAACAGAGCGTGAATAAACTGCGTATTTTCCATGATCCTCAGTGCAATTTTTTTAGAGCGTATCCATGTAGATGACAGTGGGAAACCAACAATAAAACATATGCCAGAAACAATTCATGAACAATACATCTTCCATTCATCATACCTGCACAATAATTAGTTATATTTTCAATATCTTAATGTACGGGAGGCAATATGATTGCTCTACGAAAAACCTTTTTGAAAGGAAGCATTGCGGTATTGCTCATCATTACAGCATCTGCAGTATATGCTGGCGGCAGTCGAGATCGGTATGGTTACGGTCCTGGTATGATGGGCGGAGGTTATGGCTATGGAATGATGGGGGGCGGTTACGGTCCTGGTATGATGGTCAGCGGCTGGGATGCAACCCAGGGAAACACCCCAGAGGAATTAGGCCTGGAAAGAATATCTCTGGAAGACGCCCGAAAACGGGTCAGTGCCTATCTGGATTCATACGGCTATAAAAATCTTGAAATCGACGAAATCATGGAATTCGACCAGAATTTCTACGCCCTGATCAAGGAAAAAGACACCGGCAAGAGTGCATTCGAACTCCTTGTGGATCCGTATCGGGGATATGTGGGACCTGAACCTGGCCCTAATATGATGTGGAACGTTAAATATGGACATATGTCATGGACGAGCCAGGCTCCGGACACTATGCCCGTAAGCGTAGCCAAGGCAAGGGAATCTGCACAAAACTATCTGGATAAAATCGGGAAAGGCTACTCTGTAGAGGAGAAACCGGACGAATTTTACGGATACTTTACGGCCCATATCCTGAAGGGTGACCAAATCCTTGGGATGCTCAGCATCAATGGATATACCGGGCAAGTATGGTTCCACTCCTGGCATGGAACCTTCCGTTCCATGGATAAGGAAGATTGAATAATTTTGCAGCGGTAGCCCGCCTCCGCAGGCTGCCGCGCCCATCCTGGGCGCTCTTCGCTGTCTTTACAGGCTGCCGCACCCGTTCTGGGCTCTTCGCCGCCTTCGCGGCGCGCCTGCTCCGGTTCAAATCCTCTCAGCCCTCGCATGTCTGGAGCAATGTCACATAGACTGGCTGAAAAAAAAAGAACTGCCGTACTTTGGCAGTTCTTCTCTGAACTCGGGCTGAGAGGATTTGGCTTCCAGTACCTTGCTTCCTGCAAGCTCCTTCCAGCCCGCCTCCGCAGGCTGCCGCGCCCATCCTGGGCGCTTTCCGCCGCCTTCGCGGCGCGCCTGCTCCGGTTCAAATCCTCTCTGCCCGAACTTTATGTTTAAATGCAGATTGTATTCACTAATTAAAAAAAAGACTGCCAGTTATGGCAGTCTAAGACTATTTTCGGGCTGAGAGGATTTGAACCTCCGACATCTTGGTCCCGAACCAAGCGCGCTAGCCCCTGCGCTACAGCCCGTTGTAGTTATTTTTTTTACTTCAGCTTTCGCGGATTCGCCTCAGTGCATCCGCATAGACGGGTATATGGAAAAAAGCCCGTCCACAATTGGACGGGCTTTACGGGAGCGACGGGGCTTGAACCCGCGATCTCCGGCTTGACAGGCCAGCGCGATAACCAGCTTCGCTACGCCCCCGTAACGGTTGTGAATATATCGAAATACTAATTTTATGTCAAGTAGAATAATTCATTTTTTGTTTGATTTTAAACAGTTCAATGTTCAATGCAGTGAGGTTCCCTTTGCAGTATTTTTTAAAAAATCACCGATCCAAAATAATTCTAATGAATTATCCATAAAATTGGTCAGGGCTAAAAAGCTTCCCCCAGGACTGATATCAAGACCGGTAGGCTGATTACCCGCTGAAAAACTCCAGAGCTCCTTCTGCTGCTGCACATCTATAACGGAGATAATACCACTGCGGGGACTGCGAAACAGGTATGATTGGGGATTGTTCGGCCCTCTGCAGGACACAATAAGGATACTCCCATCGGGGCTGAGATCGATGGTATTAGGGTTATGATCAACCGTATATGTATGGATTATAGAAAAACTCTCCAGGGCTACCTGGTAGACCGCATTAAGCCCCATATCACTGACATAGAGGCTTTTATCATCGGGAGAAATAACCACATGCCGAAGATTTGCATGAGGAACCTTAAGCCGCTTTTCCTGGCTCCAGGTTTCAGTATTGAATAAAAGCAGGGAACCCCCGTCATAGGTTGTTACTATAAGATATCGGCCATCATGGGTGAATACCAGGCCTCGGGGTACCGGATCGGTAGCAAGCAATTTTAAAACCTGCCCATTATCAATATTGATGATAGAAACCGTATCGCTCAGCCAGTTGGATATGGCAAGCAGCCTGGACCGGCTTTCCCAGGCCATAAACTTGGACCAGTTTCCTCCTGTTGGAAAGGATCGTTTAAAAGTAAAGGCTGGATAGGCATATTCAAAGATGGTACCTGTGGTCATTTGACTGATGAAAAATCTTGTTTCTTTGCTGGAAACCTGGTCATCGGTGATAAAAAGACCCTCTGCAAACCCTAATTTTCGTCCTGTACGGGGGATTTCTTCTTTCTTGAGCATGGTGAGTGTGGGGATATCAAATACATTAAACCCTACATCATCCAGGAGCGGGATTGTTACATACTGTTCGTCGGGACTGAAGATAACCTGTTTAGGTTGTTTTCCGGTAGGAAAGATTCCAAGCTGCTCAAAGGGAGTGCCTTCCCGGTGGTGGTGAAACAGATAGGAGGTACTGCCCTCGACCTGGAGCCGGCACAGTTCATCAATATATCCATCCCGATGCATCCGAATAATATTCACCCCATAGGGGAGATCCACTGCAATTGGGGTTTTACCAAGAAACAGGTCTCCCAGATATAGTTCCGATTCACCCTCATCTATATTAATGGTTACCCTGTAAAGTTCTGGTTCTAATACAAGAGAGTACTCATTCAGCTGGAACAGGCTGAGTTTTATGTGCTGTTCCAGTGTATGGTAGCCTTTTAATTCGGCCCTCAGATGATGCTCCGCCCCAGGCCAGGGAACGGTCAGAGGTTCATCAATCTGAATCGGCTTTGAATCTAAAAACAGGACTGCGTCAGAAGGTTTTATATGAACAATCAGTTTATAGGAACAGCCTGAAAATCCAAAAACCAGCAGGATGTACCATAATGAACAAACAAGAACTCTGGCGCGCTTTTTCATAAACATATCTTCCATGTATAGTTCAGATTTAGCTATTCTTCCAGTGTGTTGAGCCTCTTTCAAAAGTCTGTTACTTTTGAAAGAGGCTCTTGCAGTATTTTTGCAATTACAATATAAATAGTTATCAGATAAAGAATAGCAAAATATTGCATATACATCTAAGGTAGCTTTTTCAATACTCCCTGAGTTTTGAAAAAGCTTTTATTTTTAAAGAGTTTTAAAAGTGCATCCATTGACGACCCTTTACTGGCATGCTATGTTTTAGTGCCTGCGGTGCAACATTATAGTGGACCGCAAATGTCGAGCTACAACGCAGAGAGGTACATAACTCTATGGCAGCAAAAGAAAAAAAGCCCGTGGTACAGAATGAAGTTTCAGGTTGGCAGGAATTTGTCCGTCGGTTCAAAGCCCATCCTGCCCTTTACACGGGTTCTATACTGATTACCTTGTTTACCGTCATCGCCTTTGTGCTGGTTCCAGCCATGGCACCTAAGGCTAACAGCCTCGCAGAGGGAGGCAGACTTTCCTTTGGGTCCTATGATGGTATTCCCATTGAATTTATCCCCGGTAACTACTTTGCCCAGCAGCGGGATTATTACAGCGAACAGGTCCGATCTTCCGGCCAGGATCAGAATAACCAATATGTGGCATTTCAGGTCTGGCGGGCAGCCTTTGAAAGCACCGTTGTGCAGACTGCAGCCCTGCAGGAAATGAAGAAGGCCGGGTACACCACCCCCCAAGGGCTTGTGGATAAGCGAATGGCTACGCTGCCGGTATTCCAGGAAAATGGGAAATTCTCTGCAGCCCGTTATAAGGCAATGTCTGAAGCGGATCGGATGAATCTGCGGCACGACCTGGAAGCCCAGATTGCCCTGGAACGATATATGGAAGACGAGCTTAACCTCCGAATATCTACCCAGGAAAAGGATTTTATAAAGTCCATGGCTTCTCCTGAACGAAGTTTTGAAATGGTAGTCTTCCCCCTCTCATCCTATCCAGACAGTGAAGTAAGCGCCTTTATTGCCTCCAACCCCAACCTGTTCAAGCAGGTACATCTTTCTAAGATTACCATCAGCTCCAGCGAAGGGGATGCAAAAAAGGTTTATGATTCGGTAAAGAACGGCTCCGTCAGCTTTGAAGATGCTGCAAAGACCCATTCTAAGGATGAATATGCAGACAATGGCGGTGATATGGGTCTTAAATACGCCTTTGAACTTTCTACCGAGATCACCGACGCTGCCAGCAGGGATAAGATCCTTAACCTTGCAAAGGGCAGCCTGAGCGACATTGTAAAGAACACCTCAGGATGGACCTTCTATCGCGCTGAAGAGGATCCCCGCAACGCCGGCACACCTGATACAGCTCTCCTTGCAAAGGCCCGATCCTATATGGTTTCCTTTGAAAAGGGAAAAATTGAAGATTATCTCATAGCCAGGGCAAATGAGTTTGCGGAAAAGGCCCGCACCATGAGCTTTACCAATGCAGCCTCAGCTCTGTCCTTAGCGAAGAAATCCTTTGGCCCCATATCGCTTAATTATGGTGATGTTGAAATATTCAAGGGTCTTAACACCCAGAACATCCAGGAACTTGCAGGGGCTTCCACCAATGAAACCTTCTGGAAGGTCGCCTTTTCTACACCGTTGCAAACCCCTTCAAAACCAATCGTGGTTGGGGACAATATCATAGTCCTTAATCCTGTTTCTGAAGTGAAGGCGGAGGATTCCACCACTTCGATCATTGATTATTACTACAATTACGTGGCAAGCCAGTATTCCGAGCGGACCCTTCGGAACTACTTCCTGACCAGCAAAAAACTTAAGGATCAGTTCTTTGATACCTTCGTCCGCACCTTCATGGCAACGAACTGATAACTAGTACATATGAATCATGAAGTTCCCCGACCGCTGCCTGCGCGTCGGGGTCTTTCACTCTCCTACCAAGGCAAAACACTACTTTCAACCATAGACCCAATAGCCCAGGCAGAACGGGCCGCCCGTTCCTACACCTTAAAAGAACGAACCCTTTATATCATCGCAAGTCCCCTCTTTGGCTACGGAATTACTGCCCTTTTAGAAGCCTTACCCGCGAATTCCAAGATTATGTGTCTCGAGGTTGATGAACACCTCTATAGCGTCACAAAGGATGAGTTTTTTCGTACCATCCCTGCGGAGGTACCCTATGTGGTGGTGCATACAGCGGAGGAACTCTGCGGCTACGTGAGGAATCTCTGGGGCCCCCGAACATTCCGCCGGGTAGAACTGGTTACCCTGAATGGGGGATGGACCCTTTACGAAGACCTATACAAAGCCCTTTTATCTGCCCTGCAGCATGACATCGCCATAGACTGGTCCAACGCAATGACCCTGAGCCGAATGGGCCGACTCTATGCAAAAAATGCTCTGAAAAATCTGAGTACCTGGGCGAAGCGGCCATCTATCGATGAACTCCACTTTGGCCAGTCACCGGTGCTCCTTGCAGGGGCTGGCCCCAGCCTCGATTTACTTTTGGACCAGCTGATACAGGAATACCCGGCGGTACGAAATACCACGGAACGGCAGTTTCGCATCATCTGTGTAGATACGGCCCTGCAATCCTTTTTAGCCCGTTCTATCCCGGTGGACCTTGTGGTCGCCCTGGAAGCACAAATATGGAACCTTAAGGACTTCATCGGACATGGTTCAGTACCTTTTGCCCTTGCCATGGATCTTTCAGCCCATCCATCGACCATACAGTTCGCAGAGGACAGAACCTACTTCTTTTATACACCCTGGACTGAACTGGCCTTTCTTGACAGGCTGGAACAACGCAGACTCCTTCCCCACCCGATCCCGCCGATGGGATCTGTGGGACTTACCGCCACGGCTATTGCCCTATCCCTTACCTCTGGTCCTGTGTATATTGGAGGCCTGGATTTTGCCTTTACCGCAGAATTATACCACTCCAAGTCCAGTCCAAGTTATCAAAGGCTCTATCTTGGGCAAAACAGGTTGTGTCCCCTGAGTTCGGTTACCGCCAATTTTAGAGAAGGAGTCTATCGGGTAAGGGGACTCCACGGCCAGCAGGTTCTTACCGATCGGATACTCCAGCGATATCGGGATCTCTTTATCAGGGATTTTGGAGGGGATACCCGGCTTGTAGACCTTCGGCCCAGCGGACTCGATCTGCAGATGAGAACAGGCAGCCTCCAGGAGCTCATCGGCAATGCTGACATTGCGGGTCAGGCCGGCACTGCGGGCCAGGATGGCTCTACCGGTAAGACCGGCATAACTGACCGGGCGAACACTGCAGGCTGGGCGGGCAGCGCCGGCCAGGCTGACATTGCGGGTCAGGCCGGCACTACTGATTGGGCTAACACCGCCGGCCGGGCAGACACCGCAGGTTGGGCGGGCAGCGCTGTCCGGGCGAACATCGCCAGCCGAACAAACACCGCCGGCCAGTCCATGAACAGGGACGCTACAGCCCCCAGCGATACACATACCGGCAAGGCTGGGGCCATCCGGACCCTGCTCGCGGAGGAACTGGCGTCCCTCAAGCGGCTGCGGGCCATACTCTCAGGCGAAGCTCCGGCGGCGGCGGGTGAACTGGACAGGCTCCTGGATTATTG
>JAAYUZ010000116.1 GCA_012517385.1 Treponema sp. | reverse complement strand
TATGAACGCTTTCACCGAATCCTTAGTTACATCAATAGTGTGGGTGGCTCCCAGCTTAATTGCCAGTTCAAGCCGCCAGGGATTCACATCGGTTACCACTACCCGCCGGGCTCCCACATGCCGGCTGATGGCTGCCGCCATACATCCGATGGGGCCGGCACCGGTGATAAGTACATCTTCGCCAATCATTTCAAAGGACAGGGCTGTGTGGGTCGCATTACCGTAGGGATCAAAAATTGCCGCCACGTCATCAGGGATAGATGGATGGACCCGCCAGGCGTTGCTTGCGGGTAAGGAGAGATACTCGGCAAAACAGCCATCCCGGTTCACTCCAACCCCTATGGTATTCGGACAGAGGTGCCGCCGGCCCGCAAGACAGGAACGGCAGGTACCGCACACAATGTGGCCCTCGCCGGATACCCGTTCACCGATCTGCCAGCCCGTTACCGAAGATCCCACTTCTACAATTTCCCCCACGAATTCATGTCCGATTACAAGGGGCGGTTGTATATGTTTCTGGGACCAGGTATCCCATTTATAGATATGCACGTCGGTGCCGCAGATCGCTACCTTTTTTACCTTAATAAGGAGGTCATTAGGCCCCACTTGCGGCATCGGGACATCCATCATTCGGACCCCAACGCCAGCTTCATGTTTCACAATTGCTTTCATAAAAGCCTCCACAGGCAAAGTATAATCCCAGGTTCATAAAAAGGGAACACTCATCTCTATCTATATATTGCATCCTCAAATGAGGCTCTTTCAAACCCACCTAATGGGTATGTTCTGGTCTTGCGGTGTACCCCGCTGGTCCGGTATAATTAGTTTCCTTACATATAATCACTGCAATAATATCCAGGAGATACCCATGGAAGTTCGTGTACGCTATGCTCCTTCACCTACGGGGCTTCAGCATATTGGAGGGGTACGAACAGCCCTATTTAATTACCTATTTGCCCGTTCCAGGGGCGGCAAGTTTATCCTTCGTCTGGAGGATACGGATCAGACCCGGTATGACCCCGCTTTTGTTCAGAATCTCTATGACACCTTTGACTGGCTGGGAATCCACTGGGATGAAGGTCCCGATGTGGGCGGCCCCGCTGCTCCCTATATTCAGTCTCAACGGTTTGAGCTGTACAAGGAATATGCGGAAAAGCTTGTTGCTATGGGACAGGCCTACTACTGCTTCTGTACCGAAGAACGGCTTGAAAAAATCCGGAAGGAGCGGGAAGAGTCCAAATCGAGTGAAACCGGCTATGATCGGCACTGCCGGGCATTGGACCCGGCGGAAGCCGCTGCCCGTGCAAAGGCGGGGGAACCCCATGTCATTCGTCTTAAGATTCCCCTTGGCGAGGTAACCCGTTTCCATGATCATCTGCTGGGCGACATAGAATGGAAAAACGATGATGTAAACCCCGACCCGGTACTGCTCAAATCCGATGGATTCCCCACCTATCATCTGGCAAATGTGGTGGACGACCACCTCATGCAGGTGACCCATGTGCTCCGGGCCCAGGAATGGATCCCCTCCACACCCCTTCATGTCATCATGTACAAAGCCTTTGGATGGCAGCATCCAGAATACTGTCATCTCCCCATGGTGATGGGCCAGGATGGGAAAAAGTTAAGCAAACGCCACGGAGCCACCAGTATTGATGAATTCCGCCGCCAGGGCTATCTGCCTGAGGCGCTTATCAACTATGTGGCCCTCCTGGGTGCTTCCTATGAAGAAGGAAAGGATATTTATACTCTGACCGAACTGGCAGAACGGTTCAGCCTGGACAAACTGAACAAGGCTCCCGCCATTTTTGATTATAAAAAGCTCGAATGGTATAACGGTCAGTATATCCGTATGAAGACCGATGCCGAATTAGGTGCCCTTATCGAGCCCTATGCGGTGAATGAAGGTCTCTTTGGCAGCCCCGGGCAGAAGCCCACCGAAGAGCAAAGAGCCCTTTTTGTGGCCGCCATGCCCCTTATAAAAGAGCGGCTCAGTTTTCTCCACGAGGGACCTGCAAAACTTACCTATTTGTTCGATGAACCTGCCATGCCGCAAAAGGAAGAGTTCTTTCCGAAAAAACTGGACCTGACTGCCACCATCAATCTGCTTACCATGGTCCGTGAATTAGTGCCCGCCATGGCCAAAAATTCTGACGAAGCCTCGGAGGCTCTGGTAAAACAGTTTGCGGAAGAAAAAAAGGTTAAGATGGGAGATCTTATGATGCCCCTACGGGTTGCAATTACCGGAAGCCGGGTGAGTCCACCCCTTTTTGGCTCTATTCGTCTGCTTGGCGAAATGAAGTCTCTGGCCAGGGTTGACCGGGCTCTGGAATATCTCCGCTCGTAATGTGAAGTATAAAGCAGGTATGCAGTTGAACCGCCTGGTAAGCATATTCTTGAGCCTTCTCATAGTACTGGGTTTTTCAGGATTATGCTTTGCCCAGGCTCCCTCAGGTTCTGGCGGTTCTAGTATCTCAGGGGGGGCCCGCAACTCGAGCGGTTTTGCCGGTTCTGCCTACCTGGATTTATCCTTCCTGGCTCCGGATTTTCAGAGGGAACTGGGAGCCCAGGGCTTTGTAACATCCTTCAGGATGAAGCCGAAAACTCTAGAGCTGGTTCCGCCCTTTTCAGGCCGTAGTGAATTTATCCGCCGCCATGAACGGCTTGAGCCCCATGCAGTTCAGGAAGCCCTCTTCCTTTTGCCGCCGCGGCGGATTTCTACAGACAAGAACAACCTCTACCGGCTCCTGCTCCAGGCCCCCAGTCTTACCGGCCTGAGCTATAACCGCAAAAAGGGAGGCCCGGTCCTTCTGTTTCGGAATGTTCAGTTTGTGACACTGCCGGACCCCGTTACGTTAGAGGCGGTCATCCAGGTAGAAGACACCGAATTTGGAACAATCAAGTTTAGAACAAGACTTGAGTATGATGAATCTAAAATCATCTTAAAGATGGTTAATCTTGATCCCCTCTCGTATCTGATTTTTCCTGCGGTTCCCCCCGGGCAGGCCCTGGTAGATATCGTGTACGGCATGTATCCGGCTTCTTCCTTTGTATATACTGCCTGGAGTGTCCGCTCCTATCTCTTTATCCCATCCGCCGCAACGGTGGAGACCCCTCTGTATAGACGGGCCATTAGTCTAAAAAACTGGTTTGTAACCCTTCTGGAGACCCTTACATGAATATACGCGTAATTGAACTTCCCCTCGATTTTGGTGCCAACCGGCGCGGCAGTGATATGGGCCCCTCAGCCATGCGGCTCGCGGGGCTGAAGCAGGTGCTGTCCGAGTTAGGCCATACCTGTGAAGAATCCTTTCCCGGCATTCCGGTCCCCGCCCAGGAATTCCTCGAAGAAGGGGACCCCCGGGTCCGTTTCCTCGCACCCATAGCTGAGGCCTGCACCGCCTTGGCGGAACGGGTAGAGGAGGCGGTCCTTTCCGGGGCCTTCCCGCTTGTGCTGGGCGGGGACCACTCCATCGCCATCGGTACCCTTTCCGGCCTTGGTGCAGCCTATAAAAAACAGAACCTGCGTTGGGGCACCCTCTGGGTCGATGCCCACGGGGACTTTAATACCCCCGAATCCACCCCTTCCGGGAACATCCATGGCATGTCCCTGGCTATCGCCTGCGGCTATGGACACCCGGACCTGGTAAATCTCTATGGTAATTTTCGTAAACTGGATCCGGCTCATGTGGCCCTGGTCGGAGTCCGGGATCTGGACAGTCTGGAGAAAGTAAATATGCGGGAAGCCGGTGTTACGGTGTATACCATGACCGAGGTGGACCGGCTTGGCATGGCAGAAACGGCCCGCCGGATTGTATCCTTTTTTAAGGAACGGGTGGATCGGCTCCATGTCAGTGTGGATATGGATGTGATGGACCCTATGATTGCACCGGGGGTGGGCATTCCCCTCTCGGGGGGCTTTTCCTATAGGGAAGTCCTTTTACTGGCCGAGGAACTGGCATCCTCAGGCATCCTTGCATCGGCAGAACTGGTGGAGGTTAACCCTGTTCTGGATGTACGAAACCAGACCGCCCGCATGGCGGTAGAAATAGCAGGCCGCCTCTTGGGTGGAAAGGTTTTTTAAAAAAAATTAAGAAGGGAGGCTTATTCAAAACTCAGGGAGTTTTGAAAAAGCTACCCTGGATGTATATGCAGTATTTTTGCTATTCTTTATCTGATAAATATTTATATTTAAATTGCAAAAATACTGCAAGAGCCTCTTTCAAAAGTAACAGACTTTTGAAAGAGGCTCAAGGATCTTTCAAAATTCAGAGCGTTTTGAAAGAGCAACAGACTTTTAGAAAAACATCAAACTTATTGGAATATTAAAATAGAATGGTTATTATATAGATGTGTGTACCCTGGGTACCATTGAATAAATGTAGCGTGGAGGTTCTATGAAACGTTTTAGTCTAGTATTGGCACTGGCGGTGTTACTGTCCTCTGCAACAAGCCTGTTTGCCGCATCCGGTCCGGCGGGGCTTACTGGAATTGGAGTATACGGCAGCCTTGGTTCAACGGCGGGAACTCTGGGTGGCGGTGTAGGTCTGTCATTAAAATGGGGAAGTTTTCCCGTCGTGGGCCTTAAATATGACTTTAACGCAAGCCGTTTTAATGCATCCCTTGACTACTATGTCATTGATGCAGAAGGACTTGCTTCGAACCTGAGCTATTTCCTTGGAGTTGGAGCCTATGCGGGGATTGCCGGTGGTTCCAATGGGGGCAATGCAGCCTTTGATATGGGGCTTCGTATGCCCATAGGGCTTCAGTTCTGGCCGGTTAAAAAATTCGAGCTCTTCTTTGCTCCGGTAATTGCAGTGCCCCTCTATCCATCCCCTAGTTTTGGTTTTGGT
>JAAYUZ010000115.1 GCA_012517385.1 Treponema sp. | reverse complement strand
GTTTGGACCGATAGCGCTTTTATCTTCCAGGTTTTTCATCATGGCGATAAGACCAGTAACGGTACCCAACATTCCCAGACCTGGAGCTAATTTTGACCAGGCATCTACGATTGACATTTTATCCGCATGCCGGGCCTGCATTTGATTAAGTTCTGTTTCCATCAAAGTTCTTATAATTTCTGCATCGGTGCCGTCTACAACCAAACGCAGCCCCTTTTTCATGAATTCGTCATCCAGATCTTCCAATTCTTCTTCCAATGCAAGAAGCCCTTCCCGCCGGGCACGGTCGGAAAAAGCCATGAGTTTTGAGATGATTGCCTGTTCACCAAAACTGGGAACTTTCATGGTAAGTCCAATGACTTTAAATACACCGAGGGTGTCAGACATATTAAAATTTATAAATAGAGTAAAATATGAACCAACTACAACCATCAAGAATGAGGGCAAGTCCATGTAGGTTAAAATTGTACCACCTGAAGTTAAAATGGACATTACCACCATAACAAAGGCACCGACTAATCCGATTATAGTCGCTAAATCCATGGTCTGTTACTCCTCGTTCTTGAATCCGCCTATCAATTTTCTGTAATCTATGATTCGTTTAATAATTTGATCAGTCGTTTCTCTCACGATAACTTTTTTACCGGACAGCATGACCAGGGTAGTATCAGGATGGGTCTCGATCGACTCAATCTGATGGGGGTTGATGAAATATTCTGTGCCATCAAGCCTCGTTACCTGTATCATGCGGTCCTACTGTATCATATTATCGCTTTAAGGTTAAGAGTTCCTGGAGCATCTGGTCCGATGTCTGTATCGTTTTGGAGTTAGCCTGGAACCCTCTCTGGGTAACGATCATGTCGGTAAACTGTTCTGCCAGATCCACGTTGGACATTTCCAGGGCGCCCGCAATCAGCTTGCCCTTACCTGCAATACCGGAGGGGCTGATATTTGCAAGCCCTGAGTTATTCGACACCACATAGGTGTTTTCACCGGCCTTCTCAAGCCCTCCGGGGTTCGTAAAGCTTGCCATTGCGACCTGACCGATGAGACGGTTGGTTCCATTTGAATAAACCCCTGTGATAACCCCGCTCTGGTCAATCTTGAAATTTTCAAGGTATCCCATGGGGTAGCCATCCTGCATAAAGGCCTTGGTAGAGCTTTTTTCCGCAAACTGGGTAACCGTATTTACCACGCTGCCGATCTTTCCCAGATTGATGTTAAATTCCTGCCGTATGGGGTTTCCATCTGCTCCGGGGGTAGAGCCCCGTACATCAAAGGCAACCCGGACATTCACATCACCTTCGGTTGGCGATTGATTCCCATTGGCATCTACCACGCCCGCCAGGGTTCCCAGATTGGAAAAATTCACTGTAAAGGTATTAGGTCCTCCAGCTTCGGTGGTACCAGGTGCCAGACCTACCGCAGTATTTGTCGGAGTTTCCCCTTCAGGGTCTACGGTAACCCGGGCTTGCCATTGGTTATTCTGGCCTGGGACTCTTGAGAAATCAACCCGGAGTGTATGTTCCTGCCCGAAATTGTCGTAAATTTTAAAATCCGTACTCCAGGTTCCGTCAAGAATTGCACCAGGTCCTGCATTCTCTGGAATCTCTGGGGTCCGCTTATCCAGGTTACATGCAAAGTTAACCGACGTGGTTGCCTTTGCGGGGTCCTTGGAACCGACGGGTATAATGAGATCCTCCACATCACGGGCAGCATCGATCCTCGTTGTCCCACCCACATCCCGGGCCATCCAGCCCTGGACTCGCAGGCCATTGGCGGGGTTTACCAGGGTGCCATCCCGGTCAAGACCAAAGGCTCCCGCTCTGGTGAAGAAGGTTTTTTCTCCATTCTTTAAAACAAAGAAGCCCTGACCCTGAATTGCCAGGTCTGTACCTACCCCGGTGGTCTGCAGAGATCCCTGGGTGTGAATCGTATCAATAGAGGCAATCATCATTCCAAGACCGACTTCTTTAGGGTTAACACCACCAACTTCTTCGGTCGGCCGGGCAGCCCCGGACATCTGCTGATAGAGCAGGTCCTGAAAATTAACCCTTCCTTTTTTAAAGCCTGTGGTATTCACGTTTGATATATTATTGCCCAGCACATCCATACGGACCTGATGATTCTGTAAACCCGCAACACCGGAATATAATGATCGCATCATAAGCCATTACTCCTCATAAACCTTTGAAACTTGTTCCCAGTTATAATAGGTACCGTTTACCAGAACCTGAGGAACCGCTCCTCTGGTAACGGCTTTAACTACCCCCTGAATGACCTGATCACCCTCGGTTACTTCGACCGACTTACCCAACGCACCGGTGGCCTCACTGCCAGAAAGCAGATTTGCAAGACGGTTAAAGTCCTGTGCCATGTTGGTCATTTGTTCAAGCGACGAAAACTGGGCCATCTGGGCAATAAATTCCTTATCCTCCATCGGAGCCGTCGGGTCCTGATGGGTTAACTGGGTAATGAGAATTTTTATAAAATCATCCTTTCCCAAATTCTGGCTTGGTTTCTTGCCCTGCTCAATGGCCTTATTAAAACTGTCCACCTGCATACGAACAAGGGATTGTTCCTGGGCATTTAGGGTTGCACTCAGTTCCATCAGTATGGCCTCCTTAGGCTAACATATTTATCGATACATTTGGTCCGGAACTTGAAAGGCTGTTGATATTTTGACCAATCAAATCCGGCATCGCTACATCGTAGGTGTTTGCGGCCAGCCGCTCTGAATAAAAGGGCTGCTGTTGCGTCTGTCCCTGCTGGAAAGCCCCTGAACCACGGCCATCGGCAGAAACAGAAACTTCCAGACTGGCGCCCTGAAAACCCCCATCCTTAAAGGCCTGTTCCAGAGAATGGATTTCTTTTTCAAAAGCCCGCAGCGCTTCTTCAGTTTCCACAAGGATATGACCTGTTACCCTGTTATCCGCCATTTCAAGCTTGATACGAACATTTCCTAAAGATTCGGGCTTCAGGTTCAGCCTGATAAGCCCTTCCCCTCCATCCTTGAGAACCATGGAAGCATGACGAACAATATCGCCGTTCATCGAAGTCCGCAGTTCCTGGGCCAGCATATCCTGAAAAGATCGGGATGGAGCCTGGGAGGAGAGTGGAGTTGATTCACTATTGTTCCGGTTTGATCCTTCTTTTAAGTGAAGGGTTAATTCAACTGTTTTGGTATTGTCTGTACCTTTGTTCGATTCGGTGTATTCTGTCTTAGGATCAACAGTTTGAGTTCTGAGGTCGTAGACCTCTACATCGATCCGTTCTTTGCGCCGATCACGCGATTTTTCGACCCTCTTTTCTTTACCTTCCTCGGTTGCTTCATTCTTTTCAGCTTTTACTTTAGTTTGTTGAGGCTGGACTCCAGGGCTGTTTAATCCGGCCAGCATCTGGACATTCTGATCTGCATCAGATGTCTTTGAGGGTCTCCGATTCCGGTTATTTTTTTCTGAGGACTCAACGTTTTCCTTTGCAAAGAGATTCTGCTGTTTCTTAAGGACTTCAGCATCCTTTGTATCAATATCCTTTATAAGGGTTGATGAAATTCGCTTTCGATCCTCACCTGTTTGCTCAATTTTAGAGCCATTTGGGGAGATGAACTTATATACAACAAGTTTTTGAGAAACCAATTCTCCATTTTTATATGGTTTTTGTGATACCTCTTTACTACGTATTCCATAATGGTCTCTGGCAGAGGCGGTTTTTTCGGTTGCTGCAGAGCTGGAAACCTGTTTTTCAGAACCTGCAGAACCCTTCAGATTCTTCATAAGCCCTTCGAAGGCACTAAAAAAAGAAGCCTTTTTTTGGTTCCCAGCACCCCAAAGAGGGGTATGTGCTGATTGAGCTCCCGTTTTTTTCCCAGGCGCTGGTGTTGTGGTGGATACATTGGGGGGTACAAACACGATCCATCCTCCTCCTGAAACACCGGACAGGCCGGTGACCGGGGAGGAAAGAAGGGCTCAATTCAGGGTCCGGGGCTTTCCGGCCATTTTTCTCTGCAATTCGGCGGAACGTTCCGGCGGCAACAGGGAGAGCC
>JAAYUZ010000114.1 GCA_012517385.1 Treponema sp. | reverse complement strand
GCCGGTTATCACCATGTTCGAACTACTCCCAGCCCCGGGGGTCAAACTTTCCAAAATCGTCAACCTGCAGGATAATATTGCCCTCAGACTGGCTGCTAGTTCGGTCCGGATCGTAGCACCCATTCCGGGGAAGCATGCGGTGGGTATTGAGGTCCCCAATCATAAACGTAATATAGTCTCTTTCCGGGAAAGGATAGAAGGAGAACTGCATCGAGAGGGAAAGCGGATGGAAATTCCGGTAATCCTTGGCAAAGACATAACCGGAGAAGCCCAGACCATCGACCTGGTACAGACACCTCATCTCCTCATTGCGGGAGCCACCGGATCGGGAAAGTCGGTTTGTGTTAACTCCATGATTCTTTCTATTTTGTACCAGCGATCCCCCGCTGAGGTCCGGCTCATGCTGATTGACCCCAAAATCGTAGAACTTAAGCTGTATAACGACATTCCCCACCTGCTTACGCCGGTGATTACCGAACCGAAGCGGGCGTTTCAGGCACTCCAGTACTGTATCTATGAGATGGAACGGCGTTATGCGCTGCTCGATTCCATGGGAGTCCGGGATATCCGCAGCTATAACAAGCGTATTAAGGAACGGAACATTGCAACCGAACGGCTGCACTATATCGTGGTTGTTATCGATGAATTTGCGGATCTCATGGCAACTACGGGGAAAGAATTGGAATCCACCGTAGCCCGCCTTGCAGCCATGAGCCGCGCCGTGGGCATCCACCTGGTGCTGGCCACCCAGCGGCCTTCCATCGATGTGATCACGGGGCTCATCAAGGCAAATATCCCAAGCCGTATTGCCTTTATGGTGGCCAGCAAAATGGACAGCCGTATCATCATCGATATGGTGGGAGCAGAAAAACTCCTTGGCAAGGGGGACATGCTCTATGCAGGGGCTGTTGATCCCTTCCCAGTACGTATACAGGGGGCCTTTGTATCGGAAGAAGAGGTCGAACGGGTCGTAGAATATGTAAAAGGCCTGGGAGAACCGGATTATCTGGACGACGAAATCTTCTACGACGAAGAAGAGGAAGAGACAGAGCCTTCCCTTTTTGATGAAGGGGATGATCCCCTCTACGAAAAGGCTCTGGAAATCGTATACCAGCAGGGAAAGGCCAGCGCCAGCTATATTCAGCGACGATTAAAAATCGGGTATAACCGGGCGGCCCGGATTGTGGAGATGATGGAAGAACGGGGAATTGTCGGGCCAGCCCAGGGATCAAAACCCCGGGACTTACTTCGGGGACAGTAAGGATTGAATAAGAGAGAGGAAGGTAACCATGGAAGAGGATGAAAAGATAACATTCCTGCAGGGCGGGATTGCGATTGTTACCGGAGCTTCCTCCGGAATTGGAGCGTCCTTTGCCCGGCGTCTCGCCGCCGCTGCGGCAGGCAAGGAACAGTATCGGGGTTTACCCAACTTTGATGAACTGTGGATCGTTGCCCGTCGGGGAGACCGCCTTGCTGCCTTAGCCGAAGAACTGCAGGCCACCTACAGTACAAAGGATGATGAAAAAACTCTGATTATACGAACCTTTGCCCTGGACCTGGTGGCACCCAATTCGCTTGCAAGTCTCGCTGACAAGGCGAGAGAGACGGGCAAACCGGTCAAAGTTTTAATCAATAATGCAGGCTACGGCACCTATGGCCCCTTTGCGGTCATCAATATGGAAAAACAACTGGGCCAGATTGACCTGAACTGCCGAGCCTTAACAGAGGCCTGCAGCCGTTTTTCACCCCTCTTATGCCGCGGTTCTTTGGTGATCAATGTGGCAAGCCTCGCGGGCTTTGCGCCCCTTGGGGGCTTCGCAGTCTATGCGGCCACGAAGGCCTATGTACTATCCTTTTCTATCGCACTGGCCACCGAATGGGCTTCTCGGGGAATCAGGGTTCACGCCCTGTGCCCCGGCTCGGTGGACAGCGAATTTGCCCAGGTTGCGTCCGAAGGGGTACGGCTCAAGGTTGCCCACGGCTGGAGTGCGGACAAAACCACCGCCCGCTGCCTGAAACAGGCGGGGAAAGGACGGGCCTACAGCATTCCCCGGCTTAACTGGAAGATCCAGCGCTGGGCAAGCATACTTGTTGGCCCTGTATTTAGCGCCCGTTTTGCCAATAAGTTTCTCGTACGTCCCTATAAAGCCCCACAGAAACAGGACCAGCAAGAATAAGCTGGGGAGCGGGATCCACACCGGATCTACTGGAGTTTCACCCGCCCCCATCCCCGCCACTACCTGCTGTTATGAACAGCAGGAGGGCTTTTTTCCTCTGATCCGTTTAATAACCCTGGTAATAACAAAAATCAGGGCTGCGAGGATAATACCACCAACACTCAATATATCAAGCCAATTCATAAACCAACCCCCGCGAGTATACCAATTTGATAGACCGCTAAGCCCAAAAGCCAGCCAAAAACAAGCAGGGTTACTACCGAAAAAGCCCACCAGGACCAGCCCAGTTCAGCCCGTATGGTTGCCTGGGCTGCAAAACAGGGAGGTATAACCAGGACAAACAACATGAGCACAAAGGCCACCAGAGGATTCCAGACCGGATCATGCTGCAGAGCTACCCGCAAGCCCTCCGAAGCTTCAGACTCTCCCTGACCTACCCCATAGAGTATACCCAGCGTGGACACTATAACTTCTTTTGCTGTAAAGCCTGTCACCATGGCCACCGCAATCTTCCAATCGAATCCGAGGGGCTTGAATACCGGTTCTATCGTTCTTCCAATTATGCCAGCCAGGCTGTGGGCAAGCTGATATTCGGAAGCTTGTACTTCAAGGTACTGGTCCAGCATTTCCTGACTGCTCTCAGGATGTTCTGCAAGGTATGAAACCTTCAGGGCTTCCTGCTGAGATTCGGGAAGTGAACTTGAGGGAAAAGTGGTGATTGCCCAGATCAGGATTGAAGCAGCAAGAATGACCGTACCAGCCTTTTTAATATATTCTCTTGTCTTATCCCAGACATGCCATATTATTCCCCGGAGCGTAGGAGCCCGGTAGGGGGGGAGTTCCATTACAAAAGGAGTGGGGTCGCCCCGGAGGATGGTCCTATTTAGTACGAAGGCCGCAATGAGGGAAAGCACCACTCCGATTCCATAGATAGTCATCACCATGAGGGCCGGATTATCGGGGAAAAAAGCAGCAGCCAACAGAACATAGACCGGAAGCTTCGCTCCGCAGCTTATAAAGGGAATCACCAGTATGGTCAGTATCCGATCCCGCCGGCTCTTTAGGGTACGGGCGGCCATGATGGCCGGCACCGAACAGCCGAACCCCAGCATCATGGGGAATATGGACTGCCCGTGAAGCCCGAAGGTATGCAGGAATTTGTCGGTTGCAAAGGCAGCTCGGGACATATAGCCGATATCTTCCAAAATTGAGAGAAGAAAGAACAGAATAATGATGAGAGGGACAAAGGATAGGACCCCGCCCACACCGGCGATGACCCCATCTATGATAAGAGACCTGAAACCACTTTCAGGAAGCACCTGATAGAGCACACCGGAAAGCCAGCTGAAAAAACTTTCAAGCCATGCCATGGGGTATTCGCCCAGGGTAAAGGTTATCTGGAACATAGCCCAGAGAACCAGAATAAAGATTGGCATTGACAGCACCGGATGCATGATGACCCGGTCGATGGTTTCGGTAATGCTGAAATCTGGCTTTTTAACAATTTTTATACATTCTTTAACAGCGCCCCGGATGTAGCCGTAACGCTGTTCAGAGAGAACGATTTCGTTATCCTTGCCATAGTGTTTTTCCAGCCAGCTGATGGCATCCCGGGCTTCCGCAGCAATAGACGGGCCATTGCTATGGTCCTTAAGCCGTTCATAGGCATTGGCATCCTTTTCCAGGAGCTTTACCGCAAGCCAGCGGGAAGGAAACCGGGCAGCGAAATGTTCATCCAGATTGATGAGGGTCTGAAGCCGCTGAAGCTTTGCCTCGATTTCGTCGCCATAGCGGATACTGCGGTCCAGCAGCTGCGGATGTTCCAGGGTTTCATCAACCTTATCCAGGAGAAAATCTATCCCGGTGCCGTGGGTTCCGATGGTTTTTACCATAGGGATACCCAATATCCGTGAAAGGGCCTCCGCATCAATTTTGATTCCCTTTGCTTCCGCCTCGTCACTCATGTTCAGAGCCCCGATGACGGGAATGCCAAGTTCCTGGAACTGGAGACATAGATAGAGGTGCCGTTCAAGGTTGGTGGAATCAAGCACATCAATGATAAGGTCCGGTTTTTCATCCAGCAGAAAATCTCTGGCGACCACTTCATCGATAGAATAGGCGGTGAGACTGTATATGCCGGGAAGGTCGATGAAATGGTAGACCCTGTCCCCTCGTATCCGCTGACCCTCCTTTTTTTCTACCGTCACACCTGGATAGTTTCCTACTTTATGATGGGCGCCGGTGAGGGCGTTAAAGAGGGTTGTTTTACCTGAATTAGGGTTGCCGGCAAGGGCAATATGTAATTTCTTTTTACTCATCGGTTATCCTCTTTGGGGCTTTCATAAGTATGGGGGCTTAAGTCTGGATCTGCTTGTCTGCCCCTTTCCTGCATTATCCAACCTGATTTTTTTCGGGTATGCATGGCCCATCCAGGGGTTTCCAATCCCGGATTCCCCCTTTCCGCCCCTCCTCTGCGGCCAAGGTCATGCAGTCCAAAGCGGCCATGACCATGCCGACCAAAGCGGCCGAAGGGGCCAAACAGCCGGGCAGCATCCTCCGCCGCGGTCCAGTCGCCTACGGGTTCCACCTCGATTCCCGCAGCTTCGCTCCGCCTGATAAGCACATCATAGCCTCGGATTCTGACCTGTAAGGGTCCGCGGAAGAGGCCCCCACGGACAACGGCCCCTTCAGCACCCTCAGTAAACCCCATATCGGCAAGACGTTTTCCTACCTCTTTGCCGATCAATACCCGTATAACCTTAAATGATGCCCCGTTTGGTGCATCTGATAAAAACATATATACCTCCTCCACTTTCAGTGGTATTGGTCCTCTTTGTTAGTTTTGACTAACATTAACAACAAATAAAAACAACCATACTGGTTGCCTTTTATTAAAATACAGACCCCTCCATTTACTCTAGATTACAGCTGGGTCCGGTAAGTCTCTTTGTTAGAAATATATAACTTATTATCGATTTAGTCAAGTAATGGCTGGTTAGACCATACCTCTGGGCTGTGGGAGGGGACCCAAAATGTTCATGGCCGTATCTGGTAAAAGTCAGCCAGGATTGGAAGATGATCGCTGAGGCCCTTACCGGTTCGAGGGTTAAAACTGTCAGGGTACCCAGCGTCATTGGTAAAGGGGGCCTGGTCATAGACAAAAAAGGATGCGTATTCCCAGCCCCTGTTATCAAAAAAAGCGGGCCCGATGAGGATGTGGTCGATGGTTTCCCAGGCCCCCTGAAAGGCGTAGGAGCCCGGCCAGGGGGCGTTAAGCCAGGGACTGTAAAAAATAGCGGGATTTGCGGGCCCGGGGGCGGGCGCGGCAGTGATGTTCGCGGCGGCAGCAGCTGTTGCGGGCGCGGCAGTGATGTTCGCGGCGGCAGCAGCTGTTGCGGGCGCGGACATGGCCGCGGTTGGAGCGGGAGGGTCAGAAAGGTCGGCGGGGGAGCCGGTGAGCTTGATGAAAGCCCTGGGGGTAGCGGTGGCTTCGATGAAAGATTCGGGTGAGATATCTGCTGGCATAAGGGCAGTGAGGCAGGTCCCGCCCTGGCGGCTATATTCATCAACATTTTCGTTTAAATCCCCTGCCACCAGGACCAGGGGCGGAGTATCCGGATATTCCAGGCTCAATTCATGGATGCGGCGATTAACCAGTTCTGCACTAGCCCGTCGAATAGCTTCTGTTTCAGAGGGATTTCCCAGTTTGCTTTTCCAGTGACAGACAAAAAGAAAGAGGTGTTCCCCGGGGAGTTCGATTTCTGCTTCCAGCATGGGCCGGGGGGTGCTGAAGCTTTCAGTCTGGAGAGAGTGGCTGCGGGTACTCAGGATGGGGAAACGGCTTAAAATGCCAAGGCCCAGGGGGCTTGCGGGGTTTGCCGTAAAGGCACTGTAGGAATACTTAAAGGGCGTAAAGGGTCCGGAACGGAGGTCCTCAAGGACTGCGCTGGTTTCTACCTCTACCAGGGCAAAGATGTCCGGCCCAGGGCGTTCACCCCTGGTTTGTGGTTCGGGCCATCTGGTCATTGCATCAGCAAGCATAGTAAGCCTGCTTTTATAGGCAATCTCGTTCCAGGAGGACTTTGCCCTATAATCTGCATATTCGGTTCCTGTTTCCTGGCCATCAAAAAAAGCCTGAAGGTTCCAGGAGGCGATACGAAAGCGGGACGGTGGCTTCTTACCAGCCAGTGGATTTTCGCAGGAGGTACAACTGAGGTAGAACACCGGGAGAAGCAAAACAAGGACCGCAAAGGAAAATGGAGAGAGGTTCTGCTTGGGCGTCCGCAGAAATCGGGACTCGCGGTAAAGAGAAGACACAGCAGAAAAAAGGGAGATAAAAGACCGTACCATGGAAGTCCTCCTTCCACAGTACGGCCAGAGACCAGGAGGCTGATTTAATGGCAGCTTCGATATTCTACCCTACCGTAGCCCGAATCTGGACCCTTGTCCCGGGATCTGCTGCAAGAACCAGGGTTCCAGACTGGGCCTTACCATTTACGGTGAGGGTGACAGGACCATCATTAGTACGGTTTTCAACTTCTATCTCATAGTGGGCACCCCGGAAATACCGGTGGATGACCGCCTTTTTAATGTGGGATGGCAATCGGGGTTCGACCACAAGCCCGTCAAAGGCGGGCCGGATGCCAAGGATCCACTGGGAAAGGGCGACAAAATTCCAGGCGGCAGTGCCGGTAAGCCAGGAGTTTTTGGCTTCCCCATGGCGACGGCTGCCCTTGCCGGCAATCATCTGGGAATAGACATAGGGCTCCATCAGGTGGAGTTCTGAGATGGCCTCCCGGTAGGCGGGGGCGATTTTTTTCCAGTACTCAAAGGCCTGGTCGGGCCGGCCCACACGGACTTCGCCAATCATGACCCAGGGATTGTTGTGGCAGAAGATGCCCCCGTTTTCCTTATATCCCGGCGGATAAGAAGAGACTTCTCCCAATTCCAGGTGATAGGTTTTGTAGGGCGGGTCCAGGATTACAATACCGTGGGGGGTGTCCAGATGCTGGGCCACCGAATCCAGAGCCTGTTTCGGGTAGCCCCGGTCCTGGCCAACCAGGGCCATGGCACCAAAGCCCTGGGTTTCTATGTAGATTTTTCCATCCTCACAGGATGCGGAGCCGACCTTGTGGCTTGCATCATCATAGGCCCGGAGGAACCATTGGCCATCCCATCCATGGGCAAGGATGGCCGCTTCCATGGCCTTTGCGGCCTGTTCTGCGATCTTTGCTTCTTCCGTATCTCCGATACGTCTGCAAATTTCTATATAATCCGGTGCTGCATAGAGGAACATCTGGGCAATCAATATGGATTCTGCGGTCTTGCCATCCTTGTTGGTACTGGTCTGGAAGGAATCGTTGGGATCCGTAGAAAAGCAATTTAAATTGAGACAGTCGTTCCAGTCTGCCCGTCCGATGAGGGGGAGTCCATGGGGGCCCAGGTTATCCGTGACATGATGAAAGGATCGCTTTAGATGTTCAAAAAGGCTTGCGGTATTAGCCGGATTATTATCAAAGGGGATAGGGACTTTAAGGAAATCCCAATCACCCGTTTCTTTTAAGTACCCAGCAACTCCAATCACAAGCCAGAGGGGGTCATCGTTAAAGTTTCCGCCAATATCTGCGTTCCCCCGCTTGGTGAGGGGCTGGAACTGGTGGTAGGCCCCGCCGTTGGGGAACTGGGTAGAGGCTACATCAAAGAGGCGTTCCCGGGCCTTTTCCGGCATGAGGTGTACAAAGCCGAGCATATCCTGACAGGTGTCCCGGAAACCGATACCGCGGCCGATACCGCTTTCGAAATAGGAGGCACTGCGGGCCATGTTGTAGGTTACCACACACTGATATTGATTCCAGATGTTGGCCATCCGGTCCAGTTTTTCCTCTCCGGTGCTTATGGAAAAATGGGAGAGCTTTTCATCCCAGAACCGGGTGAGCTCATCCCATGCAGCCTGAAAGGCTCCAGGTTCTGAAAAACGGCTCTGAAGCTTCCTTGCCAGGTCCTTCTTTACTACCCCTGGTTTTTCCCATTTTGCTTCCTGGGGGTTTTCGATATAGCCAAGCATGAACAGGGCCCGCCGTTTTTCTCCGGGCTCCAGGGTCCATTCGATTCGATGGCTTGCAACCGGAGACCAGCCATCGGCGACGGAATTCCAGCTTGCACCCTGCATAACCGCGGCGGGCCGGGCAAAGTCCCCATCGCGGCCAATAAAGGCTTCGCGGTCTGAATCAAAACCGGCAATTTCCGCATCGGTCCAGAAAAAGGCATAGTGGTTCCGCCGTTCCCGGTATTCGGTAACATGGTAGATTGCGGAGCCCTCTACCTCAACCTGTCCGGTGGATAGGTTCCGCTGAAAATTGGTAAAATCATCCAGGGCATTCCAGAGACAGAATTCCACAAAGGAATGGATACAGACCGCCTTTTCTTCCCGGCTGGTGTTTTCCAGCACCAGTTCCTGCAGTTCCACATTGGTCCCGACAGGCACCATATAGCGGACCGTTGCTCTAAGGCCGTTTTTTTCGCCAATTATGGTGGTCCGGCTCAGACCATGCCGGCATTCATAAAAATCGAGTTCGGTTTTTGCGGGTTTCCAGGAGGGATTCCAGGGTTCACCTTTAAGTTTGCCAAGACTTTTTCCCGAGGAGGGCTGGCGTTCCTGTATGTAGAGATACCGGCCATTGCTGTCCTGGGGGACATCATTATACCGATACCGGGTGAGCCGTCTGAGCCGGGCATCCCGGTAAAAGGAATAGCCCCCCGCGGTATTGGAAATGAGGGAAAAGAAGCCCTCAGTTCCCAGATAGTTGATCCATGGATGGGGAGTCCGGGGAGTTGTAATAACATATTCTCTTGATGCATCATCAAATTTCCCAAATTGCATGTTCTTATCCTTTTACGGCACCGGCAACAACGCCTTGGGTAAGCCGTTTATTAAAGATGAAATACACCACCATGACAGGCAGTACTGCAATCACCAGCGCAGCGAGCTGCCAACCAAGCTGGGTACTTGTGAGACTAGAAAAAGAATAGACCCCAACAGGAAGGGACTTCGTTAATTCTGAGCTGGCAATGACAAGCACCAGAAGAAATTCGTTCCAGATTCCCAGGGCACTGATAATCGAAATGGTGGTAATGACCGGTACGGTCATGGGGACGATGATACTGAAGAACATCCTGAAGTAGGTTGCACCGTCCATAAAGGCGGACTCGATCAGACTGTCCGGCAGATCGCGGATAAACTGGGTTGTCAGCATCACCGACAGGGGGAGGCCGAAGGCGGTATAGACGAGGATGACCCCCAGATGGGTATCGGTCAATTTCATGTTGGAAAGCATTAAAAAGAGTGGAATGATAACCGAGTTTGTGCTGATAAGATAACCAAACCCGATAAGCCCGGAGATTAACAGCGAAGCTTTTTTAAAGGCCATTTTGCTGAGGCCAAAGCCTGCCATCAACCCGAATAAAACAATTAAAAAGGTTGATATACCGGAGTACAGGAGACTGTTTACAAACTTACTTGCCAGCTTGCCCCGTTCAAAGGCTGAACGGTAATTAAAGAAGAGGGTTTTCCAGTGGATATCCCACTGCATTTTTGGGGGAAGTTGGTTAACGGTAATTTTATCCCCCGGTTTCAAGCTCTGGAGCTCTGGCGGAAGGTCCTCCTTAACAAGGAAATGAACCATGAGCCGGAGCGTCGGGGCAATCGTTGTCGATTCAATAATGATCCGTTCCCGAGGATCCTTATCCGGGTCATAGGGGAGTACCACATTTAAAGTCTTTGGTATGACCACATATTCATCATGTTTATTTTCAAAGAGAGCCTTTGGGAGGGCATATATATCCTTAATAAGTTCCTCGTTCGATTTAAAGGAGGAATAGAGCATCCAGATGAGTGGAACCACCGTAATCAGAGTCCAGGTAATAAATACAATATAGGATATAAGACTGCCAATAGCGTGTTTAATTCTGTCTGCCGGTGTGTTTGTTTGCTGCATTTTTAGTATTCCTCCCCGGCATTTAATTTTTTTCCGATAAAATTGCTGAGCATAATAAGCAATACACTAATGATAATGATGGCATTAGATATGGCCGCTCCATAGGCAAAACGGGAAGGATTATTGTAATCCTGGAACGCGGTCTGGTACATGAAAATGGGAAGCACCATAGCGTTATTCCGCTGCAGTCCCTGGGTAGTAATGGCAAAAATCAGATCAAATCCCCGGAGTGAACCCGCAATGGCAAGTATACTCGATACTAGAATGGTACCAGAAAGGACTGGTACTATAACCCGGGTAAAAATCTGAAATTCGTTTGCCCCGTCAATCTGGGCAGCTTCGATCATCCCCGAATCTATTTTTTGCAGATTTGCTAGAAATATTACCATATAAAGTCCGGTATACATCCAGATCAGGGCAAACCCGATGGGATACATAATCGTATCCGCCTTTAGCATTAAATCGAACTGGGCTTGTGGATTTTGGGTGACAATCTGAATAAGCCGGGCGACAGGGCCATCGGCCTGAAACATCCGTTTCCACAGAATACCAATTACAATGGTGGATAAAAAATTAGGCAGAAACACCATGGACTGGAAAAATCCAGATGCTTTAACCATTCTTCGATACAGAATGTAGGCCAGGGCAAAACCTATTGGGATTTGACCAAATACTGATACAGCTACTACGATAAGATTGTTTTTAAGAGAATGCCAGAAATAGGGGTCCTGTACCATTTTAGCATATTGTTCAAGACCAACAAAGTTCCATGCACCACCTTTGTTCGGATTAAAATCGGTAACACTCAGCCAGAATGAGTATAGGATAGGATAGGCAACAATAAACAAAAAAATAGCAGTTGCAGGGCCAACCATTCCGATATAAGCAGGCAGGTTTCTGCCGTTACGGCCTCTCATGTCGTACTCCTGTAGCAAAATAAAACGGGTAACACAGGCTTCTGCGGCGGCAATAGACACCGCAGCAAAAGCCTTTATAATCGAAGGCCGGGAAAACAGCAAAGAATATGCCTTCTGTTTCCCCCAGCCTTCAGCTTACTGGGTCCTATTTGCGCAGCAGTTTTTCAACCTCTGCAGCCACTTCGGCAGGAGTAGCGGTGCCGGCAACAATCTTCTGCATCCCCGCATTCAGGGCATCGTTTGGTGCGCCGCCCAGGAAGGCATCGATAACATCGGTGTTCTTAGCCTTCTGTGCCAGGCCAACCTTCTGCTTTACAATAGTGGGCAGATCCTCCGGGACCTTGTAGTTCTTGAGGATGGGGGCCACAATAGCACCATCCCGCAGACGCTGGGTGGTTTCTTCATAGCTGTAGAAGTATTTCAGGAACTTCAGAGCCGCATCACGAACCGCAGGATCCTTGGCCCCAGCCTGGGTAATACCATAACCTACCTGGATTGCTGCAGCCACAGAACCGGCGGTGGCAGCCTTTTCACCGGGCAGTTTCGGCCAGGCAAGCATCTTGGTCTTTTCTGCAACCGCAGGATCGATAGAACCGGCGGCCCATTGGCCCTGCACCATGAAGAGGGCTTTCTTATTGCTGAAGTTGGAAATGTTGGCACCATAATCGACCAGGACCGACTTATCGGAAATGACCCCATCCTTTACCATTCTCTGGAGCAGGGAGAGGGAATCGACAAAGGCCTGATCGGTGAACTTGTACTGTCCTGCAACCGCCTTGGAAACCCAGTTTGGATCACCGGATACACGGGCAATGATAGCGGACATCAGACAGGACCCCCAGGCCCAGCCGTCGGCACCATCAATAGAAACCACATCAAGACCTGCAGCCCGCGCCTTGGGAACCATGGCAACCAGATCCTCATAGGTTTTGGGTTCGCTGAAGCCCAGGGACTTGACCAGTTCTTCATTCATATATAGAACAGTAGTGATATTGCTGGTGCCGAGAGGAATTTCATAAATTTCTCCGTTGGGACCCATTGGTGGGATAAGATTCAGGTCAAAGAAGTTTGCATCGATATACGGGCGATGATCAAACTGTTGTTTCGCTTCCTTCCAAGGGGCACCCCAACGGGCATCAGCACCCATGTATGCCAGGGCAGGAACGTCACCAGCCGCAAGCCGGGCAGCTACCTTCTGATGATAGGCCTCATCGTAAAGCAGTTCATAATCAATTTTGATATTGGGATTTTCTTTTTCGAAGGCTTTAACAATCCGCACCCAGTTTACACCCTCTGAGTTGGAATTGTCACCATAGGCCATGGTTTTTACCACAACCTGTTTGGTTCCAGCTTGCCCGGATTGAGCCTGGCCGCTGGCAAATACCATGCCAGCCATAGCGAGCAAGGCTGCGAGAACGAACAAAGTCTTTTTCATAAAAAGACCTCCTCTTGTCTATGTGGTGCATACGCACCAGTATCCCCAACGGGGCATTTATTACAAAATCATGGCTTCGGGTACCATGATTTTATTTCTATAGATGAAGGGACAGAACCAGCGGGTCCTCTTCCCCTTCGTAATCCACCGGTAAGTGGGTGGAAGTAAAAATACGATACAAAAGCATACCCGCGGCTCCATAGGAGACGGCCTTTTCTCCCAGGGTAGAATAGGTCGCTTCGCAGGCCGGGTCCGAAGGATACATCCAATTATGCCGGATTTCTTCTGCAAAAATGGCCGGCACATCAAGCCTGCAGGCTTCTATGTCACACCCAATAAAGACCTTATTCAGGTTAAAGGTGTTCACAAAGAGGGCCACGTTCCGGGCCAGCTCACGGATCAGACGCTCAAGCAACTGGGGCTTTTTGGTGATATGTTTAATTTCCTCCGCCGGAATGGAAAACTGGGCCTTGTTGCCTTCGGTCCAATAGGCACTGCGGAATTCACCGGCGGTAAAGTTGGTTCCCGTATAGACCTTACTGTCAATCACGATGCCAAAGCCCACCCCGACACCGCCATATTCCTGGATCGCCACATCCCCCGATCGGAACTGGACCAGCGTAAAAAGAAAGTTCTTTAAGCCATCCGCCTTATGAAAGGCCAGCTCCCCCCAGGCACAACAGTTGGCATCGTTTCCCACTAGAAAAGGTATCCGCGTACGTTCCGCAATGGCGGCGGCAAAATCCAGGGGACTCGTAAGATGTAAGGGTATAGAGTAATGGATAATACCCCGGTCTGAATCGATGATACCCCCCATGCCAACCCCGACACCGATAAGCCGTTCGGTACCGCCCATCTCTTCCGCAAAATTCATCGCGATATCCAGCACATCCTTAATAAAAGATTCCTGGGTTATCAATTTTTCCGCAGTCTTAAACCGCAAGATTTCCCCGGCAAGGTTTACTGCCACCACCGAATAGGCTTCTACCTGCATTTCTATACCGATGATGTACCCATAGTCCTTATTTATCGCCAGATGAATCGGCTTCCGCCCTCCCGCAGGACCCGCCTGCCCTTCTGAAATTTCCGTAATCAGACCCAGCTCTAAAAGCCGGTTCACCTGATGGGTGATAGTTGACCGTTCTAAATGAAGCCGTTCTGCAATCTCATAACGGCTTATGAGAGGATTTTTCCAGATCGTACGGATAATACGGGCCGCATTCCGCGCCTTTTCTGTCTGGTCTGTCCCATTTGTCCGGGCCACCATGCACTCCTTACACTATTTCGCCTTATGTTGGTTGATTTATGCAATCAACTATGGTATACTCCCACTTGCGAAATCTGTCAAGAAAATTTTTTAATTTATGAGGTTTTTGCAAAAGTTTTAAACGGACCTGTTACAAAACCTGGCAGGGTGCTATAACCCTTGTACCGCGAGGAGGACCTAACTATGGAGCGGATTGATTTATCGGGAACCTGGATCTTACATGTAGATTCTCCCCTACTGGGGAAGGCTGCCATCCCCTGCAGTATTCCTGGAGACACCCACAGTGCCCTGCTTGCCGCAGGGCTTATCCCCGATCCCTATTATGGCCAGCAGGAACTGGATGTTCAGTTTCTGAACCAGGAAGCTCTGGTGCTGGAACGGGACTTTTCAGTCACCACTGAACAGCTGCGCCTGGGCGCCCCCTACCTCTACTTTGAATCCATCGATACGGTTGCAGAGCTCTATCTGAACGATGAACGGATTGCCCTTACCGAAAATATGTTCCAGACCCTCACAATCGATGTAGCGGGAAAACTGAAGGCCGGAACCAACAGGCTCCGTATTCTCTTTACATCAGCGGAAAAGACCGCCGCAGAGCGGGCCTCTCTACTCCCCTACCCCGTTCCCCACAGCGCATACCCGGTCCAGTCACCCCACCGGAACCTGGTCCGCAAGGTCCAATGCCACAGCGGCTGGGACTGGGGACCCTGCCTCATGGTGTCCGGAATTTATGGAGAGGCCTACCTCGGCTTTGCGACACCGGGCAGGATCGACACCCTTTCTGCCAGGACCCTCACAAAGGATGGACTGCACTGGGAACTGCCGGTACGAATAACCTATACAATCCCCGGATACGGACTGTCTGCTGAAAAACCCGCACATGACAACCCAACAGCAAAGTCCGCCCCCAAATCACCAAACAATTACCGACTTGCAATGAAACTAATCCTGCGGGACCCCGCGGGTAAGCCTATCGTGGAACAAACAACGGAACATAGTCTCCACGGCCCGGGCACCCATCAATTTGAAGCGCTCCTTTCTATACAAAATCCCGAGCTCTGGTGGCCCGCGGGCTACGGAAACCAGCCCCTGTATACCCTTGAGGCTGCCATCCGGCCCCTGGATACGGCAGATGAAGCCGCAGTTCAACGGCCACAGGGCACCACCGAACCAGAAAATCCATCAACACCAGGACTACAGAGGGCCTTAAAACGGATCGGATTCAGACAGTTCCAGGTAATTACCGAAGCAGACGAAGCCGGCAAATCCATGACCTTCCGGGTGAATGGCAGGGATATCTGGGCCAAGGGAGCCAACTGGATACCCCTGGACGCCCTGCCCGGCCGACAGACCGCCGACCGCTACCGACAGCTTTTGCAAGCCATGGTACAGGCCAACATGAACATGGTCCGCGTCTGGGGGGGCGGCCAGTATGAGCGGGATATATTCTATAACCTTTGTGATGAACTGGGACTCCTCGTCTGGCAGGACATGATGTTTTCCTGTTCCACCTATCCGGCCACCGCTGATTTTCTGGAAAGCGTTCGTAAGGAAGTCCGCTGCCAGGTTCTGAGGCTCAAGGAACACCCGAGCATTGCCCTCTGGTGCGGCAACAACGAAAATGTTGGGGCTTTGACCTGGTACCCGGAAACCAGGGCAAACCGGGACCGGTATATCATCGACTATGACCGGCTGAACGAAGGGGTCGTGGGCAGTACCATCCGAGAATTAGACCCGGACCGGACCTGGTGGCCCAGTTCGCCCTCCGCCGGTCCCAACGACTATTCGGACAACTGGCATAGCGACGGCCGGGGAGATATGCACTACTGGAGCGTCTGGCATGAGGGGAAACCCTTCGAAGCCTACTACGAAGTAACCCCCCGGTTCTGTTCCGAATTCGGCTACCAATCCTTTCCCTCCGAGGAAACCGTTGCAAGCTACTGCCCACCGGACCAGCACAACCTGACATCCCCCGTCATGGAACATCACCAGAAAAACCCCCGGGGCAATTCCATCATAATAGAAAATTTTTCCCGCTATTTCCGCTTTCCCGAAGGTTTTACCAACATGCTTTACCTGAGCCAGGTTCAGCAGGCTCTGGCGATAAAAACCGCTGTAGAATACTGGCGGAGCCGACGTCCGGTTTGCATGGGGGCCCTGTACTGGCAGCTCAACGACTGCTGGCCCGTAGCGTCCTGGTCATCCATAGAATATTCAGGGAAATGGAAGCTCCTGCACTATGCGGCCCGGCGTTTTTTTGCACCCATCGCACTTGTTTCCTATATTAAGGACGAAAAAATCCAGGTACATCTTATCAACGACACGGAGCGCCCCCTCTCCGGCAAGGTTAGTATTTCTCTTATCAATTTCCAAGGCAGCCCGATACAAACATGGGAGGTCCCCATCAGCGGAGCCGGAGAAGGCTCCCATCCGGTGTGGGAACTGGACCTGAAAAATCTTGCCCTTCCCCCGAACAAGGCCTTTTTATACGGAATCTTTCATATTGATGAAATCCCGTCCCAATCCTGCATCCCCGATCCCATGGAACCGGATAAAAACCTCTCTACGGTGTGTTTCCTTGCACCACCCAAACAGTGCGGCCTGGAAACTGCCCAGATCCAGCGGCAATTTATGGTGGCAAAAAACTATTCAGGAGAAACGGAACTCATCCTCCAGCTTTCCACCGACAAGCCGGCCTTTTATGTGAGTGTGGATATTCCGGGACTTAAAGGGCACTGGGAGGACAACATGCTCACCCTCCTTCCCGGCCAGCGCTACTCCCTGAGGTTTATCCCCCAGAAGGGAGAACCGCTCCCCGCTCTGGACTATTGCCAGAAGGCTCTGCAGATTCGTCACCTGCGGGAAACCTATCGGTGAACTGGCTTCTTACCTATACAGGCTTTTTTCCCAGCCCCAGGTAGTAGGTCTCGAAGGATTCGGAACGGCAGGCCTCGGGCTTAAAACTCCGGGCTGTCGTAAAGAGGGTACGGAGCCTTTTTAAGACCTCCGCCGTATCGCCCCCCTGAAACACCTTGACCACCAGGTTTCCCCCGGGAATCAGGGCCGCTTCAGCATAGGCAACGACCTCCTCCACGAGCGCCAGGGACCGGAGGGTATCCACGGACCGGTTCCCCGTCGTCGCCGGGGCCACATCGCTCATCACCAGATGATAGGGACCCCGCTCCAGGAGCTGGGCGCGGACCGCAGGGTCGGTAATGTCCCCCTGAATAAAGAAAAAATTGCTCCCATCAAAGAGGCCCTTATCGTAAAGTCGGGAAAGGGGCGAGAGGTCCACCGAGACCAGAGACCCCGCTGAGCCCATTCGGCGCAGCGCATAAAGGCTCCAGCTGCCCGGGGCAGCACCGATATCGAGCACCTTAAAGGGACCGCTGGTACGCGAAGGAGAACCTGCGCCTTCTGTTTTGAGCGCACCCGAAGGGGCGCCCCGTTTTGTGCCAGCCCCCTTAAAGAGACCGAACTTTTCATCCATTTCTTTTAACTTATATACCGAACGGGCAGGATAACCCTCTTTCTGCGCCTTAAGGGACCAGTAATCCAAGGTATCATAGGAACCCATAAACAACCCCACAAAAAAATATACCCCGCTACTTCCATCACAAAGGCGGATAGATTACAGTACAGGTATGGACATACAATATACCGAGAGACTGGAAAAAATAGAAGCGGTTCTGAACCAGACCCTGCCGGCAAGCCCCGATGAAGCATGGGTCCGCATGACCTTTGGAGACCTGCCGGTCATACCCGGCACGGGCCTGGTACAGGAACTCACCACCCCCGGCCGGGACCTTATAGACCGGGGAGGCAAACGATGGCGGCCCCTCCTTATGACATTAACCTGCGAAACCCTCGGCGGGGGCGACTCCGCCCTGGACCTGGTGCCTCTGGTGGAATATCCCCATAACGGGAGTCTTATCCATGATGACATAGAGGACAGCTCCGATGAACGCCGGGGTAAGCCGGCCATCCATATACTCTATGGCCTCGACCGGGGACTGAACTCAGGAAGTTTTCTGTACTTTGTGGGACTCACGGCCCTGCAAAACTGGCAGGCTCCTGCGGCCCGTAAAAACGCTGTGGCCCAGTGCTGGGGCCTCCACCTGAGACGCATCCATCTTGGCCAGGCCATGGACATTGCCTGGCACCGGAATTTCTCATCACTCCCCAGCCTTGCCGAATATGACCTCATGTGCCGCATGAAAACTGGCGTCCTTGCCCGTATGGCCATAGAACTCGGGGTCTACACCGCGGGTCTCCAGCATGACATCCGTAAGGGTATTCATATTGATGAACCCCTCTCCGAACCTCCGCTTGAGCTTGAGCGGCGTCTTGCGGATGAGGGCCGGCTTGCGGAAGCCCTGGGACTCGCTGCGGAAAACCTGGGGGTAGGTTTCCAGATTCTGGACGATGTGAAAAACCTTACCACCGGCAACCCCGGGAAAAAGCGGGGGGACGATATCGTGGAGGGCAAAAAGAGCCTTCCCATCATCCTCTTTTTACAGCAGAACCTGAACCGCATCGAATTCGTAAAGCGCTGTTTTTCAGCCGCCCGGGCCCAGGGTACCGGCGCCAGAGAAGTGGAAGAACTGATCGGAGAACTGGACCAGGCAGGGGTAATTGCAGAAGCCCGGCAGCGGGGTGTGGAACTGATTGAACAGGCCATGCATATCCTGCAAACCGAGGCTTTTATGAATTATCCCGTGAATGAGGAAGCCCACAGGCTGCTCATCAATTTTGTTTCTCTCCTCGGCTGAACAGGGAAGGAGTAACGGCCATGTATACATTGGTACGAGCCGAAATTTGGACCATTGCCCGGACCGACCAGGGCAATGCGGTGCTGATCCGTCCTATCGGCTCAGAAATCGCCGTCCCTATTTTTATAGGTCAGCTCGAAACCCAATCAATTTTAATCGGCTTTGGGGATGTGACCATACCGCGGCCCCTGACCCACGATCTTATGATCAGCCTGATTAAACACCTGGGAGCGGAGCTCCTGCGGATTGAGATTACCGACTTAAAAGAAGGTACCTTCTATGCCCGCCTGGTCCTCCAGTCCACCCTGGTAGATGAAAACGAGTTTATGCTGGACTGCCGGCCATCCGATGCCCTGGCGCTGGCGGTGAGGCTCAAGTGTCCCGTGTACATCTCCGAACAGGTGGTACAGGAAGCGGGCGTTTCGGTAAACCTCATCGTCGACGCTGCCGCCGCCAGCGCCGCCGAGGACTTGCAGAATCTCGCCGATGACCAGCAGGAGGGGAACCAGTCCCGGAATGAGGGCATAGAAGATGAATTCCTTCGGGACGGCATGCCAATTTCACCACCCCAGTCCGCCCAGGCCCAGAGCAAGGAAGCCCAGCGCCGGGCCCTGCAGGCTGAACTGGAACGGGCTGTGGCCAATGAAGAATATGAACGGGCAGCGAAGCTTAGGGATCTTTTAGCATCCCTCGGAGAGGAATAAAAAATAAGGAGGAAGTTCGGGGGTCTGGGTCCCCTCCCTTCCTCCTTAATGAAAAAGGCTCTTTCTGGTATTTGGCTCCACCAACAAGTTCACCGCACCCCAGAACGTGCATTGTACCAGTCTGCAGCGGGGCAGGTTTTACCCAGCCCCACGCTCCCGGATTTCACCGGGAGCGTTAGCAGCGGGCTATTATGCCCACCGCATGTTCAAACTGGTACCACACAGGGTCTGTGTGTGGGGGGGATGTTATCTATTGAACCAAGCAATTTGATCGATTTCAATAGTTACATCTTTACCAGAGGAACCAGTGATTGATATGTTTTTATCATTACCATAAGTACCCATTACAGCAGCGTTCCAAGTCCCTTTATAGACAACTCTAAAAGCTGGTTCATTACCATTCCAACTTGGAGACTGATCTGTATACCATGTTATTTCAAATACACCATTTGTGACTTTTTTTGTAAAGTCTGCTGATGCATTGTCCCAAGATACTTTTGTGCCCTTATCCTCTTTTGCAATACCGTCTCCAACTAGTGTAAGTTCAGTACCTTCTATAGCATCCAAACCTGTAATTTTTAAATTGAACTTTTGGTACGTTCCACTCTTTGCTGAAGTATTAAATACGACAACCCCATCACTCCCCACTGTAGGTGTGCTACTTATGACAATTGGTAAATCTACTTTTGAATCATGCATACCAGTCGAGCAGCCCGCAATCGCAAAGAGTGCAACTGCGGCAGCAAGTATATATAGTATCTTTTTCATGCTTCTATCTCCTTCTTATGATTAGAAGTCCCATTTAACGCCAAGGCGGAACCGAGCATAACCAGCCATATCATCAATACCTTTGTCCGGCCGGTAGCCATCCATATCAAGATTATCCTTGTCATCTTCATAAGGATCCATGTTGTAAACGAAGGCCGCGTAAACAACGCCGTTCTTCATCGCCTCAACTTTGTAGTTTGCACCAAGACTGAATGCGAGGAGTTCATTCTTATCTTTATCAGCCTGGGTTGCCTTATCGTTGGTGGTGCGAAGTCCCAAACCAGCCTGTACATTAATGCCAGGTTTGGTAGCAACGGTGGCAATAAGGGTATTGAACATCTTTACAGTACCCATCTGGAGACCATAGTTAATGTCCAGAGAAGAGAGTTCGGGGAGAGCTACATGGACTCCCAGTTCGTTGAACTTGAACTGGTCAGCACTTGCAACACCATTAGCAAGATTCAAGTCCATTTTGGCATAGGCATCTACCGTTGCATTGTAGAGGTCAAAGGCCTTAAGGAGGTCCAGGTTCACATAGGGCTTCAGGTTCGTGGTATTGCTATCGGCATATTTGAACTCATAGGTAGTGGTATTGGTTACTTCCATACCAACCTTGGCGCCTTCTACGATAGATACATAGGGGTTGGCATAAACAACAAACTTACCAGCAGAAAGTCCGCCGTTGTCACCATAGAGCATACTCGCATTGGGCTCATAGTATCCAGCGTTCGCCGTAATGCCAAACATGGTAGCGGTAAAGGTTACTTCACCCTTTACTGCAAGAGCCTTGGAAACAGTGGTGGAACTAACCAGCATGAGCATCTGAGCCTTTGCGGTTACAGGACCAAATACACCCTTAGCACCGGCAATAAGGTCACCAGTAAAGGTATCAAAATAGTCGGTCACAAGCTGCTCGGCTGCGGTGGACTTGCTGTCCCACTGGATTTCGACGGTGTAGTCATCCATATAGGTACCTGCAACCCAGGTACGGAGTCCTAGGGAACTGAGGGTCTTATTGGGAACTATGCCGATATCGAGCTTAAGGTCTCCAAATTTCTGAATAGCAGCACCGTTTGTAAATTGCAGATAACCATCATTAGAGTCCTTATCTGCTACTGTGGTCCACAGAATAGTTGACCGCTTAGATGGTTTTGCCCAGTTGTTAGCGGTTTCCAGGTTCACATAATCGGTGTTCACTCCAACTTTAAAATGCCCAACCTCAGGAGTACCACCCTTAAGGTAATTAAAGGGGGTAAAGAGCATACCTGTGGCAAAGTCGTTAATTCCATCTTTTACTGCCGTGGTGACAGTTCCAGTGGGACCAACTGCATACAGAGTCTTCGTAGTATCAAAAGCCTGAATTTCGATATAGGCAGGCATATTCTTAAGGAGTTCACCGGAAAGCTTCCAGTAGGACTTGGCTTTAAAATCTACGCTATCAGTTTCAAAGCCTTTCTTGGTAGGATCAGCAATATTGCGGGTGATAAAGTTGCCCCGGGCAGTTACCTGGGTAAAGGTACCAAATTTAAGGCCGGTCTGGCTTGCCATAAGTTTTTCTAAGTCACTGGAGTCGCCGGAAGCTTTTGCCTTCTCTACAGCAACGAGCTTTGCCACATCTACAACACCATTAAAGCCGCCGAAACCATCGTCGGTTTTATCGGGGGACTTGGCATCGAAGATGCCAGGTACCATCCACAATAAACTTGTATTTAAGGGTGGTAGCCAGGGGAACGGTCTTCTTGTACTCAAACCCGTTGTCGGTTTTGGTCATGGCGATAGCACCGTTCTGCCAGTCGGTAAAATCCCCTACCAGCAGTACTTCAGTACCGGCGCCTTTGAAAACGAAGGTAACTTCTGCGTTACCATCACCAAGATCTTTCACGGTTACATCGGCGAAAAGTGCTCCGCCGAGAACCAGGAAAGCCGCGATGAAAGAGAGCATCTTTTTCATCATAATTCCTCCATTAGATTTAAATCGGTTTTTCTGAACCGGTTTAGCCATTATTCTAAATCCACTTTACCGGTTTTGTAAAGAAAAATTTTTATGAAATTTTAAAAATGCCCTCATAATTATTTTTTGAAATAGTTCTCAGCTGTCTCGCTTTCTTCTTTATTGCCAATTTGCCCGTGCCGATATATAATCTGAAAGCTATTTTACTTCTTTGTGCAGGAGATTCGTTGTGTCTAGTTCCCGTATCGGCAGCGCCGCTTTGATTCTCGCCTTTGTCGCAAGTCTTGTGCTTCCTATATACCACATGACCCATCCTGCAGAAGGGAGCACTGTCGTAGAAACCACCGAAGAAATCAAGGAAGCCGGTTCAGATTATCTGGGGACCGGCAGCGCCGAGCGGAACCCGGACAGGGCCCGGTTTGTCCAGGACGGGGTATCTGAACCGGCAGATTTTTCCCGGCCCATGGAGTTGTTCTATACGACATATAAGGTAGAAAAGGGCGATACAATCGGTGAAATAGCAAAACGTTTTGGACTGAATCAGGACACACTCCTTTCCTTTAACAACATTAAAAACTCACGGCTTATTCAGATCGGCCAGTACATCAAAATACCAAACCAGGATGGCATCCTTTATACAGTCAAAACCGGGGACAGCCTGACTGCCATTTCGGAAAAATATTCGGTAGACTCAGAGATAGTCAAACAGGTTAACAATCTTGCCGATGAAACAATCCTCGCGGGTTCCAAACTTTTTTTACCCGGCGCCCGGATGAACCAGATTGATGTACAGGAAATTAACGGCGACCTTTTTAGCTGGCCGGTGCGGGGCTATGTAAGTTCCGGTTATGGCTACCGGATCAGTCCCTTTACCGGCGCCCGGCAGTTCCATTCAGGGCTTGATATTGCGGCCCCGCAGGGAACACCGGTACGGGCGGCCATGTATGGCAGGGTCGTGGATACAGGGTACGACACCAATTCGGGGAACTATATCATTATAGCCCATCATGGGGGATATAAGACCCTGTATGCCCATTTGGATGTGATCCGGGTTAAGGCGGGGGCCGCGGTCAACACCGGCGACCGGATCGGCGACGTGGGAAGCACGGGCCTCAGTACCGGGAGCCACCTGCATTTTTCAGTATTCAAAAACGGCGTAACGGTCAACCCGCGCTTTTTAATGCGCTAGTACCGGGCGGCTATTCATCAATATAGATTACAGAACACTTTTAGATTTTGCAGTTTTACTTAAGCTGTTTGAAAGTGCCCAGGATTATCAAGATTAACTGAGTGTATTTTCATTAATTCAGAAGCTAATTCTTCTTTTTTATTTTCCATATCATATTGTGTTTGAATATTGATCCAAAATTCAGGTGTCGTTCCAAAATACTTTGCAAATCTTAATGCGGTTTCAACTGTTATAGATCTTTTCCCCCTAATGATTTCACTGATTCGAGTCTGATCCAAAAATGTTTCTTTCGCTAATTTATAGGCACTTATATTCATTGGTATAAGAAAATCTTCTTTAAGTATTTCACCAGGGTGAATTGGACCTATTCTGTCATCCATATCAAAGCCTCCTTAATGATAATCAACAATTTCAACATCAAATGCATTTCCATTATCCCATTTAAAACAGATTCTCCACTGATCATTAATGCGAATACTCCAATAACCTTTTCTATTTCCAGTAAGTTTTTCTAACCTATTTCCTGGAGGTATCTTTAAATCTTCAATCAACTTCGCAGCATGAATATGGATCAATTTTCTTTTAGCGATCCTTTGTATATCCCGCGGTAAACTCCTAACATAGAAACCATTCCATATTTCCTCAGTTTCTGCGTTAGCCCATGTTTGTATCATACATCCAAATACTAATACTTTACAATAGTATTGTCAATGATTAGCAGGATCGACCAGCCATTCCCGGAGGGTACCCAGCATACGATCCCCGAGTCGGGCCTCTACTTCGATGCTGTCTTCCCCGTAGTGTTCGGCCAGGACTGTCCCGGAACGGTGAACCTGGGCGACCAGGTCGTGGCGGTTTACGGGGAAGCGGAAGCGGTAAGCGGCGCCTGAAACGAGGAGATCGATGCGGCGGGCCAGATTGTCGAGTCCTGTCCGGTTCAGGGCGGAAATGCTCACGCTGTCACTGTATTGTCTTTCAAGGTCCTTGAGCCGCTCAGGGGATGAAACCTTATCAATCTTATTTAGAACGATGATTTTGGGGGTTTCATCTGCGCCTAACTCCTTTAAAACCGCCAGGGTCGTATCGTAGTGGCGGTCCACGTCGGGGTCTGCTGCATCGAGGACAATAAGCAGTATATCCGCCAGAGAAGCCTCTTCCAGGGTGGCATGGAAGGCGTCGACCAGGTCGTGGGGCAGGCGGCGGATAAAACCAACCGTGTCGGTCAGCAGAACCGGCTGGCCCCGGCCAACTTCGAGGCGCCGTGTGGTGGGATCCAGGGTGGCAAAGAGCTTGTCCTCCGCCAGGACCTCCGCATTGGTCATGGCGTTAAGGAGGGAGGACTTTCCTGCATTGGTATAGCCCACCAGAGCACAGGTGGGTATGGGGATCTTTTCCCGTTTTTTCCGCTGGGTGCTGCGGTGCTGGCGAACTTCTTTAATTTCTTGTTCTAGTTGATGAATCCTTCGGAGGATGCTGCGGCGGTCCAGTTCCAGTTTGGTTTCCCCCGCACCCTTGGTACCGTAACGGCCGCCCCGCTGGCGGGAAAGGTCGATGTATTTATGGGTGAGCCGGGGCAGGGAATGCTTGAGCTGGGCCAGTTCGATCTGGAGTTCCGCTTCCCGGGTGCGGGCACGGCTGGCAAAGATCTGGATGATGAGTTCCTGACGGTCTATGGCGCTCACACCGGTGAGTTCTTCCCAGTTTCGCTGCTGGGAGGGGCTAATATCCTGATCAAATATGAGGCAGTCTACTCCCAGGTCCTTGGCCCGTTCGGCGATTTCTTCGGCCTTTCCAAGGCCCATCCCGTATTTCGGGTGTTTTTCCCGTATTTTCACCGTGGTCTGGGCCAGGATCTGAACACCCAGCGTTTCTGCCAGGCCAGCCAGTTCCCGGGCCAGGGACTGGGCCTCCGCTTCATCCATCGATCCATCTCTGATTCCAATTAAAAATGCCTTTTGGGGCTCCGGTTCTACCGTAAAAAGTTCCTGCATGGGAATTTCAGTATGCGCAGGTGTCTTGGGTATGGTCAAGGGGAGACATTGGGCACAGTCGGTATTGCAAGGGGAGGCAGCGGTGGACCATGGCCGGGCTCTGAATGGCGGCTGGATGCGGGCTGCGGCCATTGTGGGACTGTGAACAGTCCATTTTTATTGCATAGAACTCCAATTATCTCTATATTGATATTTGTATTTCGCCGATATTCAAAAAGTATTATTATGCAGGAGTCTATGTAATGACGGTTTCGCAGAAGGTATCCGTCAGCCTACTCATTTCAGTTCTCCTCTTTGCGGCCTTTTCGGTCATCGCCTTTACTGGGCTCTTTGACCTGATCGAGGCACGTTTTTATAATCCTTCTATCACAAAACAGGCCCTGCAGGAAATTACCACCGATGCAAATCTGGTCGATGGCTACATTAAAGAAATTCAGGGACGGTTCTCAGATCTTTTGAAGGAGCCATCGGTACAACGAAGCTTTCTGCCAAATCAGTCAGCGGAAGACATTTTTGAACGGAGTAAGGCCGCAGGGCTCCTCCTGGAAGCCACGGGGGGACTCCAGTGGATACGGTTCATCGATGCGGGTGGAAAACGAATCCACTATTCCACCCTGCGGGAAGATATTCTCAGGCAGGATGCCACGAGCCTGGCCTATAAGAACTATGGAGATAATCCCCAGGATCCCCCCTTTGATCTCATCAATATACCTGATAAAGGCCTGCCCCGGATTATTGGCGACGGAAACCAGGAACGGCTGCTCTTCTCTTATCCCTTTTATGACTCATTCTCGGTCTATAGGGGAACGGCTGTTTTCAGTCTTTCCATACGATCGATTACGGAGCGTATGATCCGGGAGGGGCGGCTCAGAATCGGTGAAGAGGTTACCCTTATTCCGGAGCCCCTGGGTTTTGTAACGGGGCTGCCCCGGAGCGGAAAAGCGGCGCTCACCACCACGATAGGTTCCAGCTGGAAGGATGGGATTCTCGGCCCCGTACCTTTGAACAGCGACAATGGCAGCCGTTTTGCTTTACTGTCGGTTAAAACCGAATCGGCCCTGCTGGTGGGACGCCTCCTGGATGACCGGCTCTTTGTGTTCCCCTTTGCGATGAAGTTGATCCTCCTGGCCAGTTTTTTCATCACATCTTTTTTGCTGGTCTTCCTTTTCTTTAATTTGCAGCAGGATACAACCACCATTGTACGGGAACGGCTGAAACGGCTGCAGCTTTCGCTGCTTGAAGAATACTATGACAAGAAGGAAGCGATAGACTGGAACCGCTGGGCCCGTGAAATGGAGCAGAAGCGGGAAATCATTCGCAGTGAACTAAAGCGGGGCCTGCCTCAGAAACCTAGGAAAAAACTTGAACAGGATATTGATAACCTGATCGATAAATCCTTGGATGAAATTATTACCATTCTGGGGGGTAAAACTGCTCCCCAGATTACAGCCACCTTCGATGAGGGCAAGCTT
>JAAYUZ010000113.1 GCA_012517385.1 Treponema sp. | reverse complement strand
CGTTTCAGACTTTGGTAAATAGTTCCATCATTTATACAATGAATATGATTACCTCCCACCAGTAATTCAGGCGTAAAATTTATTTTCTCTGGCATCAAAAATACTTCCGGAATCGAATTTGACGTATAACTATCTGCAATAATGTCATACTTTTTACCAATTTCAGCTATTTCTCGCACAAGATTATATCTGGTGTTGGGATCTAATCTTATGGCTTTAGTAACTTTACGAGGATCATCAATAAAATTAGTAAGATCACCCATTCGTACAATAGGTCGCAGCATGCTCGTAATATAGATATACTCACTGGTACGGGTTTCAATCTTGACAGTCAATTCATCATCAGGGGCACTTCTAATCAGTTTTCGGGTTTTCTCATCGTTCGATTTACTGATCAGCCATTCGCGCATTTCCCGAAGAGGACCTGTTATTTCTATGATTGTACCTTTAAAGTCCTTTTCTGCTACAACTACCATCATTCCAATAAGTTCTTTTGGATCTTTTAAAGTAGCAGCGTACTCATGTAGTAATTGGGTGTGAAAGATATTTGATGAAATAGTTATAGAAACTGCTGGTTCATTATTTACCGCCCAACCACGCAATACAAAATCACGTTCAACACGGATCTTACCAAAATTCTGTTTTTTTTGATCAAGCACTTTTTGTATTTCCCCATAGTAATTCATAAATAAACCGCGAGCTGTAAATTCACCTTGCTCCCATGGGGAAGGTTTCCATCCATTCTTAAAAGAAATAGTTTGCACATCTTTTATTAATTCATCAGTCCATAATTGTTTGATAAACTCCTTAATCTCCTCATCCTGGATTCGCCTATCTGTTATTATCTGACCATTGCACCAGATCCAGTTCCCACCAAACTTATTCTTCAGACGGTATACAATCTTTCCACCAATCGATGAAACATCATTACTAACTGCTTTTACACTATAGGCAAATAATTCAGGTAATACTTGTTGAACAACAGGGAAAACATCAACATGTATAATCTGATTCATGACTCGTTTCTCCTTTCAACAACGCGAACTATATGAAATATGAAGCATGTACAGAGTCTGCAATGCAATGAGAGCCTATCAACTTATAAGCAGGCGCGTAAAGGGAGGCATAAGATTTTTGAACATACATTATAAACAAACAGTACAGTTGTTTAGTAGAAATTAAAGAGTACCATAGCTATATGTTTACACCATGAAAGAAATTATTGCACAACGGGTATTTTCTCCTCTTTATATCTGGCTCGATCTAGCCTTTATTGTAGTGTTTCTCCTGCTCCTGCTGTGGCAGAAGAAATATATGACCATCCTGGTTGGAATTGCTGCTGGGATCATCTATATGATTGTGGATTATGGCATATTCCACCTTGCGCTTCACACCCGCAGTATTTCACCGGGGCACAGTCTTTTCTGGGTGCTTTTGTATATGTCGATGAGTTATGGTTTCACAAACTTTACCTGGATATGGTTGTGGATTTCCCGGGATTCCCGTCTTTTTGAATGGTCTACCCTCATTCTGGTCTGGTGGTTTGCCTGCCCGCTTATCGTACAGTCCTATGCGCCTTCAGAATGGGGCTTCATTACCATACAGCGAACCACCGGGGCTTATCATGGAATGATGGCAATCCTTTTATTCATCGGATATGCATCTCTCATCATATACAACTTCTGGCAAAGGGATAATCAAAAACGGATAAACATCCCCTGGCTTTTAGCGATTGGAATACTGGTACAGTTTGGCTGGGAGGCTGGGCTGCTCCTGGGAGGCATCCGCTCCGCTGCCTTCGCTTCTATTACCGATAAGCTCGCTACCATGGTTGTCAATTCCCTTTTAGAAACCAACCTAGGTATGCCCTATATCTATGTGCTGTATTTGCTTTACAGCAGCCGGTTCACGGAACAGCTTTCCCGGCGGCCTGACAGGATACACATTGTAGACAGAATTGCAGAAAACAACCGGGAGCGCCAGGTATAATATCCAGAGATAATACCGTGGGATACCAGCCCTTATTTACTGCCTGAAGTTTTCTTCACCGCCCTGCGGATAGCCTGTACAGCCAGATGGCCGGTCATGACTGCCGTCGGGATGCCCGCAGGGCTCAATGTCCATTGACCAGCCTTGTATACCGACGGGATAGCGGTGTTCACCGCTTCGGGCATCTTAAGCATGCTGGCGGTAATGGGTACGGGCTCTTTCATGGACCAGCCGATGACAGAGCCTTCGGAACTTCCTCCAAT
>JAAYUZ010000112.1 GCA_012517385.1 Treponema sp. | reverse complement strand
GAGCCCCCCATCAACCCAGAGCTCACCCGTATAGGAACTCAGCACCTTTCCATATCGTTGCAGAAAGCTCGCCGTACTCCCCTGCTCCGTTTCAATCCGTCCGCCATGGTTTGACACCACGACCACATCAGGTTTCACCTCTTTAACCAGAGCGATATCTGCTTCGGTAAACACACCCTTTATCGCAAAGGGAACACCCCAGGTGTTATGGGCCGCTTCCTTAAGTTCCAGCAATTCTGTAACACCCTTCTTTTCCAGACTTACCAGATTCCGCATGGTTACAATATTATAGGAATCTATATCAACGCCAAACAATTCCGCGGCCTTTCCAGCCCATGCCATCCGTTCTAGAATTTTCTTATTTATATATGGTTTGATGAACACCGCTCCCCTGGCATGGTTTGTCTCAAGGGCTGCGATACCATGCTGCAGCTTTTCATCAGGGTAGCCATCTCCGATACAGAGGCCAATACCCGCTTGTAAGCAGCCCTGTACGGCTTCGTAATAGTAGGGCCCTTCTTCATCATAGCCCATATTCTGCATTGCCCCCGTCATAGGGGCCAGCCTGATTCGAGGCAGGGCAGCTAAGTTCAGCGTTACCGTCTCAGAGACCTCATCCCATTCCCGAACGTTGGCAATAAAATTGTAATTATCGAATACCCCGCCAAGGCCAGGGAGTTCATTCATACAGGCATGACCATCACAAACAGGACAAAAATAACATTTCGGTTTACTTGCTAATCCATTCATAGGCAGAGCATTACAGACTACGGGGGCTTTTTCAAGGGGGCCGTTATTGACAGGATTAGAGATTTCGGGTTACGATTTTACGATAATACTGAACCGGTTTAGTATTTTATGATATGCGGTTCGGTTTTCAAGGAGGACCCTTTGAATATTGATAAAGCCACCTTTAAGGAACATATCAGACTGCGGCTTAAACGGCGTTACGGCAAGGAACTGGCAGAAGCCACCCTGCACGACATTTACGACGCAGTGGCTGCAGCCTCTATGGAATATATCCTCGATAACTGGATGGCCACCCGCAAGGCCTTTGATGCCCATCCTGGACGGCAGATGTTCTACCTGTCTGCGGAATTTCTCATGGGCCGGGCGCTGACCAACAATCTTATCAACCTGGGCATCCTGGATATGGTTAAGGAAGTTCTTGCAGAGATTGGCCATGACATTAATGAAATAGAAGATCAAGAACCCGATGCAGGGCTTGGTAACGGCGGTCTTGGCAGGCTTGCAGCCTGTTTTCTGGACAGCCTTGCAACCATGAATCTTCCCGGCCATGGGTACGGAATCCGTTACCGCTATGGCATGTTTGAGCAGAAAATTGAACACTGCCGGCAGATTGAAAAACCGGATAACTGGCTTGAACACCGGGACCCCTGGGAAATTAAACGCAGTGACCTGGCGGTGGATGTAAAAATAGGCGGTGAAGTGGCTATTATTGTGGATGAACAGGGCCGTGAACGGTTCACTGTAAAAAATGCAGAAATAATCCGGGCAATCCCCCACGATATGCCCATCGTTGGTTATGACACCAAAACGGTGAACACCCTCCGGCTCTGGGAAGCCTACAGCCCCGATGGTTTTAATCTCCAGCTCTTTAATGATATGCAATACATAAGGGCAGTAGAAAAGGCAAACCAGGCCGAAGATCTTTCCCGGGTTCTGTACCCCAACGATTCGGGCCCTTCAGGTAAGGCTCTCAGGCTGAAACAGCAATATTTCTTTGTATCCGCCAGCCTTCAGGATATACTGCGCTCCTTTAAGCAGCGTTTTGGCAGGGATTTTGCAAAACTCCCCGACTTTGCGGTGGTACAGCTGAACGATACCCACCCCGTTGTCGCTATTCCCGAGATGATGCGGCTCCTCATGGACGAAGAGGGGCTTGGCTGGGACGAATCCTGGTCAATCGTGACAAAGATGTTCGCCTATACGAACCATACTATTCTGGCAGAAGCCCTGGAAAAGTGGCCCCTGGACCTTTTCTCTTCTCTGCTGCCCAGAATTTATAACATTGTCGAAGAAATCGACCGGCGCCACCAGGAAGCTCTGAAACAGCTCTATCCTAACGACTGGGAGCGGCGGCATCGTATGTCCATTATCGCCGATGGTATGGTACACATGGCCCGTCTCGCCATTGTCGGCGGTTTCTCGGTAAACGGTGTGGCCGCCCTGCACACCGAAATTCTTAAAAAACGGGAACTTAAGGACTGGTACGAATGGAAACCCCAGAACTTTAATAATAAGACTAATGGGGTTACCCAGCGGCGCTGGCTTAAACTTGCCAACCCCGGACTTTCTGCCCTCATCACCGAAACCATCGGTTCAGGGTGGGAAACGGATCTTTCCAAACTAAAAGCATTGGAGCCCTATGCAGATGACCCTGCCTTCCGCCAGCGCTTTGGGGCCATAAAACGGCAGAATAAGGTTCAGCTCGCCAATTATCTTGAAAAAACCCAGGGCGTAAAGATCGACCCGGATTCAATTTTCGATGTTCAGGTCAAACGGCTCCATGAATATAAGCGGCAGCTCCTCAACATTCTCCATATTATGTACCTGCACAATAAGCTCGCCGATGATCCCACTATCGAAATGCCCAAACAGACCTTCATCTTCGGCGCAAAGGCCGCTTCCGGTTATCGGCGGGCCAAGTCGATTATATCCCTTATCTGTGCAGAGGCAGCCCGGATCGATGCGGATCCCCGTGTTAAGGGAAGACTCAAGGTAGTATTCGCAGAGAACTACCGGGTAACCCTGGCCGAAAAGATCATCCCCGCTGCAGAAGTTTCGGAACAGATTTCCACCGCAGGCAAGGAAGCAAGCGGCACAGGCAACATGAAATTCATGATGAACGGAGCCCTGACCTTAGGAACCATGGACGGGGCAAACGTGGAAATTGTCCAGGAAGTGGGCCGTAAAAACGCCTTTATCTTCGGGCTTGGTGCAGAAGAAATCGCCGCCGTGGAGGCTACCCATTCTTACGATCCTCACCTGTACCTGGGCCGGAACCCTGCCCTCGCGCGGGTAGTGCACCAGCTCGTAGATGGTACCTTCAGCCACGAATTCCAGGCAGCCTTTAAGGAACTCTATGACTCCCTCGTCAACGGGGTCGATGGCAGCCGGCCCGATCCGTACTATGTCCTGGCCGACTTTGATGCCTATGTGCAGGCCCACGAAAAAGTGGTGAGCACCTACGCTGATCAGGATGCGTGGAACAAAATGGCCATCATCAATGTAGCCCGGTCAGGCATTTTCTCTACCGACAGAACCATCGCAGAGTATGCCAATGATATCTGGAAGATAAAACCAATCGAAGTAAAATAGCTGAAGGGCCCCATAGGGGCCCTTTTTTTTAATGCAGATATTCGGTGTGATCCTTTAAAGTACCGGCGATGTGGGCCTGAACGGCTTCATCGATGCTTTGGAAATCTGTCACTATGGGTTTTATACCCGCCTGTTTCATGCTTTCGTAGGCTCCATATCCCATTCCGCCTGCAACAAGATACTCGCAGTCCTTTATTGCCTGGGCCATTCTGCTGTGCCGATCCTGGGACGCAGCATCAAAACCATGCCGCTCATCATGGGGACCACCATGATGTTCATGGTGTTCGTGATGTTCTCCTGCAAAATGGCTATGACCTAATTTTTCCCGCTGTTCTCTTGCCACCACCTGGCCACTTTCTACCGTCAGGACCTCATAAAATCGGGCCCTTCCAAAATGCTTGCTGATCGTTTTCCCATCATCGGTTACAAAGGCTATTTTCATGTCTTGTTCCTCCATATTATTAGCATATGCCCATTATATACGAAGATTAAATCCACAACAAGGGGCCCTTTTACTTGCAGAACCGCAGTGCACCTGTTACCTTTATAGTATGAGTAACCATGGGCCTATACAAATACGAGCACCATTTAACTGCCTCACACCGGAACTGGTAGCTGATTCGATAGAAGAAGCCTTTGGGATTAGGCTGGAAAATCTGATTTATCCCTTTCCGAGTTATATCAATCGGGTGTATGGCCTGCAGGATGTACAAGGCAGAGAATATGTGGCTAAATTTTACCGGCCCGGTCGCTGGTCCCTGGAACAAATACAGGAAGAACACCGCTTTCTTTCAGAATTACAACGGGGAGAATGCCCCGTCGTGCTGCCCATTCCGGACAGGGAAGGCGAGACGCTCCAGACCCTGAGTCTGGAAGCCTGCGGCCTTGATACACAGGAGACGGTGGAGCTTACCTTTTATTTTGCCCTTTTCCCCAAAATGAATGGCAGAGCCTTTGACCCGGAATCCGATGAGGACTGGATCAGGTTAGGGTCCCTCGCCGGCCGTATTCATGTGAGCGGCAGAAAGGCCCAATCGGGAACCCGCCCCAAACTGAGTCCGGTTCATTTTAAAGGTTATGTGGATCAGCTTATTCAGCAGAAACTAATCCCGGAAGATTTTATCTCTGATTTTATGACTGTAACGGGTAGAGCCTTAGAACTTTTTACCTCCCATAGCTCTACTGTTGCGAATATCCGCCTCCATGGGGACTTTCACCGGGGAAACCTTATCAATACCGCAGACCAGAACCTGATTATTATTGACTTTGATGATATGTCAGAAGGCCCTGCCGTTCAGGATCTTTGGCTCCTCCTGCCTGAACATCGCCGGAACAGTAAGCGTGAACTGGAATTGATTCTCGAAGGTTATACGGAGTTTGTAGAATTTAACCGGAAGGAACTGGATCTTATTGAAGACTTACGGTTCTTCAGGATGCTGCATTTCCTGCATTGGCAAAGCCAGCAGCGTTTTGACCGGGCCTTTTACCAGCACTTCCCCGACTGGGGAAGCCATGCCTTCTGGGTAAAGTGCATCGAAGATCTGCAGGACCAGCTCCTGGAAATGGGGGGCTAAAGCCGGAGCACATCCACATCATGCCCCCCGCAGCTTAGATCCACCCTTTTATTCCAGTCCCGTTGCTTCACCAATACCCAGAGCTATGTTCATACATTGCAGAGCTGCCCCGGAGGCACCCTTACCGAGATTATCGAGCCTGCAGATAAGCAGAGCCTGTTCATTATTTCCGAACACAAAGATTTCTGCCCGGTTGGTACCATTACAGGCGGTTGGATCAAAATAACCCGCTTCCGGAAGTGAAGTCTCTCCCAGGGGCATCACCGTTACAAAACGGCTCTGACCGTAGCGCCCTGTATACACTTCATGGAGATCCTTCAGCGTTGTTTTTTTGGAGAGGGTATCCAGGTGCAAGGGAACAGCAACGGCCATACCCCGTTCAAAGTTCCCGATAATAGGCGTAAAGAGGGGTGTCCGCTCCAGTCCTCCATGGAGCCTCATTTCCGGAAGATGTTTATGCTGAAGCCCCAGGGCATAATGCCGGGCCGCCTCCATCCCGCGGCCAGCCCCTTCTCCTGCATGGTAGGCGTCTATCAATTTATGACCACCCCCGGAGTATCCTGTAACCGAGTGGCAGGTAAGGGGGTAGTCCGGACCGAGCAGCCCCGCATCGGTGAGGGGACGGACCAGCAGGACGAAGCCTGTAGCATGACAGCCCGGAACGGCAATCCGTTTTGCATGGGCAATAGCCTCCCGCTGTTGTGACGAAAGCTCTGGCAGCCCATAGGTCCAACCGGGAAGGGTCCGGTGGGCCGTACTGGCATCAATCACAATTGTATTCGGGTTAGTTACCAGGGAGGCAGATTCCCGGGCTGCATCATCGGGAAGGCAGAGAAAGGCCACATCAGCCTCATTAAGGAGGCGGCGCCGTTCATCAATATCCTTTCTGAGTTCGTTTTTTATGGTCAGTACTTCTATATCTTGCCGGAGCGATAAACGTTCCCCGATCTGGAGCCCCGTGGTCCCCGCATTTCCATCAACAAACACTCGGTATTTCATGGAACCATTATGACAAGATTCCAGGTTCTGTACAAGAATTGGGACAAAAAAGGAGAGGCATATAGCCTCTCCTCAAAAACAGCATAGGAAAACAGGTACGGTTCTTTCAAAGATACAAGTATATTGAAAGAACCTGATAGAACCTATTAACGTGAAGAACTTCGAGATTTCGTGTAGACATCAAAACAGACCGCACCCAGCAAAACAAGACCCTTAATTGTCTGCTGCCAGTCTACACTGACACCCATGATTGACATACCATTATTTAATACGCCCATCACAAGACCGCCAACAATGGTTCCAACCACCGTCCCCACACCACCGGAAGCAGAAGCACCACCAATATAACAGGCTGCGATAGCATCGAGCTCAAAGTTCGTGCCAGCCTTTGGGGTTGCTGCATTAAGACGACCGGCAACCACAAGACCTGCGATCGCAGCTAAAAAGCCCATATTGGCATATACCCAGAACATAACTTTCTGAGTTTTTACACCGGATAATCGGGCTGCCTTTTCATTTCCTCCCAGTGCATAAATATGGCGGCCTGCAATAGTCCGTTGGGTGATAAAGGTATACACAAAAATAAGCAGACCCAACAAAATAAGCACAATTGGAATACCATTGTAGGCTGCAAGATTAAAGGTTAAAAGATTTATTGCAACCACAATCAGCACAATCTTTGCAATTTCCAGACTAAGAGGAAGAACCTCGAAATCATATTTTTTCTTTTTAGCCCTGTTGTTTAATTGAGAAGCAATAAAGAGAATCGACATGCCCACACCGATCGCTATTGCAATTCCATTAAAACCTGCAATGTGCCAGTTCCCGGGAATAAAACCAGCTGCAATGTTCTGGATAGACTTATCAAAGGGAGCCTTTGTCTGCCCTTTTAAAATAACCATGGTAAGACCACGGAATATGAGCATTCCAGCAAGGGTTACAATGAAGGGGGGAATCCGTAAAAAGGCAATAAAAAATCCATGGAAAGAACCCACCATAAGACCAACTAGGAGGGTTAACAAAACACCAGCGGCAACTGGCATTTTTAAATCTATCATAAGTACCGCAGAAACTGCACCAACAAAGGCTACTACGGAACCAACTGAAAGGTCCACATTTCCAGTTACGATACAGAGAAGCATTCCAACACCAAGAATCAGAACATAACTATTCTGTAATACCAGATTGGTAATGTTCATCGGCTTAAATAAAATGCCTCCTGTAAGCACCTGAAAGAACAGCATGATAAATAGCAAGGCAATAACCATTCCATATTGCCGTATATTGCTTTTAAAAAAAGCAGTAACCTTTCCCATATTCTATCTCCTTTCGTCTTATATCATTACTATGCTGACACTCTTTGGCGACTTCGTTTTTGATGTTCAATTATTTTTTTCATAATTGCTTCCTGGGTTGCTTCCTCTTTTTGTAATTCACCTACAATTTGACCTTCGGTTATTACATAAATCCGGTCACACATTCCCAGCAGTTCCGGCATTTCAGATGAAATCATTAATATGGCTTTTCCTTCCGCAGCCAGTTTGTTAATAATAGTATATATTTCATATTTAGCGCCCACATCGATCCCGCGGGTGGGTTCATCAAGGATAAGCACATCCGGATTTGCCATGATCCATTTTCCCAGCACCACCTTCTGCTGGTTACCACCAGAAAGATTCTCCACCCTTTGGGCAAGGCTGGAACACTTTATTTTCAGTTTATCCCTATATTCATTAGCCATGTGGGTTTCGCGATTTTCATCTATCACGGTAAACCGGCTGACACTTTTTAAGCTGGCCAGGGAAACATTGGTACGAATATCATTAATGAGTACCAGACCATAGTTTTTTCTATCTTCTGTTACATAGGCAATACCCTGAGAAATGGCGTCCGGTACCGAATTTATTTTTAATTCCTTACCATCTTTATACAACTTGCCGCGATGGTGAACACCATAGGATTTGCCAAAAATACTCATGGCAATTTCTGTACGGCCCGCACCCATAAGACCCGCAAAACCGACAACCTCACCTTTTCGTAAGGTGAAGGAAACGTTTTTAATCATTTGCCGATCTTCGTTCAGCGGATCATGAACAGTAAGCCCTTCGACCCGAAATACTTCTTCACCAATCACAACCGACCGTTTTGGGAACCGATCAACAATTTCTCTGCCTACCATACTCTTTATAATACGATCTTCATCGAGTATCCGTTTTTCATTTTGCAGTGTCTCAATAACCCGGCCATCCCGAATAACGGTTACTGAATCTGCAACCTTAGTAATTTCATTCAATTTATGGGAGATCAAAATTGAGGTGATCCCCTGACCCTTTAATTCAACCAAAAGGTCAAGCAATTTATTCGATTCTTCATCATTCAAGGCAGCGGTTGGTTCATCAAGAATCAGTAATTTAACATTTTTAGAAAGTGCTTTTGCTATTTCGACCAGCTGCTGTTTTCCCACACCAATATCAGCAATAAGTGTGTTTGGATTTTCATCAAGACCAACTTTCTTTAATAGCTGCTTTGCTTTAGAAACTGTTTCATCCCAATTTATAACACCATTCTTGGCCTGCTCATTTCCTAAAAATATATTCTCTGCAATAGATAAATAGGGTATCAGGGCAAGTTCCTGATGGATGATAACAATCCCGATCGCTTCACTGTCACGAATATCCTTAAACTGACATTCCTTGCCCTTAAAAAATATTTTTCCCTCATAGGACCCATGGGGATACACACCGCTTAATACCTTCATTAAGGTAGACTTCCCTGCGCCATTTTCACCAACCAGGGCGTGTATTTCGTCATCGTAAACTGTCAGGCTGACCCGATCCAGGGCTCGTACACCAATAAAGTTTTTGGTGATGTCCTTCATTTCCAGTATAATTTCAGCCATTATTACTGTCCTTACTGCTTATTTATCACACCGTACACATAGGGCACATCGATAGGCTTTATCGATGTGCCCAAGACTAGTATACCCTTTTATTTCAACTGGTCTTCAGTATAATAACCGCTGCCGATTAACACTTGTTTGTAATTTGAAATGTCAACTGATACGGGTTCGCACAGATAGGAAGGTACAACCTTAACACCATTGTTATAGGTCTTGGTATCATTCACTTCTGCAGGTTTCCCCTGAAGCACCGCATCAACCATATTTGCAGCCTTCTCCGCGAGCACCCGGGTATCTTTAAATACCGTATGGGCCTGTTCACCAGCAATAATGGATTTTACTGAGGGAAGTTCAGCATCCTGACCGGTAACAATAGGAAGCTTCTTGCCGCCGCGGCCATAACCGGAACTCTTTAATGCGGACAGGATACCAATGGAAATACCATCATAGGGGGATAGTACCGCATCTACATTGGCTGAAGTATAGTAAGCGGTGAGGATATTATCCATCCGCTGCTGAGCAGTTGCACCATCCCAGCGAAGGGTAGCAACTTTTGCGAATTCAATCTGGCCGGAGCGAACCACCAGTTTTCCGCTTTTGATATAAGGATTCAGCTGATCCATGGCGCCGTTATAGAAGAAATAGGCATTATTGTCGTCGGGAGAACCGGCAAAGATTTCGATATTATAAGGCCCCTTTCCTTCTTTCAGACCCAGCTTTTCAACAATGTAACCACCCTGCTGTACACCGACCTTATAATTATCAAAGGTTGCATAATAATCTACATAGGGGCTGTTGCGAATAAGCCGATCATAGGCAATGACAGGAATCTTTGCTGCGGCAGCTTTCTTTAAAACATTGGTTAAGGATTCACCATCGATGGATGCGATAACGAGGCAATTAACCCCCTTGGTGATCATGTTTTCCAGCTGGGCTATTTGAGCATCAATGTTATCTTCCGCATACTGCAGATCAACCTTATAGCCACGGCCTTCCAGAATCTTTTTCATGTTTCCGCCATCCTGGATCCACCGTTGAGAAGACTGGGTTGGCATTGCAATACCAACATAATACTGCTTCCCACCTGCAGCCTGCTGACCATTGGCAAATGCGCCAACCGCGATCAGAGAACCAACCAGTAAAATACTGGCAAGTCGTACGAATCTCTTCATACAAAACTCCTTTTACCGTGATGTGATTATTTCAGACCGAAACGTTAAAAGTTTACGTACACGCACCGATCTAAAACTTTCGTTTGTGAATAAATCGTACACCCGCTTTTCGAATCTGTCAAATAAAAAATGCGTTTACGTACACATTTTTTTCAAAACAAAGATTGCTAAGTACCCTATTTGGGTTGTATGATAGAACTACTAAGGAGTATTGCGTGTTTGCCCTTGAACGACATCGTGTGATCCGAAACTATCTGCTTGAACACAAACAGGTAGATGTCCGCACTCTTACGGAACTGCTCTCTGTTTCAGAAGTAACCATCCGTCGAGATTTAGAAAAACTGGAAGAGGACCATTTTCTCGTAAGGACCCACGGAGGAGCGCTTCTGTTTGAAGCAATTCGTGAACCACAGACCATCGGCACATCAAATAACGCACTGGAAGCGATTGATATAGGCAGAACCGCAGTACGATTAATACAGCCTGGAGATACGATTCTGATTCTTTCGGGTAATCATTGTATGGCTATGGTACAGGCCATTCAATCAATTACCCCGCTTGTAGTATTAACAAACGATTTATCCATTGCCATGGAACTTGGAAATCATAAAAATAAACAGATAGTGCTGCTTGGGGGAGATTTATCTTCAAAAGAATCGGCCGTATATGGAGCCCTGACATTGGATGACATGAAACGATTCCATGTTTCAAAGATGTTTGTAACCATAGACGGATTTAGCGAACATTTTGAACTATCCGTATCATCCCAGGAAAAGGCACTTTTAATCAGAGAAGCAAGAAATAATGCGGAGGAGCTCATTATTCTCTGCAGTGCGGATAATTTTAACCGTCATGCCTTTTATTCCTTTGGAACAGCGAAAAGCGGTGATACAATTATCACAGACCGTAAAATTTCAGACAGCTTAAAACAGCAGCTATTCGAGGCAAATCTTCGGTTGTTTACTACAGTAGACATTTATGAAGGGCCCAAACATGGATAACCAGCCAGTTATTAAGCTTGAACAGGTTTGCCAGAAAATTTCTGAAGAATTTTCTCTCTCCAATATCTGTTTAGAGCTGCATCCAGGAAAGGTTCATGTTCTTATCGGAGAAAATGGTTCCGGAAAAACCTGCCTTCTGCAAATTATAGCAGGTCTTACAACAGCCGATTCTGGTCAGATACTCTATAAATATAATAAGATAAATACCCTCTATCTTCCTCAGGAACCACAGGTATTTGAAAATCTCTCTGTTGCAGAAAATGTATTTTTCAGTTCCTACCCGCGGTCCTGGAATGGCTCTATTAATTTTTTAAAAATCAGTAAAACCACCAGTACACTCTTTAAAGAACTTGGCATAGATCTGGAACCGCAGACCCTGGTACGCCAGTTGGGGTATGCTCAACGACAGTTGCTATCTGCAGCAAAGGCTCTGGTGTTTAATTGGGATGTAGTTATTTTTGATGAACCCTCTGCCGCCCTCGGAGAACCGGAACGAAAGATTCTTTTTGCTATAATACAAAAGGTTAAAGAAAAGGGAACCAGCGTACTTTATGTAACCCATCGGCTTGATGAACTCTTTAAAATTGGAGACGAAGTTTCTGTCATACGACAGGGAGCAATTCTTGGAACAAAATCCGTTGCAGCGATTGATAAACGGAGTATTGTCAGGTTGATGACCGGAAAATCCCTTATAGAACGTTATCCCCGTTTTGAACGCCCCCTGGGGAAACCAGTGCTTGAGGTTGAACATCTTTCTTCTTTCCCTATTTTAAATGATATTTCATTTTCGCTGTACAAAACGGAAATTCTTGGAATTACCGGTCTTATGGGTTCGGGCCGTACAAAGCTTGCCCACTGCCTGTTTGGTGAAGAACCCATTTCATCCGGGAAGATAAAAGTATATGGAAAAGACATCAGCCTTCACTCGCCGATCGATGCTTTAAAGAATGGGATAGCTCTCATTCCAGAAGATCGCAGTGTAAATTCAATTTTACATTATCAGAATTTATTATTAAACATCACCATCGCATCTCTGGAAAGATTTAAGGGACTTACGGGGCTCCAAACCGGAAGAATGTTCCACACCGTACGAAAATACAGCGATCACATTGGTATTAGAACCGGTAATGTGAATGACTATCCTGATTCCTATTCCGGGGGAAACCAGCAAAAGGTCGCCCTCGCCCGCTGGCTGGCCTACCGGGCAGATATATATATTTTTGATGAACCCAGCCGGGGCATCGATGTTTCTTCTAAAATCGATCTGTATAATGCTATAAATGATATTGTCGCAAAAAATGGGTCGGTTATTCTTATTTCTTCCGACATAGAAGAAATTATCGGTATGTGTGACCGGATTCTCGTTCTAACCGCCGGAACGATTGTTGCAAATATACATCATAAAGAAGCAACCCCGGAGCGTATTTTAAAATACGCAACCCGGGGCTAGTGTTGCAGGGTTACCGATCGGACCGTTGACCATAGTACGCATGGGCACCATGCTTTCGGTCATAATGTTTTTGTATAATATATGCGGGGAGTCCTTCAACCCTGGGATTTAAAAGGCCGGTTATAAAGGCCATCTTACATATTTCTTCCAGCACTGCTGCGTGATACACAGATTTTTCCGCAGAACTTCCCCAGGTAAAGGGACCATGACCAGCCACAAGAACCATGGGGATCTCCTGCGGATCCAGATGCTGTGCGCTGAAGGTCTCCACAATTAAATTCCCCGTTTCCTGCTCATAATCTCTTTTCAGGGCTTCCCGATCAATATAATCGGTACAGGGGATAGGATGGGTACAGTGGTCCGCATGGGTCGTACCCAACACCGGTACGGGCAGCTGGGCCTGAGCCCAGGCAACCGCATAGGTAGAATGGGTATGGGTAATTCCGCCGATATCCATAAAAGTACGGTACAGCACTATGTGGGTCTTTGTATCAGAAGAGGGGTTCAGGCTTCCATCAACCGTATACCCCTCCAGATCTACAATCACCATATCGGCGGGCCTAAGTTTTTCATAGGGAACCCCGGAAGGCTTAATTGCAAACAGGGCCCGCTTTGGATCAAAGGCCGATACATTACCCCAGGTATACAACGCCAGGGACCTGCGGGGTATTTCCATATTTGCCTCATAGGCTTCTTCACGAAGGCTCTTATAGGGATCCATACTTCACCTACCGCCGGGACCAGTAAGCCTCTGACCACCGCAGTTCATCCCTGAGACGAACCGGATCAGTTGCTTTATTAATAACCACCAGTTCAATTCCCATAATTTCAGCCCAATCCCGCAGGTATTCGGTGCTTATTGCCAGAGAGAATGCTGAGTGATGGGCCCCTCCAGCCAGGATCCAGCTTTCAGCCGCATCCTTAAGGTTCGGATAGGGTTTCCAGAGCACCCGGGCTACAGGAAGTTTAGGCATGGGCTGTTCAATTTTAATAGATTCCACTTCGTTTACCACAAGCCGGAAGCGGTCCCCCAGATCTACAAGGGAGGCACAGACCGCAGGACCAGAGGCTGCATCAAAGACCAACCGGGCAGGGTCCTTTTTACCGCCGATACCAAGAGGATGCACCTCGATCCGAGGTTTACGGGCTGCAATGGAAGGGCATACTTCGAGCATGTGGGCACCGAGGATGGCTTCCTTGCCAGGTTCAAAATGATAGGTGTAGTCCTCCATAAAAGAGGAGCCGCCGGACAAGCCCGCAGCCATCACCTTTACCGCCCGCACAAGCTGGGCGGTCTTCCAGTCCCCTTCAGCCCCAAATCCATAGCCTTGTTCCATGAGCCGTTGAACCGCCAGACCGGGAAG
>JAAYUZ010000111.1 GCA_012517385.1 Treponema sp. | reverse complement strand
CAGGAAGCAATTTCGGTACTGGTTGACCCCGCTCCCTTTCTCAGGGAAGACCGAAAAAGATCCCTGGATATTTCATCCATAGACAGGTCTGAATCGTTTATCACCGCCTATGGGATCGGACCTGTTACGATCTTTACCGCACCGGAACGGGGGTTTACCGGGTATGCCATACCTCATCAGGGGCTCACCGCTCAGAAAAGTACTATTCCCCCATTAGAAGACCGCTATAAAATGGAAGAAACCCGCATCAACCTTGAAAAGGCAGCCCCCTTTTCCATTCAATATGAGGCCTGGAAACGGAGCCAGCGGGCTCAGAGACCCTACAGTACAGCCCAGGATATCCGGAAGGCGCCCATCAATATGGAAGCCCTCCGGGAATCCCTTTATACAAGGCTCACCACCAAAAAGGATCCCCATCATATCTCGCCGACCGACATCAACCGCTTTATTACCTGCCCCTTCCAATGGCTGCTTACCCAGGGCCTGGGTATTGCAGAACCCCAGCTGGAAATAGAAACCATTGGCCAGAAGGATATCGGTATTTTGTACCACGCCATACTGGAAGCCTTCTTTAACCAGCTGCAGGCAGAGCCGGGCAAGCGGATCCATTCGAATGAACTTGAGCATTATAAAGCGCTGATGCAGACCCTCATCAGACAAAAGCTTGATGAACGACGCAGCGGAGAAGGGGCCTTTCAGGAATCGGTCTATGAAATGCTCTTTGAACGGATCCAGGAACATCTCTTTGCCTACCTGGAAACCGAAATTCCCAATCTCAACTCATGCGCCGTCCTTGGTCCCGAATACCCCCTCCGCCGTAAGTACCCAGAGCTCGGAATATATCTCGCAGGTAAGGCGGACCTTATTCTTATGAATAACAATGGAAACCTTATTATCCTTGACTTTAAAACAGGAAAAGCCCCGCAAAAACGGGAACTCTGGCCCGATGCGGAAGGACTCGTTTCTAATTTTCAGATTGCAGCCTATATCCGTATGGCGGAAGATCAGCTTTCAACATCGGTAAGCCATGCAGCCTTTTATTCTATAGAGGAACGGAAAACCACCAAGGTAATCGACCCGGAAGGGCCAACTAACAGATCCCCCTTGCCGGTGGTCAGGACCGGCTATGAGCCGGTAATCACAAAACTGGATGAAACCCTTGCAGTCATGGTTGAGTATTTAAAAACAGGCAGGTACCCCGTGGTGGAACCGGCGAACCGCAGTATCTGCGCTTCCTGTGCTGTTAAGGCCGTATGCCGGATTAACTTCTCTGGCGGAGATAAAGAATGAGCAGCATACAATCCCTGGATTCGGAACAACTTGCAGCCTATAAGGCCGACCATAATGTGGTGGTATCCGCCGGAGCCGGTTCAGGTAAAACCACGGTCCTCTCCCGCCGTTATGTGCGGCTCGTTTCGGAGAAAAGACTCCCCGTAGAGGCCATCCTGACCCTCACCTTTACCCGGAAGGCCGCTGCGGAAATGTTCAGCCGTATCCATCAGGAACTCTCCCAATTGGATGACCCCTGGGTTCAGGAGCAGCTTCAGCGTTTCGACTCTGCCCGTATCGCCACCCTGGATTCTTTCTGTTCTTCCATAGTCCGCGGTTCCTGCCAGACCTATGGGATACCTCCCAACTTTACCATTGATGAAGCAAAACTAAAACAGGTGGCTAAAGAAACCGCCACAGCCTTTCTCATGGAACACCAGCATGAAGCAGCCCTAAGGGAACTGGTTGCAATCTTTTCCTTTGACAGGGTGGTTTCAGAACTACTCGCCGATTTCTGCCTCTATGAGCTTCCTGTTATACATGTTCCTTCCTACGAAGCCCTTGCCAGAAACCAGGTTGATGAACTCCTCCACCGCATTAACAATATCCTTCAGAGGCTCTCCGACATCTTTGCAGAGGAGGCTCGCATCGACACGAAGGGTCAATCCAAAGGTATCATCGCCATTGTGGAACTTTTCCAGAATCACAGGAACCTTGCTGCGACCTATGCCGAAACCGATCATGAAGGTCTGCTCACGCTATGTAATACCATTGCAAAAATCAGAAAACCAGGAACTGTTGCCCCGGGCAGCGACAGCGAACAGGTCAAGGACCTGTTTTCTGAAGCCAAGGACCTTTGTCCCCTTCTTCAATCCCTTCTATTCTTTTACAAAAAGCGGGACCATATCCAAAGGCTCGGCTTCCTGCTGGATGACCTTGCCCGGCGCTTTAACCAGAAAAAACGCAGCGAAGCCATCCTTTCGTTTAGTGACCTCATAGACCTGGCGGTAGATATATTAAAATCCTCTTTACCTTTAAGAAACTATTACAAACAGCAGATCCGGGCCATCATGATCGATGAATTCCAGGACAACAATGAAAAACAGAAGGAACTGCTTTACCTCTTAGGGGAACGTGAAAACGAAGCAAGCCCCGGAATCCCACCGCCGGACAAGCTGGCACCGGACAAACTCTTTTTTGTGGGGGATGAAAAACAATCTATCTATCGTTTCCGCGGAGCCGATGTCTCGGTTTTTAAAAGGCTTTCCCAGGAGCTCAACCAGACCGCTTCACCCGACCTGCCGCGCCAGCTCTCTATCAAAACCAATTACCGCTCAGAACCGGAGTTGATCAAATTTTTTAACCAGCTCTTTCCCGGAATATTTGGCAATCCTGAAGAAGATTATGAAGCCTCCTATACAGAAGCGAAGCCGGACCCAAATCGGCCCCCCAGCGGTACCATACCGGTAGAAATATATATCAATACCGCAGAAGAGGATGAAGAAAACCTTACCGCTCAAGGAACCGAATCGGAGGATACTGGCCAGGAACCAGAGGCATTCTGCAGCCCCTCGGAGACCGAAGCCCTTACAGTTGCCCGTCGCATCATAGAAGGCTTAGAACGGTCCGAATTCCGCCCCGGAGATGTGGCCCTCCTCTTCAGAACCACCACCCATCAATCGGTCTATGAACGGGTATTCCGTACCATAGGAATCCCCTTTGTAAGCGCAGATCCCCGTGGACTTTATCTGGATGCCCCCAGCAATGATCTCTATGCGATGCTGCAGCTTGTCATCGTACCCCAGGACACCAACGCCTATGCCGCAGTGCTCCGTTCCCCCTTTGTAAACATAAGTGACCAGGCCTTTCTTAATCTCATGCTTCGTATAAAGGATGATCCCTGGTTTGAACCCTTTTCTGACCTGCCGGACAGCTTCTGGGTTGTATGCGACCCCCAGGACAGGACTCGCTATACCCTTGGGGCTGAACTCTATAGAACCCTAAAAGCTATGGCCGACACGAGGGGAATCGCAGATCTTTTAGCCTGGCTCTGGTATGAAACGGGTTATAGAACGAGCATTCTGAACGACCCTGAAATGGCCACCACGGTCGGCCACTTTGAACTGCTCTATGATCTGGCGATAGATGCGGACCAGCGGCACCTGACCCTCGCTGCCTTCCTGGAAGAACTGGCCCCCCGAATCGGGAACCCTGAAAAGATTGAGGGAGATGAAACAGACAAAGGGACCGATGCGGTCACGTTTATGACTATCCATAAAAGCAAGGGGCTGCAATTCCCTGTGGTGATCATTCCCCAATCTGGAGCGGAAGGACAGGCCCTTCGAAATGAAAAACCCTACTACTACGATGAAAGCTACGGACCGGTCATTTCATGGAAATCCTATAACAGAAATTCTAGTGATAAAATAATTAATCCCTTTTTTGAGAAGCTGCGGGAATCGGAATACAAACAGACCCATGCAGAATTAAAACGGCTCTTCTATGTGGCCCTCACCAGGGCAGAACAGAAAATCATAATCGCCGGTAATAGAAAGGTGAGTCAAAAGGCACTAAAAAATTTCCGCGACGAATATGGTCAGGATCTGAGCAGTCTGGAAGCAGCGCTGTATATAAAACCCAAAGATGATGGGGCAAAAATAAGCTTTTTCGACCTCCTTGCCCTTGGTATTGATCAGGTTTCTAAAGATCTCTTTTCATTACAACCAATCAAGCCAATCCTTTTAACCGATCGGGGCAAAGCACTGACTGAGCTCCGAAGACGGCTGGATAGCATACAAATGGTACAATCCGGAATCAGCGGGTCAAACAATGAGGACTGGCAGCAGTCATTTTATAATCCTCCAGGAATTTCACCCATTGTACCAGTTAACATCTCCTCCCGGATTACAAGCCCCACCGCTATGGAACGGTATTGGCAGCAGATGCAACAATCGGGCGCCCCTGGGAATGAAAAGGATGGAATGTCATCATCCTCTGCAATACTCCCAAAAGCATCCCGCCAGGAAGCACCCCAACCATTGCCTGTCCTGCCTGTGGACCAAATCATCTCCGCATCCAACCAGGAACTGGAAACTATCTTCGGTACCGTCTGCCATAACGTAATCCAGAACAGCCTTGAGGATCTGGGAGATATGCCTTCACCGCAGATCCTTGCAGAATTAGAAAAGCTCAATATGCAAGATGAGCAGAAAATCCTTTTAATTGATACGGCTAAATCACTTGCCAAAAGCTTTATCCAATCCGAACTTGGCCAAACCGCGGTGAATGCAAAACCGCTCCTTAAAACCGAATATGCCTTTCTGTTACCCCTCTACCAAAATGAGCCAAAACCTATCCTTATTCAGGGAAGCATAGATCTTATCTTTGAAACCCCATCAAATTGCTTTGTCATTGATTTTAAAACCGACAAGGTATTACAAAGCGAAGCCCACCGGATTCAGCTCGAATGTTACCAGCGGGCAGCTCAGGCCTTTTCCGATAAACCGGTAAAAACCCTGCTTGTATATTTGCGAAATATGCAGGCCGTAGAAGTAAACTCCAGACTAAGCGATGCCGAGCTATATACAATAGCCCAGGAGGCGATCAGTGTGTGCTGAATTAAGTTATGTAGAACTGCTCGATGCATACCACGACCAGAACCTTCTTATACAGATTGGCCAGGAATTGGTCCGTCAACGGGATATCGACCTCCTCCTGCGAAACATCCTGGAAATCAGCCAGCACATTACCGGTGCCGATGCGGGAAGTATATTTCTTGTTGATGAAAATAATGGTAACTCATGCCTTAAGTTTAAATATTCAATTAACCAATCTTTAAAAACAAAAAATTACGAAGAGTTCACCATGGCTCGAACAACCGCATCCATTGCGGGCTATGTATCCCTCACCGGTAAAACCCTTAATATTTCCGATGTATATAAGATCCCCCAGGATGTGCCCTATTCTTTTAATAACAGCTTTGATGCACAAACCGGTTACCGAACAAAGTCCATGCTGGCGGTCCCCATGTTAGACCATACCGGTACCATTGTTGGCGTCATCCAGCTTATCAATTCTAAAGAGAAGGATCACGAAAGCTGTATGGATGCCGAACATATCATCCTGAAAAGCCTGGATGATTTTGAATCCTGTGTGGTCCCCTTTAAAAAACGCTACGAAGCTTTAATGGAGGCCATAGCTTCCCAAGCAGCGGTGGCCCTGGAAAATGCACAAATGATTAAACGCATTCAGGACCAATTTGAGCAGTTTGTCCTGGCCGCCATAGAAGCCGTTGAACAACGGGACCCAGCCACGAGTGGCCATTCATACCGGGTGGCAATGACTGCGGTAAAGCTTGCCCGCCTCCTCAATAGCGAGGACGAGCTATCAGGAAAGCCTCCCCATTTTTCTGAAGCCCAGATTAAGGAACTTGAATACTCAGCCCTGCTCCACGATTTTGGAAAGGTATACATAGATCCAGCCATATTTCTCAAGGAGCGTAAACTGTATCCTGAGGATTTTGAAAAACTTCAGCTCCGTCTTAAATATCTGCGTCGTTCCCTGGAACTCGACTTTGCCCTCAGGGAATCCCATTTACAGAAGGATGCTGTTCAACGGTTAAATGAAGAGCGGGACCGGACCATTAAAGAAATAATGGAAATATCTAAATTAATAGAAAGGATAAATATGCCAACCGTTACTGAGATTGACCCCGAAGATGCCATATCCCGAATCCTGTCTGCACCGCTGCCGCCGGTCCAGGGTATAGATAACGAAGCCATCCCCCTATTAACTCAGGAAGAAATTGAAAACCTTAAGATAAAACGGGGCAGCCTGAATGCAAAGGAACGGAAAGAAATGGAACAGCATGTGGTCCGCTCCTACGAGTTTGTCCGCCGCATTCCCTGGCCTGATGAATATCGGTATATCCCTGAATATATTAAAGTTCACCACGAAATGCTCGACGGTTCAGGATACCCCGAAGGGCTTAAGGGGGAAGCAATTCCTCTGCAGGGACGGATCATCGCAGTAGCTGATATATACGATGCTCTCACTGCTGCGGACCGGCCCTATAAAAAGGCCGTTCCCATCCCCAAGGCCCTTTCCATCCTGGACGATGAAGCTTCCCGAGGCCGACTGGACAGCAGCCTCGTCAAACTCATGCACCTCCTGGTTGGTGAAGAAAAGACAGCTTAACCAGATCTTACCCTTTTACAGCTCCGGCTGAAACGCCCTGGGTTATCTGTTTATGAAACAATGCATAAAAGGCGAGCATTGGAGCCATACCGATACTTAAAGCTGCAAACTGCTTTCCATAATCAGTAGCCAATGCACCAGAAAATTTAAGTATCCCCACCGGTAGACTCTTAATTGCTTCTTTAGATGCCAGAATGTTTATCAACATGAACTCATTCCAGATACCCGTAAAAGAAATAATTGCTAATGTCATCGCCACCGGCTTTGTCATCGGTGCTATGATTGAAAAAAAGATTCTTAGATACCCGGCACCCTCAATTCGAGCCGATTCGATAAGCGCATCCGGTATGGACTTTATGTATTCCGTCCCCAGGTATATTCCCATGGGAAGTCCGATACCAATATAGGGGATCAGTATTCCCAGGCGGGTGTTGTACAAACCAACCGCATTGGTCATTAAAAAGAGGGGCACCATGATCGACTGCAGGGTCAAAAGGATTCCAATAATAAAGCTCCCATGCAGGAAACCGGTAAACCGTGAAGGAATTTTTGCAAAGGCAAAGGATGCGGCAAAGGAGAAGGCCAACACCGCAAGTGTGGTAGTTACTGTATATAATACGGAATTAGAAAACAATATATCGAAATGACCTATTTTCCATGCCATAGGATAGTTTTTCAGAAATATAGGATTCGGCAAACCCAGTCTATCCATCTGAAAAGCCTGGGTAGTCTTTAATGAAGAAAGCACAAGCCAAAGCAGCGGATAGATGGTTAAAAAGGTGATAATGCCAAAAACAATATACATAATAAATCGGTATACCAGGGCAGCTCCGCCCTTATGTCGTATTTCTCTTCCCATATTATTCTCTCCCGCCAAAGCGCTTTTCTACAGCGCGGACCACAATAATCAACAGAAAACTTAAGACTACCATAAAGGTAGAAATCGCATTTGCTAAGGGATAATCCGGTGCACCTCGGAAAGCATTATCAAACATATATAGGGATAACACACTGGTGCGCCGGGCAGGGTTTCCCGCAGTCATTGCAAATATAAGATCAAAACTCTTTAATGAACCGGAAATAGCCAGAATAGCGGTAGTTACAATCACGCCCGATAGGGCTGGCAGAATAAGATATCGCAGGGTTTGAAATTCATTGGCCCCATCAATTCTGCAGGCTTCTATTACCGATTGATCTATTTTTTGCATATTAGCCAAAAAGATAATCATATAGTAGCCGGTGTACATCCAGAGGATTACAAGGAGCACCGGAATCATTGCCATATTGGGATTTAACATGAGCGTATTTTCAAAGGCAGGATCGATCATCTTGCCAAGCTGGGTAAATGCTCCATAGGGTGAAAAAAAGGATTGAAACATAACCCCAATTACAATGGTAGATATTGTATTGGGTAAATAGGTCATGGTCTGAAAAAATCCCTCATACCGTACAATCCGACGGAATAGAATATAGGCTAAAGCAAAACCAATCGGAATTTGACCAAAAACAGAAACTAAAATAATTAAAAAGTTGTTTTTAAGGGAAATCCAGAAATATTGATCCTGAAACATTCGAATATAATGTTTTAGGCCCACAAAGTCCATTTTTGCTCCAAAGACTTTGCCACCGTTAAAGTTGGTCAGAGAAAGAAAAATAGAAAACACCGTTGGAAAAGCCAGAACAGCAAAATAGATAAGCACCGCAGGAAGCACTAAAATCCAGTAAGCCCTTGTCTGTTCCCCTTTCGAAGTCATTGTACTCACAACTATACTCCATAGAAAAAATGGGCGCTCCGTAACATATGCGAAGCGCCCGAATTACAAGGTTAATGAAACCCCTTATTTCCCAGCCTTCCAGGCTTCAAAGGCCTTCTGGGTCTTTTCGGCAACCTGAGCAGGGGTAGCGGTTCCCAGACCAATTTCCTGGAGCCCTATATTGATCGGTGCATACACCTTTGCATCCAGCACTCCATCCAATACATAGGTGCCCTTATAGTTCTCATAGAACTTTGCCCTGGTCTGGCTGATAGGTTCAAGATTCGGTACGGTTACCCCCTTGAGTGAGGGGAAGGAAGCACCAGTCTCGAGCCTGATCTTCTGGACATATTCAGACTGAAGGAATTTAATGAGCTCCCATGCAGCTTTTTCCTTGGCAGAACCAGCAGGAATACTGGCACTCATACCAAATCCGGTACCCACAACGGAGGAACTCGTATTATGATTTTTTTCTCCAGGCAGAGCGGGAAATACGGTCATGGCAATATTCGGCTGATCCTTCACAGGAATTAACGCAATACCGGTTGATGCATCGGTCTGGAACGCACCGGACCGCCAATCCCCATCGATAAGGAAGGGGGCCTTGCCGGCAGCAAAGAGGGCAGGAACTTCACCATAGGGAGTCTGCAGAGCCTTCTGTGAAATGACACCACTCTTAAACATATCCTGTACGATCGCCAGGGCATCCACAAAGGGTTTGTCGGTAAACTTTGCTTTCCCAGCAAGCACATTATCGATAAAATCATCCCCTGCAATACGGCCGACAATCATGGAAAAGAGGCAGCTCTGCATAACCCAATCATCCTGGGCAGCAATCAAAACCGTATCGAGTCCCTTCGCTTTTAAAGTGGGCACCATAGCTTTAAGCTCTTCATAGGTTTTCGGCATGGAAAGCCCATTATCTTTCAGAAGCTTGGTATTAACATAGAGAACATGGGTAAAGGTAACTCCATTGGGGAGTTCTCCCAGGAAACCGCCAAATTGTGGAGCAACAGCCGCAGGAATATACTTATCCAGAAGATTTTCAGCCTTTAAAAATGGAGTAAGATCCTTTACCAGTTTCTTTGCATGGAGCTCAGAAGATCTGCCGCTTGGCCACATATACAGCACATCAGGAAGCTGACCTGAGGCAATATATGCAGAAGTCTTCTGATGGAAGGGCTCATTAAACAGATCTTCCCGTTCAATCTTGATATTGGGATACCGTTTCGCAAACTCACCCCAAATTTCATTTATTTCCCGCTCAGAGTTTGCCTGAGATGCATCAAGGTAATTGAGCACCTTTAAGGTTACCACATCAGAGCCAGCCTGGGCTCCGCCTTGCTGGGAACCGCCGGCAAAAACCAGGGACAACCCAAACAGTACCATACAGACCAGTGCACTCGTTTTCTTGTACATGGACATCTCTCTTTTCCTCCCCTATACTGGAAGTTGATGAATTGTGACCTGCCATACGGCAGGTCCGTTGTTCTGAGCATGGTCTGCCAACCATGCTCATTTTAACCTTACGTTTGTTCGCACGCTGTACAAACAAATCCTAGCACTGAAAAATCAGCTTGTCAAGAAAAAACGAAAATTTAACGCTCATTTAAAAGAGCTTAATATAAAAAGAAACCGTGGAGAGAAGATAGATTCCCTTATAAATGAATGGGACCCTGCTCTTATTTAATCACTTACATATTTGTATTGTATCCAGATAATCAATGATAACACGAGGCAAAGACCAAAGGAATACCAGATAAAACAGGGAATACCAAATAAAAGATGAACAATTCTATTGTAATTCCAAATATCAATAGCCAATACAAATACTAATGTAAATAAAAATATCTGTTTTCGCGAAAGTATTGTATCTAGCGGTATCAAAAATTCGGATCTAGTTCTTTGGCGATCAAACAAGAGCTTGCCTGCTATAAGAACAGCAATTTGAAAAAGTAAGTTAAAAATCACCGCAGGAAAAGGCTGAGGTTTCCATCCCCAAAATTCGGCCAGTACGAGCATGATTCCACTGATCAAAGCCATAAAAGCACTTTTTTTGCCAATATTAAAATAAAGACCTCCCCAGAAGAGTGGAGCCATAATCGCATACGCAGGAAATGCTGTCGAAGTAAGAAAGTCCAGGATAGATTTAATTGGGTACAGTGCACCCAAATATCCAAAAACAGCAATCAGGATAACCATAATTTTTTCTGCTGTAACGGTCTTAAACCTTTTTGGGAAAAATGATTCAGTACTGATAGTTGCGATCGAAAGAAGTTGACTATCCATTGTTGAAAGTAAAGCAGCAAGTCCGGCTAGAGATAGCAACGTCGTAAGCCAGGTTCCTCCAATCTTCCCAGCAGCTTTTATAAATATCTGGTCACTTTCCGAAGCAGAAAGCCCAGGAATTATTGATGCTCCAAAAACTCCAGCACCAATTGTCATAAAAAACAGAATTGCCGTAATTACTGGATAAAACATGGCGGTCTTTACCAAAGCTTTTTCATTTCGTGCACTTAAAAATCGTTGGAACAATTGAGGAAACATGGGATCTGCTAAAAACCAGAGCACCATGGTAGAAAGATATGCAGAAATGGGGAAATTATCATTCGCACCGCTGCGGTTCTGCAATAAAGGATTATGTAAATCAATATCAATCTTCTTAGCTCCTAATACAATTATCGCAAATGCAAGACCAGAAATTACAACCAGGGTAATCAGCTGCAACAGATCGGTGTATACAACCGATTTCATTCCGCCTCTAAATACATACAGCATCACTAGAAAAACCACTATGGCTGTACTGACGGGATAAGAAAACCCT
>JAAYUZ010000110.1 GCA_012517385.1 Treponema sp. | reverse complement strand
CTGACACCGGATAACAACCCCGTAGAAAATGCGATTCGTCCCTTTGTGATTGGCAGAAAAAATTGGCTGTTTCATGACACACCACAGGGCGCTACAGCCAGCGCACGACTGTATTCCCTCATCGAAACCGCTAAAGCCAATGGCCACGAACCATCCCGCTATCTCAGATATCTCTTTGCAACCTATCCAACATATTCAGATAAAACCAAAGCCGCAGCACACCTGCTCCCCTATAACCTTTTACCATCTTCCTATTAATTCCGTTGTTCTGTACAGGTTGTAATACCAGGTCCTGTTTTTGTCTTATACGGGGTCATGGTAGCGGTTACCAGCAATGACACAAAGCCAAAACCTGGAAGAAATTCATCAAGCAGTATGTTGTTCCAGCATATTTTTGCAGGTGTGCTGGTATATTTTGTTACCAAAGCATGGGATTCTTTTGGGGCCTTTGGCGTTGGCTGGTCCGTTTTTATTACCTGTGGCAGACAGCGCACGCCCACTACTTCCACAACCTATCCGGGTACACTCCCTCTGCAATGATGTTCCGGATCCGATCAATAGCCCGTTCCCGGTCTTCCCGGTAGGTGACGCCGAACCATTGGGCAGGGGTTTCCAGGGCGTGGACCGCAAGGGCCTTATGCTGGATGAGATAATCCATGGCGGTGGGTAGGTAACACTCCTGTTTAGGGTCCCGGCCGTGGGCCTTAATAAAATCGGCAAAATAGTCCGTCAGGTCCGGAAGTATCTCCGGTTTAAGGCCCCAAAAATTCATCGATACCCCCGTCTCAGGGGGAAGTATCACATCCTGTCCCGAATCCTGGTGGCTCAGGATCCGTTCATCAACCTGGATGATCTTCGTGTGCTCCGTAATGGTTTTTAAGAGGCCCTGCTCTATGGTGCAGACTCCGCGGGAAACGGAACCCGCTTCGGTCAGGGTTTTATATAAGGGATAAACGACCAGGGCGCCGTCGCGGCGATTCTGCTGTTCCGGTGCGGATAAAAAGGCTCCCATGGCAGCAAAGGCTTCGCGGCCATAAAAGTCATCCGCATTGATGACCCCAAAGGGCCGGTCCAGGGCGTCCCGGGCGCAAAGCAGTGCATGGGTGGTGCCCCAGGGCTTGGTTCTTGCGTCCACTGCGGCGTAGGGTTCCAGACCCGGCTGGATCAGGTTGTCCATGTCCTGGAATAGGGTGATGCATTCAATGTGACGGCGGAAACGGCTCAGGACCTGTTCGGTAAAGTCCACTGCCATGGACCGGCGGATAATAAAGACGGCGGTGGTAAAACCTGCCTGTATGGCATCGTAAATAGAAAAATCGAGCAGGGTTTCGCCCTGGGGACCCAGGCCATCCATCTGTTTCAGTCCCCCGTAGCGGCTCCCCATGCCCGCGGCAAGCACCAGAAGTATCGGTCCGTTCATACATGCTCCTGGTGCCAGTATGCCATGTTTTTCTTATGCTGGCCAGATCTTCCGGCCGCCGCCGGGGGCGACGATGCTGTCGATGTAGGCCAGTTCTTCCTTGCTCAGGGGCGATAGTTGGGCTGCCGTAAGGTTGGCTTCCATCTGGGCCACGGTTTTAATGCCGGGAATAACCGTAGAAACCGCGGGGTTTGCCAGCACAAACTGCAGGGCCACCGTGGCCAGGGACCGGTCAGGCCGGACAAGTTTCCGCAGGGCTTCCACCGTTTGCAGGTCCTTCAGGAACACCTGGTACTCCTCAGGATTATCGTGCCAGCGCCGTCTGAAATCCCCTTCGCCAAAGCGGGTGTCGGCGGTAAATTTTCCCGCCAGGATGCCCATGGCAATGGCCCCGCGGATAATCACCCCCAGGCCCTGTTTCTGGCAGTAGGGCAGGATTTCTTTTTCGCTGGTCCTGTTCAGAATGCTGTAATCGATCTGGAGTGTATTCGCCTGGCCGTCATGGTTAAAGGCCTTAAGGTATTCAAAGTTACTGGTGCTCACCCCATAGGCCCGTATTTTCCCCGCTGCTTTCAGTTTCTGGAAACCCTCCAGGAATACTTCCATGGTGGGGTCCCGGAAATCGATATGGCTCTGGAGTACATCAATATAATCCGTATTAAGCCGTTTCAGGTTGCTTTCGACCCCGGTGATAAATTTGTCTACGGTAGTGTAGGCGCTCTGGCCCTTTTCGCCGTCAAAGTTCCGCCAGCCGATTTTGGTGGCCACGATGAAACGGTCCCGCCGGCCCGCCATGGCCTTACCGAGGAGTTCTTCGCTGTGGCCATTGCCGTATACATCGGCGGTGTCAAAAAAGGTTACCCCCTGGTCCAGTGCATAGTCGATAGCCCGCCGCACCTCCTGGTCCTCCGTGCGGCCCCAGGCATCCCCTCCAGCAGCCCAGAGTCCCATCCCAATCTCGCTTACCTGGATTCCCGTTTTGCCCAATGGCCGGTATTTCATACCCATCGTACTACCTCCTCAGGTTGATGAACCCCTCCCAGATTTACTGTATAGGGATCATGTTATATATGCTTATAATGAATATACCGCAATAGTTGAAAAATATCAAGTAATACTTTATGCACCCAGGATAGGAGCAACTTTAAAAGCTGTTGGCGGATGCAATGAGGGACTGCCCGGTCGGTGCAGTCCCTT
>JAAYUZ010000017.1 GCA_012517385.1 Treponema sp. | reverse complement strand
GCAATTTTGTTACACCCCTTATCCATGGCGTAACGAAGCAGCTCGGTCCGCCGTTGGGTTGAACACCAGTAACAGTTCATCCGCTGGCCTGGCTTAAGACGCTCCACGATTGGCACCTCTAAGGTATGGAGCGGGATGCCCCATTCCTCGTACAGTGCGGCCAGGCGCTGGGCCGCCGCGCTTCCCATGCCGCCCCCCGGCACGTCACTGGCAATTCTCAGGGCAGAAAGCTCAAAGGCCGGGGCATTCCACTTTTTGCGGCGGCCCAGCGCCCAGGCCAGGGTGGTCGAATCCTTGCCGCCGGACGCACCGAGCAGAATCCGGTCCCCCGGTTGTATCAGTTCGTAGTCGAGTATTGCCTTAGCGATAAGTTTTTCTATATGGGTCAGGGCCATAATAAAAAGCGGACCTCCTGGGATACCTCTCGATGCAGGGCCTCCAGGCTTTCCGGAGTGCCATAACGGATAAAAAAGTGCATCTTGGAATGGAAGATATATACCATAATGTCCGCAATTAGTCGACGCTTTTCCTGAGTAAATCTATCAAGTTTTTCCAGTTCCTTCATAAGCAGTTCATAGGCAGGATGCATAAAATGGTACCCATCCCGTTTTATAAAATAGCGAAAATCTATTTCGGTGGATAAAAAGGGAGCATACACATTAGGATTTCTACCATTATACTCTATCATTAAAAAGGCAAATGCAAGGATGCGGTCTTCTGCGGTGTGCTCTCGCATCTGAGCAATGCTCCTATACTCAGAAACGGCAGCGGTTCCTGGAACATCCGCTTTTTTTCTCTGTTCATAGGGAAGCCAGAGGTGAAAATCCGAAAAATGACCCGCCAGGACGTCCTCCAGATGACCCGCTACCCATTCGGCGCATTCCTTAGCTATTTCTTCCACCGCTTCGCAGATTAGGGCATTCTGGTTTTCAAAATAGTTATAGATGCTCGCATAGGAATAGGCTGCCCGTTCACCTACCTTTTTTGCGGTTACCGACGAGACCCCTTCGGCTATAATGATTTCCTTGGCCGCATCAAGAAAATACCGGCGAACCCGTTCTTTCTGTATATCCTTATAATTCATACATTGATTATATATTTTCTTGACGGAATTTGCAAACAGGTTTAAAATATTTAATGTCATTCAGAAAATGAATGACATTACTAAGACTAACCTTTGGCGACCCGCTGAATGGATGTAACACTGCAACGATGTAACACTGCAACCATGTAACACCGAGACGGTGCAACACTGAAACGATGTAACACTGCAACGGTGTAACACTGCAACAGTGTAACACCGAAACGATGTCGCATCGCAACGGTGCAGCACTGAATCGAAACACGAAACCGCTGAAACGGTGCGATGTTGAACCGGGGCAGCATGGAGCATCATCGACAGGGACGACAACGAGGGGCAGCTGCATCTGGATTGCAATCGCAAGCAGCAGTGAAGACTTACAGCAGTAAGCGATGACAGCAGCGAAGGATTACAGCAGCTAGCGATTGCAGCAGTACGCGGAACCTGTCGTGAAGATGAAAAAGCCAGAGGCAAAGAAGAGGAGCATGGGGGATGGACAAATCCAGCGTTATTTTCGGGAATCCCATACCAATCGGGGTTCGGCAAAGGGCAGAACGCCAAAAAGCTGCCTATATTAAAAAATTCGGTGATGATTCACAAAAGGAATTTACCCTGTTAGCCCGGAAGGTAGACAGCCTTGAACCGCTGGGTATTGAACAGCTTATGGTTCAGGAGGCGAAGACCAGAATAGAAGGGGGCTGGCAGACGAGTAACCTTGCGGCGGACCCGAACGCCCTGGTGGTAGGGAACATCCGTATGGGCTTTGGACACTACCGAATTTCCATCGCTATTGCCAGCGCAGCCCGTGCGATGGGAAAAAATCCCTACTGGTTCGACCTTCATTCCTTTAAGGATACAACGGGCGGTAAAATTATTGCCCACCTTAACAGTCTGTATTCCCTCGGGTCCCGGCTCTCCCAAAAATATGCCCTGTTCAACAGTCTCTATTGGGAACCACTCAACTCGGAGGGGTTCCGTAAATTAACCTACAATGCGGCGGACCAGAAAACCGCCGAGCTTATGGCAACACCCTGCAAACTTTTACCCAAACAGGTACCCTATGTGGCAACCCATGTATGGCCCGCCCAGGCGGCCATTCACAGCGGCATGGAACGGGTAGTTAATGTGATACCCGATAACTGGCCCATGGCACTGCACCTTGCAGAGGGGGCTATCCACTGTGTGCAATCCCCCTCTGCCTGGTTCGGTTATAAGACCCTGCGGGGCATGGCCGGCAAAACCGTACCCCGTTTTATGAATTCAGGAAGCCTTATCTACACCGGCCATTACATTGACCATGAGCTCGTGGCAAACCTGGAACAGGACACCGCTGCCAGACTGAAACGGCTTGAAACCCTCAAGCCCCTGCGGATACTCCTCTCCGTCGGCGGTGCGGGGGCCCAGCGGGAACTCTACGCCCGTCTTATCAGAACCCTGCTGCCCCTGGAGAAGCGGGGTAAGGTGGCCATCCTCATCAATGTGGGAGACCATCAATCTGTATTGGAGGGCCTCCTGTCGGACATTCCAGAGCTTCAGCATGCCACCAAACATATCAACAATTGGGATGATACTAGGGCCTTTGCGGAACAAGCCTTACGGGACACCCTTACTGGAATCCATATCTTCATGCATTCGGATATTTTCCAGGCAGTCTATACCACGAACCTCCTCATGCGGGGCAGCGACCTCCTGGTGACGAAGCCCAGTGAGCTCGCCTTTTATCCGGTACCGAAACTGCTTGTACGGCGGGTCGGCGGACATGAAGCATGGGGAGCCATACGGTCCGCAGAAATCGGAGACGGTACCTTTGAATGCAGCGATCCTAAAGAGGCGGAGGCCATGCTGCGTTTCCTGGTCGAAGACCGGGAAGGATTAGAACTTATGAATTCCTGTATACTATCTGCCAATAAGGCTGGCCTCTATTCAGGAGCCTACCGGGCAGTTGAACTTGCAGTTAAAGGAGAAGCGAAATGAGCAACACCACCACATCGTTGAACAGTCAGGGCCGTACGGTAGAGTCCCTGCCGTTCTCTAAAAAAATCGTGTATGCCCTGGGACAATTAGGCTGGTCCCTGGCAAGTTACGGAGCCGCCAATTTTTTAAACTATTTATATCTTCCGCCCCAGGAAGGAGGAGCAGCCCTGTTCCCCAGGATGATTCACCAGGGTTATGTAGTGGGTGTCCTTACGGTCATTGGCCTCATTCTCGCCTTTGGCCGTATCTGGGATGCTGTTACGGACCCGCTCATCGCAGTCTTCTCTGATAAGAATAAATCAAAAATCGGAAGGCGCCGGTTTTTTATGGCCACTGCGGTGGTTCCATTCGCCCTCTTTTCTGTTCTTGTGTTCGTAGCTCCCTTTGGTACCGGTGAACAGGCAAATATCGCAGCCAACGGTATCTGGCTCTTTGTTACGGTAACCCTCTTTTACCTCTTTATGACCATGTATGTTACTCCCTTCTTTGCATGGATGAGCGAACTGGGACACAGCAGCAATGAGCGTCTGGAACTTTCCACCATGATTTCCATCACCTGGGCATTGGGTGCCATGATCGGAGCCCAGGCTCCGGCCCTTCAGGGTATGTTCCAGGCTCAGGGCATGTCAGCCCTCAAGGCATTCCAGTCAGCCCAGGGGGTATTTGCCCTCGTATCCTTTATATTGATGGTCCTTCCCATCATCGTGATCGATGAAAACCGATATGCCGAATCGGTTCCCTGCGATGACGGCTTCTTTACCTCCATCGGTAATGTTATAAAGGACCGGAACTTTTTACGCTTTACCCTTTCAGACTTTGCCTACTGGATCAGCCTTTATTTCATCAACAACGGGCTTATGTACTACATTACGGTACTGCTGGGGCTGCCGAAGGAAACCTATTCGAGCCTCTTTATCCTCATGTTCCTGGTAAGTTTTGCCTTTTATATTCCTGTTAACTTCATCGCCCGGGCGGTGGGACGGAAACGGCTCTTAATGATTGCCTTTGGGCTCTTTGGGATACTCTTTGCATTCTGCTCCCTCTTCGGCTACCTCCCCCTGCCTGCCATGACACAGGCGATGATTGCAGCCCTCCTTGCTGCAATACCCCTGGCGATTTTTGGGATACTGCCCAACGCCATGGTTTCCGACATGGCAGAAGCCTATGCCATAGAAACGGGCATGTATAAGGCGGGGGTCTTCTTTGGGTTCCGAACCTTCATGTCCAAAATGGGTCAGTCAATCGGGGCGGTGCTGCTCCCCTCTATCGTTATGATCGGGGCCCAGCAGGGTGAAGTGGTAGGTACCTCCGGAGTACGGCTTACCACGGTGTTTGCCCTTGCGTTCTGTGTAATCGGGTTTATACTGCTTCTGTTATACAACGAGAAAAAGGTTCAGGAAACACTGGCAAAACATCATCAAAATTAAGCATTAACCAAAATATAATGGAGGTTTGTAATGGGACTGCTAACCATGAATACATCACGGCGTATTACTTTCTTGTTTGGCTTTGTAATGTTTTTAATGCTTACAATACCAGACAGGGCAGTCTCGGCCGAAGGTGCGGTCAACAAACCTCCTATGCTCCATGCCCAGCAATGGTACTGGGCCTTAGATCCATCACCAGAAACCTTAGAACCACAGAAAAATCTTGAGGCAGTAAAAAATCTTAGCTTTACCACAATCGATGAAAAAGCCCTGGCCAACCTTGAATACCTGCTCCCAGGAAAGCGGGGCTATATCTGGATTCGCGGAGAGTTTCCCAGCCTCGAAGTATTCAGTCCCAAACCACTGGGGCTCTTTCTGGGCCGGGTTACCATGACAGACCAGACCTGGGTAAACGGCATCTTTGTGGGAAGCACCGGCAGAAATCCCCCAAACTATTTCAGCTACTGGAATACCTCCCGGGAATACGCCATTCCTCCAGAGGCGATAGAACTGCATAAGCCGATAACAGTCACCATGCGTATCTGGGTTGATGGAGAGGGCTCCCTGGCGTCCCGCCCCTTTATTGGTTTTAGAGAAGATACGGCCCATGCAAACCGCTGGGAAAATTTCTGGAATTCCACCGTAAACCTCATGTTTGCGGCGATCATGCTTATTATTTCACTGTATCATTTCATCCTTTATTATAGAAGAAAAAAGGATAAGGAGAACTTTTCCTTTGCCCTGCTTAACCTGCTGAGTGTATTCTATCTTTCCAATTTTTTTATCACCGAACTGCCCGGTATGCCACCGGCCTGGCTCAGTTACCTCAGTTTCCAGAAATTCATCAACCTGGTGCTCTTCTTCATGCTCTTTAAGCTCAGCGGTTTCGTCCGGGACTATTTACGAAAAACAGACCCCTCGTGGATTTTCTGGGTCCGGGTGGTTTTATTCGCCATACCGGTGGGTATCATACTGTTAAGCCCAAGCTATGCGTCCCTTCGGGAACTGCGCCTGGTTACACAGCTCTTCCTCTTACCACCCCTTGCGTATGTGCTCTATATCCCGGTTTCGTCCTTCTTAAAAAAAGATCCGGATGCACTCCCCCTGCTCCTTGGATTTTCTCCCCTGGTACTTACGGCCCTGCTCGATATCTTTCTGCACGAGGTCCTTAAATTATATAACTTCCCCTATATTACCGGTTTTGGCTGGCAGATTGTCCTGATAAGCTTTCTCTTTCTCCTGGCAGGCCGCTTTGCCCGGGCAAGAAACGAAGCGGAGGACCTGAATCTTCACCTGGAACAAAAGGTTAAAGAACGGACCGAAGAACTCTTTCAGGCCAACCAGCAGTTACAACAGGTAAACAGCGCCCTGGAAGAAGCCAATTACCGTGCCCAGCGGGACCTTAAAATGGCAGAGTTTGTCCAGAAAAGCTTTTATCCCGCCTTTCTCCCCCCACTGGAGGGCTGGGACGTAGCCTATGCCTTTGAGCCCATGGCGGGAGTTTCGGGGGACCTCTATGATTTTTATATTGATGAAAACCGCCTGCTCGGCGCGGGCCTTTTTGATGTTTCTGGCCACGGCATTGCATCGGGTCTTGTGGCTATGCTCGCGAAATCGGTTGTGTACCGCCAGTTTAAGGATGGCAAAGATATTCCCCTCGGGGAGGTCATGAAAAGGATTGATGAAAAGCTCATCTCCGAAAAGGGCAATATCGAAAACTACCTGACGGGCATTCTCCTTCGCTTTACCGATGACCGGGTCGAATACGTAAATGCGGGGCACCCGGACCTGCTGTACCGCTCAGGCCGTACCGGTGCGGTTAAGGCGGTGGAATCCCGGCAGGGCGAAAGCCGGGGACGCTTTATCGGACTCGAAGGTCTTTCCGAAGGGTACCGAAGCCTCCGTTTCCCCATCCACAGCGGAGACACCCTCCTTGTCTATTCGGACTGCCTGGTAGAAGCAAAAAACGCCGAAGGGGTGGAGTTTGGAAACGAACGGCTTAAGGAAACCCTGTCCCGTGCCCCCGCAAAGGATGGAGCAGCGGCTGTCCGGGACTATATCCTGGGGCAGTTTAAAACCTTCCTTGCAGGGGAAGAACCCAAGGATGACCTGACAATTCTGGTGATGATAAAGGGGTAAACCTGCCCCGCCCGACCTTTGCGGCAGAGCTACACATTACCAGCCCTTTCTGATACATTGCTTTTCTATGAAAGCAAATGAATCCGTGCTCTGTGTGCAGACCGACATGCTGGTACAAAAGATCGGGCTAAAGGACAATACCTATCGATATAACG
>JAAYUZ010000109.1 GCA_012517385.1 Treponema sp. | reverse complement strand
TCCCTCCAGGATGAGTACGCAGTCTTTTTCAAAAAATGCATAGGGAGCCGCATAAAACTGGCCAAGCACATAGGGGTCGTTGTAGAGGGGGCTAGCATCTTTTCCGTTGTCGCCGGTTTTGAGGCAAATCTCATAAAGATAGGGGAGGTCTGGCTCCCGGTAATTGCGTATGTCCATTGCATTAACATACTGATGCCCCTGGGGTTTTGCAAGGTCTCTGTGTTCTTTTGGGTATCTATATTGATAATACCCCCGGGTATGCAAACACCGCCGGTTCGAGGTGCGTCTAGGGCCTAATGATTACCAGGTGCCGTTCTTCTTCCAGGAAAGGGACCTGGACTGGCAGGGCTTCCCATCTGCTCAGCAGGTGTTCAATGGGTTTCATTTCTTCCTGGATTTTTTCAAGCCGGCCCTTGTAGGCCGCAAGGGCGCCCCCAGGAGCGAGCAGCTTAAGCAGCGCCTTGAGGATGGGTTGTTCCAGTGGACGGAAGGCCCGGAAGGTGATGAGGTGAAAGGGACCGGAGCGGGCCTTTTCGATGTCCGCCTGTTCAAGGCGGACGTTTTCTATGCCGAGGACAGCCAGGCTGTTCTGCAAAAAGCCGATCCGCCGGCCCATCCGTTCGATGAGGGTGAACTGATAGTCCGGGAGGGCGCAGGCCAGGGGCAGGCCTGGAAGGCCCGCTCCGGTCCCGGCGTCGGCGATCTGCGGTACAGGGGGCGGATCGCCGGAGTTTTGGATGGTACGGAGGATATGTCCCAGGGGCGCCAGGGAGTCGAGGATGTGCTTGATAATGAGCTCTTCATGGTTTTCGGTGCCCACGAGGCCGTAGGCGGGGTTAAAAAGCTCGAGCTCCCCCACATAGGCTTCAAGCTTGTTCTGAAGCTGAGCCCGTCTGTATTGCCCAATATATGGTTCGAGACCGGGTTCGGTTTCCAGGAGCAGGTCGAGCCCCCGGGACAGGAGTTCATCCATCTATTTCTTTCCGCTCTTTTCCTGCATTTTCCGCAAAGCCTCGGCAAAGGGATTATACATGGTGCCGTCATCATCCCTGTTGTTTGCTTTCTGGTCACCGGCTTTCTTGACGACCACCACCCGGCGGCCCGTCTCGCCTTGGGGGGTGGGGGTCTGAGCGGTACCACTATGTCCGCTCCCCGGCCGATTGCTGGCGGTGCCACTGTGTCCGCTTCCCGGGCGGCTGCTGGCAGAAGCACTGTTTCGGCTTCCAGCACTGGAGGGGCCACTGTGTCGGTTCCCGGCAACTGAAGTGCCGCTGCGGGAGGCTCCACTGCTTGCGGTTCCGCCGCTGTTCTGGCTTTTCAGCGAAAGGCTGATTCGCCGCCGGTCCAGGTCAAGGCCGATGATGCGGAATTCCCGGACATCTCCGACCTTAAGAACTTCCATGGGGTCCTGGATATAGCTGTCGCTCATTTCGGAAATATGGAGGAGGGCGGTCTCTTTGATGCCCACATCCACAAAGGCCCCAAAGTCAACCACATTTTTCACCTTGCCGGTGATCATCATCCCTTCGTGGAGGTCTTCGAAGGTAACGACCCCCTTCTGCATCACCGGCTTCGGATATCCCTCCCGGGGGTCCCGATTGGGCTTCTTAAGCTCATCAACCAGATCCCGAATGGTTGTATCTCCAACTGAGTATTTTTCTTTTAAGGCTTTAGTGTCCTCCGCAGAGAGGGAGCCCTTTGACTTGAGCAGGTTATAGATTTCCCGGGCGATTTCATAGTTTTCCGGGTGTACCCAGGTGTTATCCAGGGGGTCCGGACTTTCGGGAATCTTGAGGAAGCCTGCGCACTGTTCAAAACTTTTGGGGCCCATGCCGGGGACTTCCATCAACTCCTTGCGGCTCGTAATTTTGCCCCGTTCTTCCCGGTATTTTACGAGCTTTTTAGCCAGGGACCCGTTGATTCCTGACACATACTTCAGAAGGGATACGCTGGCGGTGTTCAAATTGACACCCACGTTATTCACTACCGACTGGACCACTTCGTCCAGGGTTTCTGAGAGTTTTTTCTGGTTTACGTCGTGCTGATACAGGCCGACGCCGATAGACTTTGGATCGATTTTTACCAGTTCCGCCAGGGGGTCCTGGAGTCGTCGGCCAATGGAAATTGCTCCCCGGATCGTCAGATCAAGGTCAGGGAACTCTTCCCTGGCGATATCGCTGGCCGAATAGACCGAAGCGCCGTCTTCATCCACTACGGTATAGAGGACCTCCAGGTGATTGTCGCTGATTACCTGGGCCACCAGTTCCTGCACTTCGTGGCTGCCCGTGCCGTTCCCGACTGCGATGAGCTGAACGTTGTAGGCTTTGATACCCTCCAGGAGTGAGCGTTTTGCCTCCTCAGGGTGATGTTGATAGATGACAAAACTTCCCAGGTATTTGCCGGTTTCATCCAGGGCAGCACATTTGGTTCCGGTACGGATACCCGGGTCGATCCCCAGCACCCGTGTCCCTTTTATGGGCTGCTGCATGAGCAGGTTCTTCAGGTTCTGGCTGAACACCGAAATGCCATGGTCATCAGCGGCATCACTCTGATCTCCCCGCAGTTCCCGGATGACCGCCGGTGAGAGGAGCCGCTTAAGGCCATCTTCGATAGCGGTTTTATGATAATCGTTATGTATCGTATATTTCCTCTGGAGCAGTTCCGTGGCGGTGTTTTCATCCACATCGATGGTAACTTCCAGTTCACCCTCCCGTTCTCCCCGGTTAATAGCAAGAACCCGGTGGGGCTTTATCTGGGATAGCTGTTCGGTGTAGTCCCAGTACATCTGGTAGGTGCTGGTCTTTTTCTTTTCCTCATCTCCAATGCCCTTTACGATAATCCGGCCGTCGGAGAGATAGAATTTCTTAATATCACTGCGGTTGTCCGGATCCTGGGCTACCTGTTCGGCGATAATATCCATGGCCCCCTGGAGGGCATCGTCTACAGTAGCGACAGAAAGCTCGGGGTGTTCAGGGTCTTCATGGATAAACTCTTCCGCTTTTTTACGGAGGGCCGCCGCATCCAGCTCCATCATCGCCTGGGCCAGAGGTTCAAGGCCCTTTTCCTGGGCAATCATGCCCCGGGTTTTCTTTTTCCGCTTGTAGGGAGCGTAGATGTCTTCGAGTTCAGTAAGCGTGGCAGCCTTCATTATGTTTTCATAGAGGGCTTCGGTGAGTTTTCCCTGTTCAAAGATTCCCCGGATAATCTCTATCCGGCGGCTTTCCAGGTTTTTACCGCTGGTAAAGCGGTGATCGATTTCCCGGACCTGGACCTCATCCAGGCTTCCGGTCTTTTCTTTCCGGTACCTGGCAATAAAGGGTACCGTACAACCCTCTGCGAAGAGGCCGATGACCGCTGAAACCTGGCCAAGGTTGATCGACATTTCTTCCGCAATGCGCTTCATGA
>JAAYUZ010000108.1 GCA_012517385.1 Treponema sp. | reverse complement strand
GAGGAGGTCATCGCAACCCCAGGCTGTGAGTCTAACGTAAAAGAAATCTTTGACAAATGTATCGAAATAGAAAAAACCCGCAGCGATGCGGTCATTTTTAACCAGTTCGATCAGCTGCCGAACCACCTGTGGCACTACGGCATCACCGGACCTGCGCTGCAGGAAGCCTTTAATTTAATGGCGGAAGAACAGCCCCAGACATCCATCAACCTGGCCCTGGTGCTCTTTTCTTCCGGTTCCGCCGGAACCCTGGGTGCGGGGAGCTACATTAAAGAACAATTCCCCCAGTGCAAGGTTGGGGTTGGCGAAGCCCTGCAATGCCCTACGATCACAGAAAATGGTTTTGGGGGACACCGGATCGAAGGCATCGGAGACAAGCACATCCCCTGGATTCATAACCTGCGGGACACCGACGTGGCTGTAGCGGTGGATGACGAGATCGTGATTCGGCTCCTCCGGCTCTTTAACGAAGCAGCGGGCAAAAAACGGCTTGAAGAGGCCGGGATAGACCGGGGGACCGTGGAAAAACTATCCCTGCTGGGTATTTCCGGGATCGGGAACCTGATAGCCACCATTAAGGCTGCCAAATACTATGAACTTGATGAACAGGACCGGGCTATGACGGTTTTTACCGACTCGATGCAGCTCTATGGGTCCCGTCTTTCGGAACTGGCCGCAGAGCGGGGGCCCTATGACCAGCGCCAGGCCGACCGGGATTTTGATCTATTGCAGAACCTTTCGGTGGACCACACCCTGGAACTGAGCCATGTGGACCGGCGCCGCATCCATCAACTTAAATACTTTACCTGGGTAGAACAGCTCGGAAAAACCGTGGATGAACTGCGGGAACAATGGCAGCACTACCGGGAATACTGGGGCGGTCTGCACCGGCAAATCTCGGAAATTGATTCGCTGATAGAAGATTTTAACCGGGAAATTATGGGCTGACCCTGGCATCATGAGGCAGGTCGTAGGGCCGGCCGGTCGTAGTGCCGACCATGAGGCAGGTCGTAGAGCTGGCAGGTCGTAGGGCCGACCATAAGTCCGGCCGGTTATAAAACCGGTCGTACGGCTGACCTGCATGAAAGGCGTCAAGATAAATACCAATAGCCTTGAGCAAACCGGTACATAAAAAGGAAGGTGGGTATGGAAATTAAACAGTTAGTGCTGGCCCAGACGATTGAAGAGGCCTACGAAGCGGTCAAAGAGCGGAGGGCCACAATCCTGGGAGGCTGTACCTGGCTCAGAATGACCACAAAAAGCCTCGACTACGGGGTGGATCTATCCGCCCTGGGGCTTTCCTACATAAAAGAAAGCGGCCAGGAAATTGAAATCGGGGCATCCACTACGCTGCGGAGCCTCGAAGTAGACGGTCTGCTTGCAAAGCATTATGGGCCTCTCTTTTCCCGCACCCTCGGCCATATTGTGGGGGTCCAGCTGCGGAACCTGAGTACCCTGGGGGGCTCCCTGGCGGGACGCTACGGATTTTCCGATGTGAGCACCCTTTTCCTGGCCCTGGGGGCAGAACTTGACCTGTATCCTGAGGGCCCCCTCAGCATCGAAGCCTATATGGCCGCCACCGACCACGGGCCCCATCTTATCCGGGCGGTGCGGATTCCGGCCCGGCAGGTTCAGGCCTCATACCAGACGGTCCGGATCACCCATTTGGACTTTCCCATCCTGAGTGTGGCAGCGGCCTATACAGGGGGACTCTGGCGTATCGCGGTGGGAGCCCGGCCGGGCCGGGCCCAGTTAGCGGCAGCGGCCATGCAGATCCTGGGGGGTACGAAAAAGCCGGAGGGGGCTGCCATCGCCGAAGCGGCCCGGCAGGCGGCGGCGGAACTGAGCTTTGGCAAGGATATCCGGGCCGATGAGGAATACCGGAAAAATGTCTGCCCGGTCCTGGTGCGCCGGGCCATAGAGGAGGCCAGCCGATGATGATCACCTGTACCATCAACAATGAAAAGAAACAACTGGAAATACAGGCCGGAGAAATGCTGGCGGAGGTGCTACGGAGATACGGATATACGGAGGTAAAAACCGGCTGCGACACCGGTTCCTGCGGTCTCTGCACCGTACTGGTAGACAGCAAACCGGTGCTTTCCTGTTCCTATCTGGCCCATCGGGCGGAGGGACGCAGTATCAGTACCGTAAAGGGCAAAGAGAAGGAGGCCGCTGAATTCGCCGCCTTTCTTACCGCCGAAGGGGCCGATCAGTGCGGTTTCTGCTCCCCCGGCTTTACCCTTACCGTGCTGGCCATGAAGGAGGAGCTGAAACATCCCAGTGATGAGGATATACGCCACTATCTTGCGGGGAACCTCTGCCGTTGTACCGGTTACGAAGGTCAGATGAGGGCAATACGTAAATTTCTGGAGGCCCATCATGAATAAAGAATCCATCCATAGTGTCAATATAAGTATTCCCAAAATTGATGGAACGGGCCTCGTTTTGGGCCGCCCCGCCTATACGGAAGACCTGGCCCCCCAGGATGCCCTGGTGGTCAGGCTCCTCCGCAGTTCCCACGCCCATGCCCGAATCCTTTCTATCGATACAAGCGCCGCCCTGCAGATAGAGGGTATGGCCTGCATCCTGACCTGGAAGGATGTGAAGCGGATTGCCTATACCCGGGCAGGCCAGGGCCATCCGGAACCAAGCCCCCACGATAAGTTTATCCTGGATGAATATGTACGATATGTGGGAGATGAGGTGGCCATTGTGGCAGGCCGGGACCTGGCCTGCGTAAACCGGGCCCTTTCACTCATCAAAGTAGAGTATGAGGTACTCCCGGCGGTGCTCGATTTTGAACAGGCGGTGGACAACCCGGCGGTGGTCCACCCTGAATCGGACATCCACGAAATGTTCCCCATCGGTTTTGAGCCGAAACGGAACATCGCCGCGGCCTACAGCATGGAGGTAGGGAACGTAGCCCAGGTGCTGGAGGACTGCGACGTGGTTGTGGAGGGCACCTGGTACACCCAGGCACAGAACCATGTGGCCATGGAAGCCCACACGGCCTTTACCTACCTGGACCTTCATGGAAGGCTCAACGTAGTTTCATCAACCCAAAATCCCTTTCATACCAGAAGGCTGCTGGGGCAGGCTCTGGCCATGCCCCTTCGGAATATCCGGGTCCAGAAACCCCGGATTGGCGGCGGTTTTGGGACTAAGCAGACCATCCATGTGGAACCCTATGCAGCGCTGGTAACCCTGGCCACCGGGAAGCCTGCAAAAATCACCCTCACCAGAAAGGAGGTCTTTGAAGCCACCTTTACCCGGCATCAGATGCGCCTTAAAGTACGGCTGGGGGCGGCAAAGGACGGAAGGCTCAGGGCCATTGATATGCAGGTGCTTTCCAATACGGGGGCTTATGGAGAACATGCCCTTACCGTATTTATGGTAGGGGGATCCAAAACACTCCCCCTGTATAACAAGGTGGAAGCTGTGGCCTACGGCGGCCAGGTGGTCTATACCAACCAGGTGAGCGCCGGCGCATTCCGGGGATACGGTGCGGTACAGGGGAACTTCGCTCTGGAAAGTGCCATGGATGAACTGGCCCACCTTCTGGGGATGAGTCCAATCGAACTGCGGCGCAGGAACATGATCGGTGAGGGCCAGACCAGCGAGGTCTTCCGCATCATGGGTGAAGGCAGCGAAGGGGTGGAAATGACCATCGAATCCTGCAAACTGGAATACTGCATTCAGCGGGGAAAGGAACTGATCCGCTGGGACCAGGAACCGCTGGTCCGGCAGGTCGCTCCCGGCAGGATCCGGGCCAAGGGGATGGCCATTGCCATGCAGGGCTCCGGGATTCCCCTCATCGATATGGGCTCCGCAAACCTGGAACTGCAGGATGACGGCTTCTTTAAGCTCCACATCGGCGCCACCGACCTGGGTACGGGCAGCGATACCATTCTTGCCCAGATTGCCGCAGAGGAACTGGGGGTTCCAGTAGAGGACATCGTGGTCTACGCCTCCGACACAGACCATACTCCCTACGACGTGGGGGCCTATGCATCCAGTACCACCTATGTTTCGGGGAATGCGGTGCTGCAGGCAGCCCAGCGGATGAAACAGGCCCTGCGGGAAGCGGTGGCTGAGACGTACAAACTGCGGGCAGAGTCGGTGCAGTTCCGGGACGGCCAGTTCTATGATGAACAGGGAAAAGTGATTACCAGCTTAAAACAATTCAGCTTTGACACCCTGTATCATAACGGCGCGTCGATGAAAACCATAGCAACCACCGGTTCCTATTCGGGAGAAAAATCACCGCCCCCCTATATGGCGGGCTTTGTGGAAATCGAACTGGATACGGAAACGGGCAAGATTGATGTAATTGAATATGTGGCGGTGGTGGACTGCGGGACCACCATCAATCCAAACCTGGCCCGGATACAGGTTGAAGGGGGCCTCCTGCAGGGTATCGGGATGGCCCTCTGCGAAGATGTGCAGTATTCCGAAGGGGGCCACCTGCTCACCAACAGCCTGCTCCATTACAAGGTTCCCGGCCGGGAGGATGTGGGCCGATTAACCGTGGAATTTGCTGAAAGCTACGAGCCCTCTGGGCCCTTCGGCGCCAAGTCAGTGGCGGAGATCGGCATCGATACACCGCCTGCAGCCATAGCCAATGCCCTGAGGAATGCCACCGGGGTTCGGGTCTACGAACTGCCCCTCACGCCTCCCCGGGTGCTCAAGGCCCTCCGGGCCGCCGGGAAGTAAAGTTCCCGGGTCACTGGGGACCCCAGGAGGCCTCAGGCAGCGGGCTGCGGCCAGCGGCCAGCGGGTGGCGGGCGACCTGGCTGCACAGGCCCCCGCAAACAGCGGGCGGCCTGGCCGGGAGGGCGTTGCTCTGCCGCACGGGCGAAGTGCCGCGCGGGCGGGCGGCGCAGGCCCCGCAAACAGCGGGCGGCCTGGCCGGGAGGGCGTTGCTTTGCCGCACGGGCGAAGTGCCGCACGGGCGGGCTGCGCAAGCCCCGCAAACAGCGGGCGGCCTGGCCGCGCGGGGATCTGACGACCGCGCGGGCAGCGGGCTACCGCGCAGGCGGCAGGCGGTGGTTAGCAGGCGAAAGCTGCTCCACCGCGCAGCCTTGCCGGAAGGGCGTTGCTTTGCCGCACGGGCGAAGTGCCGCACGGGCGGGCTGCGCAAGCCCCGCAAACAGCGGGCGGCCTGGCCACGCGGGGATCTGACGACCGCGCGGGCAGCGGGCTTTGAGAAGCAGCCGCCCGTGCAGCGTTGTGCTACAGCTCCCGGCTGCGGCCACGCTCGAACAGGGCCTGCAGGGTTCTGGCGGGGGCATCCCGTTTACCCAGCAGGATCATGGCTGCGATGATGTAGGGCTTCCAGCCTGCCTCCCGGTAGGTGTCGTTCCGGTACCGCTCAAAGACACTGGCTGCCACTTCCCCGGCCTTGCAGGAAACTCCGGTAATATCCGCCGGGAGGCAGTGCATATAGAGGGCCCGTCCTCCCCGGGTCAGCTTCATCATATCCTCGGTACATTCCCAATCCTTAAACTTTGCATTGTTTGCCAGGCACTCCTGTTCAAGTGCCTTGAGCCCCGCCGTGTCCCCTGCATGCAGGAGGGGTACCCGCCGCTGCATCACCTCGTAGGGAGCCCAGCTCTTGGGATAGACAATATCCGCATCCTTAAAGGCTTCCTGCATGGAATGGGTTATGGTAAACCTGCCCCCGGAAGCCTCTGCCTGCCTGGCGGAGAGGGCTTCGATTTCGGGAATCAGGTTATACCCCTCAGGATAGGCCAGACGGATATCCATACCAAAGCGGCTTGCCAGTCCTATAATGCCCTGGGGCACTGAAAGGGGTTTTCCATAACTGGGCGAGTAGGCCCAGGACATGGCGATCTTTTTACCCTTTAATTTATCAAGGCCCCCAAAATACTCCGCCAGATGCAGGAAATCCGCCATGGACTGGGTTGGATGGTCTATATCGGATTGCAGATTGATGACCGTTGGCCGGGAAGGCAGCACCTGGGCGGCGACCGCTTCATCCAGGGCCTGCCCCACCTCCCGCTGGTACCGGTCCCCTTCTCCAAGGTACATATCATCCCGGATACCGATGGCTTCTGCAAGAAATGAAATCATCGTGGCCGTTTCACGGACCGTCTCACCGTGGGCTACCTGGCTTTTTCCCTCATCCAGATCCTGTACATAGAGCCCTAACAGGTCCGCCGCCGAGGCAAAAGAAAAGCGGGTCCGGGTAGAATTGTCACGGAAATTGGAAACCGCGATGCCCGAATCCCAGATACGGCAGGATATATTTTCCTGTCGGAGTCTGCGCAAAATCATGGCAGTATCAAAGACCGCCTCCAGTTCCTCCAGGGATTTTTCCCAGGTTAAGAGAAAATCCTTTCCGTACATGTTGATGTTTCGGGATGCGACACGGGCAATCATCCCCTCAAGATCCTTATTTTGCATGGCCATTACCTCCTTTTTGACCAATCCATACAGGCGCTTTTAAAAGTTACAGGATTTTGAAAGTGCCTCATATACCAGCCTTTTGCAGCAATCTCCGGGAAGCCTCGTTGGCCTTATCCCACAACAGGTCCTCATCAATAGTAAGAAGTCTTCCCCCTTCCACCACCAGTCTGCCGTTTACCATCACATAGTCTGCCTCGTGGCGGATACCGCAGAAGACCAGGGCAGCCACCGGGTCCGAAAGGGCCCCCGCATAATCGAGGCGGTTTACCGGAAAGAGGGCCAGATCCGCCAGGGCTCCTGTTTCTATCTTTCCCGCATCCTCAAAACCAAGGACCCTGGCCCCGCCCTGGGTTGCCATAGCCAGGGCTTCCCGGGCAGTGAGGGCCCCTGAGCCGTATCTTACCCGCTGTAGGAGCAGGGCCTGCCGGACTTCGGCAAGCATATCCGAACTGTCATTACTGGCCGATCCATCTACCCCCAGACTCACGGGAATACCCAAGTCCAGCATTTCCCGAACCCGGCAGATCCCCGAACCAAGCCTCATATTAGAGGACGGACAGTGGGCAATTCCGGTCCCCGTCCGGGCCAGGGTTTTAAGCTCATCATCGGTAAAGAATATCCCATGGGCATACCAGACATCATTTCCGATAAAGCCCGTATCTTCCATCACCTGGAGGGGCCGGCGATGATACATGGCGAGGCAGTACTCATCTTCATCGGCGGTCTCCGCCAGGTGGGTATGGAGACGGACCCCGTAGCGCCGGCCCAACTCGGCAGCGGCCCGCATGGAGGCCTCGGAAACTGAGAAGGGTGAACAGGGCGCAAGGGCGAGCCGCTGCATCGAATCCGAAGCGGGGTCATGGAATTTGCGGATACTCTCTTCCATGTGGGCCAGGATCGTATCCTCATCCTGTACGGTGCTGTCCGGCGGAAGGCCCCCATCTTTTTTGCTGCGGGACATGGACCCCCGGGTAAGACACACCCGGATACCCAGTTCACGGGCAGCGCCGAACTGAATTGTGGGGATATCCGCATCCAGCGATCGGGGATACAGGTAGTGATGGTCCGACGCCAGGGTGCATCCCGTTTTTAGCAGTTCCGCCAGGGCAAGCCGGGATGACCAGTAGATGGCATCCTCATCGAGGCCCTTCCATATTTCATACAGGTACACCAGCCAGTCAAACAATTTAGCGTTCTGCACCGCCGGCAGGTTCCTCGTTAAGGTCTGATAAAAATGATGGTGGGTATTCACCATCCCCGGAAGGAGTACATGGTTCGAAGCATCGATGATCCGGGCGTCCTGGAATTCGGCTGTTTCCAGTCTGCCAACTTTTTTAATCCTGTTCCCTTCCACATGGACATCGAGCCCCTCAGGGCTAGAGCCATCGGGGAGCAGAATCCCGAGACAATTTCTAAATACTGTTTTTTGGGTCATATACGCACCTCCTTAAGGGCCCAGTATCAGCCTTTTAGCCTTAAGAGCTCCCCCAGCGGAGCCACTGGCCGTATCCCCCGGACACCAGAATCCCCTTTAGATCAGGATAGGGGGCACTATTATCTTTCATATTGATGAACCTTCCCCAGGCATGTTTCATTTCGGGGTTCAGGTATACCGCCTTACCCCGGACCCAGGTGCCAATAATAGCCCCCCGCAATTCCATGCCGTCAAAGGGGGTATCCTTACCCTTGGAAAGGAGATCCGCCCCCCGCAGCACCGTCTGGCCCGCCGGGTCCATAATCACAAGGTCCGCATCCAGTCCCGGTGCTATGGCTCCCTTCCGGTCAGCAAGGCCAAAGCGGCGGGCCTTGGCACCCGCCATCAAGGCATGCAGCTGGGCCAGGGAGAGGCGACCCTTCAGGTACCCTTCAGAAAAGAGATAGGGATAGGTGGTCCCAACACCGGGGATGCCCCCATAATCGGTCCACACGGAACCGGTCCGTTTTTCTTCAGGGCGGGCCGGGGCATGGTCGCTCGTCACAAAATCGATGGTTCCGTCCTTAAGGTACTGCCAGAGTTTGTCCCGGTTGTGGGCTTCCTTAACTGGCGGCGCGGTCTTAAGGCTCGCACCCTTTTCCGCAAAATCATCCCGGGTAAAGGCCAGGTAGTGGCCACAGGTTTCGCAGCTTGCCCCCGCCTCATGGGCAAGCTGCGCTGCGGCGGCGGTACCCACATGCACAATATGAAGATCCGCCGCATCATTGCCAGCCAGCTGTACCGCGGCGGCCACCGCCACGAGCTCCGCCGCCTCCGGCCGGGAATCCACATAATCATCCCAGGTGGCCGCGGCCCCGGCGACCCATGACTCAGACCGGGTGTTCACAGCCCCAGCCGTCCCTGACTCAGCCTGGGCAGCAGCGAGGTGACGCGCTTTTATCCGTTCAGCAGCGGCATAGACATAGTCCGTATCCTCCGCATGGAGAAGGAGGGGGCGCCCCGCCGCGGCACAGGAATGGATTGCCCGTTTAAGAGCCTCGTGATTGAGCCGGGGGAAGGTTTCCATTCCTGAAAGGAGGTAGGCCTTAAAACCCAGCACATAGGGCGCGAGGGACCGCACTGCCGCTTCCAGGTAATCCGGCGGATAGGTTTCCCCGCTGACCTGACCGGCCAGGCCGCCATACAGGCCGTAATCTATGAGGGCCAGGGGCTGTATGGCCCTCAATTTATGTTCAAGATGAGGAACCGAAGTAACCGGAGGGAGGGAAGTACAGGGCATATCGATGATGGTGGTGATGCCCCCCCGGGCGGCCTCTGCACTGCCATGGAGAAAGTCCTCCCGGTCGGTAAAACCTGGGGTATCAAAGTGGACATGGCTGTCGATGCCTCCGGGGAGCACGAGGAGCCCCTCCAGGTCATACACCGGCTCGTCTGCAAGGGGCCGAATTCCCCGCCGAAGTTCGGAAAAGCGGCCATCAACAATCCGTATATCGAGCTGTTCCGGTTCATCCTTGCCGCTCAAGGCTACCAGACCACCGCGGAGCAGCATACTGCGGGGTACCATATCAGGCTCCTTTCCGGCCCCAGTGCCGGCTTAAGAACAACAGGGCATTGTCGTTGGTAAGGGGGAGGTCGTAGAGCACCGCCGGCT